>JARRLD010000206.1:0-15399 GCA_037387345.1 Gemmatimonadota bacterium
TGCCGCAGCTGGTCCACGTCTTCTGTCCGTTGAGGACGTAGTGGTCGACATGGGATGGAGCAACCTGATGCTTCGCATGAGCCGAGGGGGTGCGATGGAGCGCCGTCGCGTCCGGCATTCGATGGAACTGTTTGCGAAGGAGGTCATGCCGGCCGTCCGAGAACTCGAAGATCGGCGGCAGTCGGCCTGATGCGGCTCGCGCTCACGCCCGACCAGGTCGCCCTACGGGACGAGCTACGCGCCTTCCTCGACATGAACCTCCCGCCGGACCACGAAGAGGGGCCGGAGTCGGCGGAGTGGGCCCCCGAGGCGGAATACGCATGGGTGCATGATTTCAACCGCCGGCTCGGTGCAGCCGGATGGCTCGTGCCGCATTGGCCGGTCGAGTACGGTGGCCGCGGGCTGGGTATCATCGAGCAGGTCGTCGTGCGCGAGGAGCTGGCCTACCGACGCGCCCCGCTCATCAATCCGAATGGCCTCAACATGCTCGGCCCCATTCTCATGCGCGAGGGAACCGACGAGCAGAAAGCGCGACACCTGCCCGGCATCGCGAGCGCCGACGTGATCTGGGCGCAGGGCTATTCCGAGCCGAACGCGGGTTCCGACCTGGCGGCGTTGCAAATGCGCGCGGAGCGGAACGGCGACCACTACGTCCTCAACGGACAGAAGACGTGGACCAGCTGCGGCATGCGTGCTGATTGGATGTTCCTGCTGGCGCGGACATCGAAGGAGACGCGACGTCAGGACGGCATCAGCTTTCTGCTCGTCGACATGCGGACGCCTGGCATCGAGATCCGACCCATCGCGTCGATGACCGGTACCGTGACCTTCGCGGAGGAATTCTTCACCGACGTCCGTGTCCCTGTGGAGAACCGGGTGGGGGCGGAAGGCGACGGCTGGCGTGTCGGCAAGGCGCTGCTGACCTTCGAGCGATCGAACATCGCCCGCGCGGCGCGAGAACGCCGGATCCTGGACGATCTCATCGCGTATTGCCGCAGCCTCGTCGGCACCGACCGTGATCCATTGGAGGACCCCGTCGCGCGTCTGGAACTCGGCCGGATGATCGAGCGGGTCGAGGTCGGGCGGGCCATCTGCTATCGCCTCGCCTCGATGCAGGCAGAGGGGCGCGTGTCGCCCGAGATGCCGTCGATCTCGAAGCTGTATCACTCGGAGTTCGCGGCGGAGCTGGTCGACGTCGGCTCCCGCCTGCTCGGGGAGTACGGCAACGTCATGCCCGGCGACGCCCACTGTCCCGCCCGGGGCCAGTTCAGCCTTGGGGTGATGAAGCAGCTCCTGCACAAGATCGGCGCCGGCACGAGCGAGATCCAGCGCGACCTCATTGCACGGACGGGTGCGAAGCTCCCGCGCGCGTGAGTGGCCGCGTCGTCAATTACCCGAGCCGGGAGACTGCTCGGCTCGTCGTTCGATCAGCTCGATGCGCGTTCCGTCCGGATCGAGTGCGAAAAGCCCGCGGTTGCCGCTCTTGAAGGTCGCCTGCGTATGGTCGAGCACTTGCCCGCCGTGCTCCGCGATCATGCGGGCGACCGCATCGAGATCGTCCACCGCAAAGCTGAGGTGCGTGAGTCCCAGCTCGTTCATGAGACGCCGCTCGCCGTCGCCTCGATGCCCGGGCGAGGCGTAATGCAGCAGCTCGATCCGCCACCCGTCCCGCTCGAGGTATACGAGTTCGAGGTCGGTTCGCTCCACTTCGAGAATGGCCGCCGTGGCGGCGTCTCCCGTGCGATAGCGACCGACCTCCCGGAACCCGAGGGCGTTGGTGTAGAATCCCATCGCACGAGGCAGATTGGACACGCAGATTCCGATATGTGTCATTCGATGGATCGACATCAGATGCGGGGGGATTCGACACTGTTGCCCGCCGCGGTGCAAGATCGACGGCGAAGGCCGGTATGAGATTCGACGGCAAGGTGGCCATCATCACGGGTGCCGGAACCGGCATAGGCCGGGATATGGCGATCCAGTTCGCGCGTGAGGGAGCCTTCGTCTGTGTGGCTGCCCGACGCGAAAGGCTCCTGGAGGAAACCGCGGACCTGGCCGAGGCGGGTGGGCACACCCGCCCGCTCGTCGTGCCGACCGACATCACGGTCGAGGCCGACGTGGATACCATGGTCGAACGAGCGGTCGGGCGGTTCGGGCGCCTGGATTTCATGATCAACAACGCGGCGTTCGCCGGGACGGACGGCTGGGTACACCAGCAGACGCTGGAGAACTGGAACCGGGTCGTCGCGACGAACCTGACGTCCCAGTTCCTGGTCGCCCGGGCGAGCTTACGGCACATGATTCCCCAACGGTCGGGTGTCATCCTCACGTTCTCGTCGACCGCCGCCCTTGGTGCGTTCGAGCGGAAGAGCCACTACACGGCCTCCAAACTCGGCATCCTGGGCTTCACGCGGACGCTCGCGCAGGAGGTGGGTCGTCATGGCATTCGCGCCAACACGATCGTACCGGGCGCCGTCCGAACCGAGCTGCTGGCGAGCTACTGGCAACGCATCGCGGCCGAGCAGGGTAAAGCGGTCGCTGAGCTGGAGCGCGAGGCCGGTGAGCGCACGGCGCTGCGTCGAATCGTGGAGCCGCGCGAGGTCACGAAGACGGTGATGTTCCTCTGCTCGGACGAGGCCAGTGCCATCACCGGGCAAGAGATTCGCGTGTGTGCCGGCGCGGCCTTTGGGTGAGCCTGGACCCGCCCGCTCGCATCGCTCACCCGAAATCGATGACCGAGCGGATCACCTCACCCGCCTCCATCGCCCGAAGCGCGTCGTTCACCTCGTCGAGGCGGATTCGCCGGCTGATCATTCCATCCAGATCGAGCTTGCCGGCCTTCCACAACCGACAGAGCTTCGGCATGAACGTTCGGACGTTCGCGCTTCCGTACATCGACCCGCGCAGCGTCTTGTCCGCGAAGAAGAACTCGAAGGCACTGAACTGGACCATCTGGTCCATTCGACCGACGCCGACGATGACGGCGGTGCCGCCCCCGGCGCGTAGCATCGTAGGTCGCGCGAATCGTCGGTGGGTTGCCGATGCACTCCAGTGCGTAGTCGAACCCTTCACCCGCCGTGATCTCCGCCTTCATCTGCTCGAGTGCGTCCGGCGTGCAGACGTGGGTCGCCCCGAAGCGCAACGCTGCCTCCAGCTTGTCCTCGAGCAGGTCCACCGCGAGGATCTCGGCCGCCCCGGCGATGCGTGCCCCTTGGATCGCCGCGATCCCGACGCCGCCGGCGCCGAATACGACGACCGATGAACCCGGCGCGATCGCGGCCGTGTTGATGGCGGCACCGACGCCCGTGGTGACGCCGCAGCCTATGAGCGAGGCGACGTCGAGCGGAATATCGTCATCGATCTTCACGACCGCGGAGGAGGGTACGATCACCTCGTTCGCGAAGGTGCCGCAGCCCGCCATGCCCATGATGGCTTCCCCGTTCACGACAAAGCGTGGAACCAGCATGGTGACCATGGCCTCACACAGGTACGACTGACCGCGCAAGCACGGCCCACATATTCGGCAGGCGGGGGTGAAGGAGATGATGACGTGGTCTCCGACGGCCACGTCGCGGGGAGGGAAGCGTGCCATTCTGAACGGACAGGTCCGAATGGCAGACGCCGCTCGCGGCGATCTTGATGCGCACATCGTGTACCTGCAGGTCGGTGAGAGAGACGTCGGAGCGAACGTCCAGCGTGTCATTGAGCTTGTGGAGAATGGCCGCTTGCACGGATGCTGTCCCTTGCCAGGCCGGTGACTACGCGCGGAAGACGACGGGCATGCGCTCGATGCCGTTGATGAGGGTGGAGCGAACGCGATCGACCTCTCCGGCCACTTCGAAGTTCGGGAAGCGCGCGAGCAGCTCCTCGAACATGACGCGAGCCTCCAGGCGGGCGAGGTGGGCGCCGAGGCACACGTGCTGGCCGACGCCGAAGCCGAGGTGTGGCTCGACGCCGCCGCGATGAACGTCGAAGGACGAGGCGGTCGGCCCGAACACCTCCTCGTCTCGATTGGCGGAGGAATAGCAGAGTACGAGAAAGTCGTTCGGGGCGACTCGCTGCCCACGGATCTCGGTCTCGCGGGTGGCAGTGCGCGCGAACGACTTGATCGGCGAGACCCAGCGGAGCATCTCCTCGATCGCTGCCGGCAGGAGCGAGGGGTCCTGCGCCAAGGCCGCCCGCTGCGCGGGGTGTGCCATGAGCGCCTCGGCGGCACCCGAGATGAGGTTGCGCGTCGTCTCGTTCCCCGCGCCGAGCAGCGTCATGCCGAAAATCCCGAGTTCGTTGTCGTCCAACGGGCGCCCGTTCGGCTCGCCCGTCGCGACCGCCGAGAGGAGATCGTCGCTCGGTGCCTTCCGTCGCGCGAGGGCCTGCCCGATCATGTACACGAACAGCTCTCCGACCCGGCCGATCGCTTCGAGGTCTCCGTCGTTGGCCGCGATGAGATCGTCCGACCAGTCCTTGAACTGCTCCCGCTCGGAGGTCGGGATGCCCAGCATCTCGGCGATGACCAGGACCGGCAGCGGGACGGAGACCGCCTCCACGAAGTCGACGACCTCTCCGGGCGAGATGGCATCGAGCGACTCACGGGCGAGCTCGCGCACGCGAGACTCGAGCTTGGCGATGGCGCGCGGGGTGAAATAGCCGCTGACGAGCTTCCGATAGCGGGTGTGGTGCGGGGGGTCCATGCCCAGAATCGAGGGCGGGATGCCGAGGTCTGACCCGTGTCCGGTGCGCAGTTCGTCGTTGATCCGGAAGCCCTTGCTGCTGCAGAAGGTGCCGGGGTCCTTCGACACGGCGTGCACGTCCGCGTACTTCGTCAGGAACCAGAAGCCCTCGGGCTCGTGCCAATAGACCGGCTGCTCCTGGCGCAGCCGTGCGTAGACGTGATGCGGGTCGCCGAGGTACCAAGTGGGGTCCTCTGGCTTGAATCCAGGGATCGCGAACCGTTCGCCGTTCACGTCTTCGTCCTTTCGCGGGGTGTCGTGGCGTCGTGCTGGAAGCGCCGCCAGCTCTCCCAACATTCGGGCACCGTCCCTCGGCCGACCTGGCTGCGGGGCCAGTCGGCGGGGGGCTGCGCCAGCGGATCGTAAGGGAGCACGATGCCGTACCAGAGCAGATGCTGGCGGCGGAGGAACCGCCATCGCTGGTCTCGGAGCACGTAGTCGTCGTGGTACTGGATCATCTGACGGATCCATCCCTCCGGACGCGCGGCTTCGACGACGCCGTATGCGATGCCGTGCGCGGTCGTGTCGTCGTCGAAATCGATGACGTGGTTGGCGATCAGGGACACGGTCGGCCCAGTCACGCGGAGCTGGTCTTCGAAGCTCGCACGAAGGGCGTCGCTACCCGTGCCCCAGCGGCCGCACTCGACGTCGGGCACGAACAGCCGAGCGAGCCCGTCGAGGTCGCGGCAGTCGATGGCCAGCGCGTAGCGTTCCGCGAGCTGTCGGATCTGGTCACGCGCCAGCAGCTGCGCCAAGGCATCCACGCGGATTACTGCAAGATCTGGTAGATGAGATCACTCACGAGAAGCTGGCGCGTCTCGCCCTTGGGCGGCCCGGTCATGCCCTCGGGGCTGGGCGCGCTCAAGTCGAGCCCCGCGGCCTGTTCTCGAAGCGCCTTCACGGTTGCGTTCTCACGACCCACCCGCTCGAGGAGGTCCGAGCCGAAGAAGCGCAAGGCGTTCAGGTGCGTGATCTTGTCCACCTCGTCGGGGCTCAGGCCGTCCAACTGCGCGGCCACGAACTCCGGCGACTGCGGCCATGTGGTGTCGGAGTGCGGGTAGTCGCACTCCCAACTGATGTTGTCGATGCCGATCTTGTGACGCATCTCGATGCCGCAGGGGTCGTCGATGAAGCAGGTGAGGAAGTGCTGCCGGAATACCTCGAGCGGCGTCTTCCCTCCCAGGTCGTCATGCGCCCAGATGCTGTGCCGCTCGTGGATCCACTTGCAGCGCTCGAGAAAGTAGGGGACCCAGCCGATGCCGCCCTCCGACATGGCGATCTTGAGGTGCGGGAAGCGTTGCAACACGGGCGAGAAGATGACGTCGCAGGCGAAGCTCGCCATGTCGATGTTCACCATGGCCATGTAGCCGCTGTAGGGGGCATCCATCGAGTTGAACATGGCCTTGTTGCTGGTGCCCAGGTGCACGGCGAGCGCGCCTCCCTCGTCGCAGACGGCCGTGAAGAACGGATCCCAGTGGGCGTCGTGAATGCTGGGGTACCCCATTGCCGAGACGTTCTGTGAGAAGGCGAACACCCGGCAGCCCAGGCGCGCGGCGCGTCGGACCTCCTCGGCGGCGAGCCGGGAGTCCCAGTACGGGATCAGGGCCAACGGGATGAAGCGGGTGGGATGTGTTCCGGCCCACTCGTGGATGTGCCAGTCGTTGTAGGCTCGGAGAACCGCGAGCCCCAACTCGCGATCCTCGACGTCGCTGAACAGCTTGCCGTGAATTCCCGGCACGGTGGGAAAGCACAGCGAGGCGAAGGTGCCGTTCGCATTCATGTCCTCCACGCGCGCGTTCACGTCGTAGCATCCGCGCCGCATCTGCTCGAAGCGATTCGGTTCGAGGCCGAGTTCCTCGCGCGGCCGGCCCACGGTCGCGGCCAGACCGATGTTGGGCGTGACCTTCCCCTCGAAGACCCAGACCTGCGCACCCTTTCGCTCCTCGATCCGCGGCGCGCGGTCACGGTACTTGGCCGGCACGTGCCGCTCGAACATGTCCGGCGGCTCGACCATGTGATCGTCCACCGAAACGAGGACGAGGTCGTCGACAGCGAGACTCATTGGTCGCTCCTTCGTGGCGTTGCCGTGCCCGGCCGAGGTGATACAGTTGAGCAAATATTGTATCAGAGCACAACCGGAGGCTGCATCGAATGCTGGAAGTGATCCCGTTGGCCACCGCCGAGTTCACCGTGGGAGGCATGGTCGCGATCGGCGCCACGCCACGTGGCAATCGCCTGATCGGCGAAGTGTCCGCGGCACGGGTGGAGGGCGAGCGCCTGTCGGCGCGGCTCGCCGGCCACGCGGCGGCCGACTGGGCGCTCGCCCGCCCGGACGGCGTGGTCGAGGTCGACGTGCGGCTCGCCCTCGAGACCGACGATGGAGCGTTCGTGTACCTCACGTACGACGGCAACCTCGATCCCGAGCGTGGCGACTGGCCGGTGCTGTCGATGATGAAGTTCGAGACCGGTGACGAGCGCTACGCGTGGCTCAATCGGATTCGAGCGGTCGGGAAGGGCCAGTTCGGCGACGGTGTCGTGCGGTACGAGATCTTCGAGCTGCGCTGACGCGTGTCAGCGGGGCCATTTGGGGGTGCGCTTCTCCGTGAAGGCAACCCAGGCCTCGATGCATTCGGGGCTTCCCACCGTCTCCTGGAACATCTCCATGTGCAGCGTGGGGAGCTGTTGGTTGAAGTCACGCTTCGCGAGGGTACGCGCGCGTGGCCCGGTCATGCGGACCTCCTCGATTGTCTTTGCGACCGCGGCATCGAGTTCGTCGTCGTGCACCACTTCCCCGATGAGGCCCATGTCCAGAGCCTCGCGCGCGCTGAAGTAGCGCCCGGTGAAGGCCAGCCGCTTGGCCTGGGCCATCCCGACCCGCGTCGCCAGCCGCCCCATGACCCACGGATCCGCCACGCCCCGGAGCAGTTCGGGCACGCGGAACTTCGCGCTCTCCACCGCGATGGAGAGATCGCTCATCAGCGTCATGACCAGCCCGCCGCCCTGACACATGCCGTTGATGCGAGTCAGGACGAGCTTCGGGCATCGCTCGATCTGCACGAAGGGTGTGACGTCGAGCATGTCCGTGAAGGCGTCGAAGTGCGACTGCCCCTCGTGCCGGCCACTCATCTCGCCGCCCACACAGAATACGTCCCCCGTTCCGGTGAGGACGACGACGTCGATGGCGGCATCCTCCTCGGCGAGGCGGCACGCCCGCTTCACGCCGTGGTACATCTCCACCGTCATGGCGTTCTTCCGTTCGGGGCGAGCGAACCGAACGGTCAGGATCCCGTCGTCACTCGTGGCAAGTAGGTGCTTCGATCGCAGGTCGATGGTCGTGGGCGGCATGGTGACGGGATCCTTTCGCGGGGTAGACATTGTGGCAGATACTGTACATCAGTACAGCCACGTGCAGGAAGATCCTCCGGTGAAGCGAGACGACATTCCCGATCCCGGATACGACACGTTTCCGGACATGTTGCGCTTCCTGGTCGAGCGATTCGGCCCGCGGGAGTGCATCGTCCTCGGGAACGATCGAATCAGCTTCGCCGAAGCGGACGCGGCATCCGCCAGGCTCGCGCGTAGCCTGCTGGCGACCGGCGTGGGCAAAGGGACGCGCGTGGGACTCCTCGCGCCGAACGGACCCGACTTCGTGGTCGGCATGCTCGCGACCACGCGGATCGGCGCGATCCTCGTCCCCATCAACACGCTCTACCAGGCGCCGGAACTGGGCTGGACGCTGCGGCATGCGGACGTGCAGACGCTGCTCACGGTCCCCCGACTGCTCTCGCACGACTATCTCGGGCGCCTGGAGGAGGCCCTTCCTGGCCTCGCGACGGCCGGCAGTCCCGATCTGCAGCTCACCTCGGCCCCCTATCTTCGGCGCATCCGCGTGTTCGGTGGTGCTGATCGGGCGTGGAGCTGCAGCGACGGTGCGGCGGTCCGGGACGACCTCCTCCATGCCGCCGAAACCCAGGTCCGGCCCGCCGACACGGGGGCGATCATTTACACCTCGGGGAGCACGGCCGATCCCAAGGCCGTCGTGCACACGCAGGGGGCGCTCGTGAGGCATGCGTGGTGGCTGGGGCAGGCGCATGGCTTCGTACCGGGGGATCGTGTCTTCACGCCGAACGCGTTCTTCTTCGTCGGCGGATTCGTCTTCAGCCTGCTCGCCCCGATGCAGATGGGTTCGTGCCTCGTGTGCGAAGAGCGCTTCGATCCGGGGGCGACTCTGGACCTGATCGAGCGGGAGCGGGCGACGATCGTCACGGGCTGGCCCCATTACGGGCCTGCGATGGCCGCCCACGAGAGCTTCCCACGTCGCGACCTGTCATCGATCCGTGCCGGCTATCTGTTCGAGATCCTGCCGCCGACGGCGACGCGCTTCCACTACAGCCTCGGCATGACCGAGACGTGCAGCCCGCACACCTTCTGGCCGCCGTCCGAGTCGCTGCCGGTGGGCTCCCTCGGCGTCGCGGTGCCCGGTGTCGAGCACAAGGTGGTCGATCCCGAGAGCGGCATGACGCGCCCGGCTGGCGAGTCGGGCGAGCTGTGCGTCCGCGGCTACACCCTCATGCAGGGCATGTACGGACGCGAGCGCGAAGAGGTCTTCGAGGCCGATGGGTGGTATCGCACGGGCGACCACGTCACGCTCGATGTCGACGGGCACCTTCGCTTTCATGGCCGTCTCGGCGACGTCATCAAGACGGCCGGCGCGAACGTCTCTCCGAAGGAGGTCGAGACGGTGCTGATGGGCATCCCGGGTGTCCTGGAAGCCCATGTCGTCGGCCTACCGGATCCGGAGCGCGGACAGCTCGTCGCGGCGGCAGTCGTCCCCGACGGGAGTGTGGTGCTGGAGGCCGACGGACTGCGCTCCATTCTGCGAGCCAACCTCGCGGCCTACAAGGTGCCCAGGCAGTTCGAGTTCTTCGCGAAGCCCGACCTGCCCTACAAGGCGACGGGCAAAATCGACAAGCGCGCTCTCGTCGAGCGAATGCGAGTTCGCTAGATCGTTTCACCGGACTCGGCGCGCGGACCTCGAAACAGGTCACGTACGCGCGGCCGGCTCACCTTGAGCGACGGGGTACGAGGCAGCTGCGATACGATTCGAATCTCGACCGGCACCTGATAGCTCGTGAGGTGCTCCCGGGCGAAACGCATGAGGGCGTCCTCGTCGGCCGTCCGCCCATCGTGCAGCTCGACTGCTGCGACCGGGACCTCACCGAGGCGCGCGTCGGGCATTGCCACGACGCAGGCCTCACGGACGGCGGGGTGCGAGGCGAGGACCCGTGCCACCTCGTTCGGCATGATCTTGAAGCCGCCGCGCTGGATGGCGTCGTCCATGCGACCGACGATCCACAGGAAGCCGTCGGCGTCGAGGCGTCCGAGATCGGTGGTTCGCTGCCACGGTCCGCCGGCGGCGGCTTGCACCTCGACGAGGCCGACGTCTCCGACGTCGACCGGATCGCGGGTGTCCGACGACACGATGCGTACGGAGCGTCCCGGTTGCGGCCGGCCGACGCTGCCTCGTTTGGCCTCCCCCCACTCGCGGCGCAAGGCGAGCGTCCAGCCGGCGACCCCGCCCGCGAACTCCGTGGCGCCGTACGACGGCAGGACGGGGATCCCGTAGCGTCGCTCGAAGGCGAGCTGCACGTCGGGGTCGAGCTTGGCCGACCCCGACGTGACGACTTGGATGCTCGCGAGGTCGACCGGGTCGACGTCTGCATCGAGGACCATGCGGATGGCCGTCGGGACGAGGCTCACCGCTCGGGGCTTGTGCCGTCTCACGAGGTCGAGCCAGGGCGCCACCTCGAAGCGCGGGAGCAGGGCGATCCTGCGGCCCTCGCAGACGTTGAGCAGGGTACGGAAGAGGCCGGACATGTGCACGAAGGGAGCGTTCACGATCGCGACGCCGGTCGCGAGCCGTAGCTCGGGGTCATTCTCGCCCTTGGCGCGATAGTGACGACCAGCGGCCGTGATCGTGCGTTCGAACGCCGCCGTCTCGAGCCTGATGCGCTTGGGCGGCCCGATCGTGCCGCTCGTCAGCATCTCCACGGCGACGCCCGGCTGCGGCGGGCGGTGCGGGCCCGGCCACCTTGGTGTCACCCTGATGCGGGTTCAGTGTCACGATGCAGCGCTCCGATACGGCAGCACTCAACATGGCGCCGACCATCGCCGGCGTGTTGCGCAGAAGCATGCCCACCGAGGTGTGGCGCCCCATTCCGGCCGACGATAGGGCGGCATCGACGGCGTCGATCGTCGCGGAGAGCTCCCGCCATGGATGCCAGTGCCCCTTGAATTCGATGGCGGGTGCGTCGGGGGCGAGGGCGAGGACTGCCCGGATGTGCTCGCCGAGCCGCCGCCTCGTCGGCGGGTCTTCCGGGGTCACGGTCGGCGGCCCCGAGCCGCGAGGTGTCCGGCGATCGTCTCGCGATGGGCGCTGCGTTCGCCGAGGAAGCTGCACAGCGTCGCTGCCCGCCGCACGAAGAAGTGGATGTCGTGCTCCCAGGTCGTGCCGATGCCGCCGAAGATCTGGAGCGCACCCTCCGGAACCCTTCGGAGACCGTCCAATGCTGCGAATGCGGCCATGGAGACTGCCGCCCGGCGTTCGTGTCGAGCGGAGCCCGCGTCGGCGGCGGCCTGATGCAGTGCGCGGGCGACCTCGACGTCTCCCCGCAGGTCGACGAGCTTGTGCTGCACTGCCTGGAAGCTGCCGATCGGGCGGTCGAAGGCGACGCGCTGCTTCGCGTACTCAACGGCGAGGTCGAGGACGCGTGCGCCGACCCCGACGAGCTCCGCGCAGCGGCCGAGGGTCTCCAGGTCGAGGGCGTCGCTGAGCAGGCGCGCCGCGGTCTCGCCGGCCGCGAGCCGTGCCGATGCGTCGACGTGGACGCCGCACAGCTCGACCTCCGCGCACGGCGAGAAGTCGAGCAGCTCGAGGGGCGTGCGTGTGACCTCTGGAGCGGTCGGGGCGACCACGAACAGCGCGAGCGTGCCATCGTCCTGCACGGCATCGAGCACGAGGACATCCGCCTGCATGCCGTACGGCACGAACTGCTTCGATCCGTGTAGCCGATGGCCGGAACTCGTCGAGACGGCTGTGACTGTGGTTCGGTTGGGGTCGGTCGTGCGCTCGGCCTCGGCGTGCGCGAGCACCGGCAGCGAGCCCGACAGGCCTGTGCCGGTGTCCCTCAGGAGCATGCGGCCGACGACGGAGGCCAGCAGGGCGGTCGGGGCGAGGGCGTATCCGGTCTCCTCCATGACCGTGCAGAACTCGGCGACCGGCAGTGCATGATGGGTTTCCGCTCCGAAGGACGCGACGTCGTCCCCGCCGAGCGCCCGCATCGCCCGGAGCAGAGCGGGCGCATCGGCGACGCCATCGCCCTCGACCGACCGGCGAAGCCGGGCGAGGGACCACTCCCCAGTGAGAAACTTCCTGGCGGCGTCCCGAACGACCTCGCGTCGTTCCTCCGCCTCGGCAAGCCGAGACAGTGGCTGGATCACGTCCCGCCTCCGCTGCTCTTCGGCAGCCCCAGCACCCGCTCGGCGATCACGTTGCGTTGGATTTCGGACGTCCCGCCGCCGATCGTTGCGGCGCGCATGATGAGGTAGCTCAGGGGCACGTTGCCGCCCTTGATGGCGCGCGCGGAACCTTTGACGAGGGCCGCATAGGGTCCGGCGAGATCCATGCCGAAGTCCGCCATCGCCTGGTCCAGCTCCGAGGTGAGGAGCTTCGCGATCGACACCTCGGGCCCGGGCGCCGCCCCCCGCAGATTCGCTGCGCTGACGCGCGCCGACAGGTGCCGCAGCGCCTCGACCTTGACCGCGAAGCGCACGAGCCGATCGCGGACCGCCGCGTCCTCGAAGGTCGGCCGCCCGTCGACGGTGAGCTCTCGGGCGAGCGCGATCAGTATGTCGAGACGGCGCTCGATCCGGCTCGTTCGAGACAACCCGGCGCGCTCGTAGCTGAGCGTCGAGGTGGCGACGCGCCATCCCTGGTTGAGAGCTCCCACCAGGCAGCGCCGCGGGACCCGCACCTCGTCGAGGAAGACCTCGTTGAACTCGGAGCCACCGCTGATTTGCCGAATGGGGCGGATGGTGATCCCCGGACTGCGCATGTCGACCAGCAGGCAGCTTATGCCTTCGTGCTTCGGGGCGTTCAGATCGGTTCGGACGAGTACGTAGCACCAGTCCGCGTAGTGCGCCTTGGAGGTCCAGACCTTGTGTCCCGTCACGACGAACTCATCGCCCTCGAGACGCGCGTGCGTGCGCAGCGCGGCGAGGTCGCTCCCCGCGCCGGGTTCGCTGAACCCCTGACACCATACGTCCTCGGCCGTCAGGATGCGCGGTAGGAAGTGCTCCTTCTGCCAGTCGCTGCCCCATTGGATGATCGTGGGACCGATGTAGGCGATGGCGCTACGGTTGATCGGGTCGGGCGCGCGCCGGCGCGCCATCTCCGTGTTGTAGATCATCTGCTGCACGAAACCCGCCCCCCGGCCGCCGTACGCCTCGGGCCACGCGATCGCGACGAGACCGGCTTCGTGGAGGCGTCGATGCCACTCACGTTGGAACGCGATGCGACCGGCCTCGTCGCGGGGGCCGCGATATGCGCTCGTGCCCCAGCCGGCCGGCAGGTTCGCGTCGAGGAACACGCGCACCTCGTCGCGGAACGCCTCGTCCTCCGGTGCCAGGTCGATGTCGGGGGCCGTGCGCTGGGTCATGCTGCCTCGTCGGGAAGCGCATAGTCGCCGAGGCGTGGCGGGGGGGCCAGTGGAATCGGTCCCTCGCCGGCGAAACGCCAGGCGAGGCCGACGAGGCGCGCGTCCATGAGGTCGGGATCGGGGTGGTCAATCTCGGGAAAGAACCCGCGTTCACGCAGATGGGGGTTCGAGATCAGCTCCACACCCGACCACACCGGGCACGCGCGTACTCCGGCGCGCTGAAGGCGATGAAACAGCTCGTCGGCGGGGTGCCGGCGGGTGACGGCGTCGAGCGCGGCTGCGATGGCACGACGTGCGTCCCAGCGTGCCGAGCCCGGCGTCCAGCTCGGATCGACGAGCGCGGCAGGGTGACCCAGCGCATCGAGGAGGGCCGTCCACTCGGCATCCGAGTGCACGGCGATCGCCAGCCACCGGTCGTCGGCCGTCGGATGGATTCCGTGTGGCGCATACGGGTATCGGTCGGTGCCCGCGGGCGCGGTGCGCGCGGCTCCCGCGCCGGCTTCCGCGATGAACTCCGCGAGCCGAGCGGCCACCACCTCGGCCATCGACAGGTCGATCGTGCCTCCGGGCCGTTCGTCAGCCAGCGCCCAGGCGGCGATCACGGTGGCGGCCGTGATGGACGACAGCGGATCGGCGAGCACGCTTCCGACGTGCGCGGGCGATCCGTCCACGTCACGCGTCAGGTGGCTCAGGCCACCGTACGCGTGGACGTTGTTCGCATAGGCGCGATAGCTGGCGAGGGGCCCGGATTGACCAAATCCCGAGAGGCTCACGTAGAGTAGCTTGGGGAGCGTGGTGCGGACGCTCGCGGCGCCCAAGCCAAGGCGACTCATTCGCTTCGTGCCGAAGCTCTCGAGCACCACGTGGCTCCGGCGAGCGAGCCGCACGCCCGCGTCCGGGTCGGCGCCGAGGTCGACGGCGACGCTGCGTTTCGAATGGTTCGCCACGGTGAAGTAGGCACCGCGCTCCGGCCCGGGCACGCCGTGCGCGAATGGTCCCGTGCGGCGGTAGAGGTCGAGCCGCGCGAGATCCTCGAAGCGAACGACGTGCGCGCCCATCGCACCCAGCAGGGCGCCTGCGATCGGTCCGGCGAGTACGTGGGCGAACTCGGCGACGCGCAGGCCGTGCAGTCCCGCTCGGTCGGCTTCCGGCTTCGTCGTGGTACCGCTCGGAGTCCACGTGTACGGCCGCCCCGGCACGCGAGTCTGCACGCCCGCAACAGTGGACGCCTCCAGGAACCCCCGCGCCGAGAACTGTGGCGACTCGAGCAGCTCGTCGGGACCGTTCACCGGCGTGGCGGGAACTCCCTGGCGTTGGAGGAGGTCCGCGCACTCAGCGGGCCGCAGCGTCCGGGTCCAGCGTTCGAGTTCATGGTTGATGCGCTGGGCCTGCTCGGCCCGGGCGGGACGTTCCTCGAGGCCCTCGGTCCACGGCGGCGCGCCCATGGCGCGGACGACACCCGCCCACTGGTGATCGTCCGGGGCAATGATGCGCACGAAGCCGTCGTGGCAGCGGAACAGCCCCGACGGCGCGACGTAGCGCCCGCTGCCGGGGCGACCCGGGCAGGCGTAGATGGCGTGGGCGCATTCGGGCAGTGCGCCCGCCATGGCAACGGCCTCCTGAGACGAGACGTCCACGTGCACCGACCGGCGGCGGCGACGGGACTCGTCGAGGCCGTGCAGGGCGGCGAGCGCGGCGACGTGTCCGGTCGTGAGCAGCCCCTGCCATCCGGGCAGTAGGGTCGGTCGGCCACCGTCCTGCGGCACGATCGTCGAGGACAGCCCACCAGCGGCCGACGCGACCAGCTCCGAGCCTCGATAGCCCGCGTAGGGACCGGTCAGGCCGAACGGCGAGAGCGTCACCCACGCGCCGCGTTTGGTCCGGGATACGACCTCCCCGTATCGGGCATCATCGGCCGGCGGGCCCGCGCCGTCGACCACGCGATCGCAGATCAC
>JARRLD010000207.1:0-9743 GCA_037387345.1 Gemmatimonadota bacterium
AGGATGAGAGCACTCGTCGGCACACCCGTGCCGGATGTCACGAGGACGTGCTCCACGTCGTCGACCTGGTTGTGCGAGGTGCCCCGGATCTGGCGAACGCCCTCGGTGATTCCGTTCATCCCGTGGATGTAGGCCTCACCGAGGAGCCCGCCGTTCGTGTTGATCGGCAGCGCTCCTCCGAGCGACAGGTTCTCGATCGTGGCGAAGTCCTTCGCCTCGCCCCGCTTGCAGAAGCCGAGCTCTTCCAGCTGGACGAGTACGAACGGGGTGAAGTGGTCGTAGAGGAAGGCCGTCTGGATGTCGGAAGGCTTCAGTCCCGAATCCGCCCAGAGCTTCCGGGCGACGACACCCATCTCCGGGAGTCCGGTGATCTCCTCGCGGTAGTAGCTCGTCATCACCTCGCCGTCGGACGCCGCGCCCTGCGCGGCCGCCGTAATCGCCGCGGGGGGCTGGGCCAGGTCCCGAGCGCGCTCCACGCTCGTCACGACCAGCGCCACTCCGCCGTCACTCTCCTGGCAGCAGTCGAGGAGGCGGAGCACGGGCTCGACGATCCAGCGGGAGCTCTGGTGGTCGGCGAGCGTGATGGGACGCTCGTAGAACCACGCATCGGGGTTCCGCGCCGCGTGCGCGCGGTCCACGACCGAGATCCTGCCGAAGTCCTCGTTGGTCACGCCATAGGTCGACATGTACCGCTGCGCCTGAAGCGCCACCCACGCCGCGGGCGTCATGAGTCCGAAGGGAACGTACGGTGCCAGCCACAGGGGCGTGGAGGTCATCGTCCGTCCCGAGCCTCCGAACCGGAAACCGGAGCGCTCGTTGAAGGCGCGGTAGCAGACCACGACCTCCGCCGCTCCGGTGGCCACGGCCATCGCCGCCTGCATCACCGTCCCGGCCGCCGCGCCGCCGCCGTGTGGCACCCGTGTGAAGAAGGTCAGGTCCGAGATCCCCAGATTCCTCGCGACCTCGATCTCCTCGTTCTCGTCGACCGTGAACGTGACCATGCCGTCCACGTCGCCGGGTCGCAGCCCGGCATCATCGAGCGCGGCCTTCACCGCCTCACAAGCGAGCTGGAGCTCGGTGCGCCCGGACTCCTTCGAGAACTCGGTCTGCCCGATCCCCGCGATCGCGGCCTTGCCTCCAAGGGAATCGCTCACCCGTCCACCCCCTCGAGCAGGCTGAGGAGCGCGGTTCCGGTCACGTGGTCCCCCATGCTGTTCGCACCCTTGAACGAGATCTCGACGAGTCCCTCGCGGTCTCCCTTCGACTTGCTCGTGACCGACCCGGTGAAGCGCAGGGGGTCGTTCGGGAACGCCGGGACACCGAGGCGTATGGCGAGGTTCTTCACCATGGCCTCGGGCCCCGCCCAGTCGTTGAGGAAGCGGACGCACAAGCCGTTCGTCGTCAGGATGTTCATGAAGACGTTCGGAGAGCCCTGCTTCTGCGCGAAGTCGCGGTCGTGATGCACCGGCATGTAATCGCGCGACGCGATCGCTCCGGCCACGATGACGGTCGTCGTCACGGGGATCTCGAGCGGCGTCACCTCGTCCCCGACCTCGATGTCGCTCCATGCCAGGGTCTTCGTCCGGGCTTGCGTCGCGGTCATCGGTTCGTCTCCGTGAATTCGCTGCCGAGCCGCGCCAGGTGGTGCGACGCGGAGCCGAGCGCAAGCTCGTTGTGCTTCGCCCAGAGGAAGTATCGGAACAAGGGGTACGACGTATCGATGCCGATGCCGCCGTGGACCTGCTGCGCGGTCGAGACGACCCGCGCTCCGGCCTCCGCCGCCCAGAACTTGGCGATGCTGGCCTCCCGGTCCGCGGGCCGATCCCGTCCGAGGAGCCAGGCGGCGTGCCACGTGGTCCACCGGATCGACTCGACGTCGATGAACGCATCGGCCATTCGCTGCTGGACGGCCTGGAAGCTGCCGATCGGCCGGCCGAACTGCTCGCGCTCCGTCGTGTAGGCGGCCGAGATCCGCATCGCTCGCTCCACGACGCCCAGCTGGATTGCGCACAAGCCCACCAGCGCCCGGGCATGGAGGCAGCGGAGCATCTCGCGGCCGCTGCGGGATCCACCGAGCCGGTCCTCGCCGGGAACGGGCGCGCCGTCCATCACGAGATCCGCGTGCGGCTCGCCGTTCGTGGCCGTGACCGGGCGAAGCTCGACCCCGGCCGCCGCCGCGTCGAGAAGGAACAGGCCCACCTCGCCGTCGCCCGTGGCGGCGGGCACCACCACGGAGTCGGCGAGCTGGGCCGCCGGCACCAGCTCCTTCGTCCCGTCGAGCCGCCAGCCCGTACCGTCACGGCTGGCCCGGGTGGCCGGCGACCTCGGATCCGAGCGCCCGGACTCCATCAGGCCTGCCGTCAGCAAGCGCGTCCCCGCAATCACGCCGGGGAGGTATCGCTCCTGCTGCTGCGCCGTTCCGTGGCGGGCGATCGGATCGGCGCCGAGGACGAGCGTCGCGTACAGGGGCACCGGCGCGACGCTCCATCCGAGCTCGGCGAGCAGTACGCCGAGCTCGAGGAAGCCGTGGCCGCTGCCCCCCACCGCCTCGGGCAGCGCAACCCCGAGCAGATCGGCGGACGCCAGCTCCTTCCAGAGCGCCTCGTCGTAGCGGACCTCGCCGGCCTCGAGCTCGGTCAGACGCTCGGGCACGGCCCGGCCCTCGAAGCGCTGGCGTGCGACCTTGGCGATCGCCTCCTGTTCCTCGCTGAAGGTGAAATCCATTCGATCGCCTCAGCCCGCAGGCCGGAACTGGTGCAAGACGACGTCGTCGTCGAACGTCGCGTAGAAGACCTCGACGGGCATTCCGACGCGCACCTCGTCGGGCGCGATCTCGCACAGGTTCGACACGAGGCGCACGCCCTCGGTCAGCTCGCTCAGTGCGACGATGTACGGATACTCGAACATGGGGAAGCGGGGATGCTGCGGCATCACATAGCTGTAGACCGTGCCCCGGCCCGACGACTCGATCGTGTCCCACACCAGCGAGTTGCACTTCGGACACATGGGACGAGGCGGGTTTCGCAGCGCCCCGCAGCCCGTGCAGCGCTGGATCAGGAGCTTCTGCTCCCGGAGCCCGTTCCAGAAGAAGTCCGTGTCGGGGCTGGTCGACGGTGCGACGCGCGTGGCCATCAGGCGCCCGGCTTGAAGCGCAGGATTCGGAAGCGCTGCCGCCCCACGACCTCCCCCTGCTCGTCGGTGTAGGTCGTCACCCAGGTCAGGAAGTGTCCGGTTCCCAGCGCGGTCTTCTTCTCTTCGGAGACCGACTCGATCACCGTCGTGGCGCTGAGGAGATCGCCGAGCTTCGGATAGCGCTCCATCTCGAACTCCGAGTTGGTCGCCACGGTGCCGATGAAGCCGGCCTCGTCGATGAAGGCCATCGGATTCTCGCGGATCTCGACGGGCACCCCACCCCGCTCGGCGATTCCGCTGATCTTCGGGGGCGCCATCGTCCAGGACTGGAGCATCACGGGCGGCGACACGATGCCACCGAAACGCGACCGCGCCGCGAACTCCGGGTCGAGATACACGGGGTTCATGTCCTCCAGCGCGTAGCACCAGTGCCGGATCATCGCCTGGTTCACCGGATCCGGGGCGACCATGGGCTTTCCCGAGCCCGTGGGCTTGCCGACCAGCTCGTCGAGCCGCTTGCGGAACTCCGCCTTGGCCGGTTCGTCGGTCATTGCGTCGAACTCCTCGATTTCGTCTCGCCGGTCCGGGTGTCGCGCGCAGCCCGCGGCATGCCCAGGCCGGCCATGGCAATGATGTCCCGTTGGATCTCGTTGGCGCCGCCGCCGAAGGTGTTGATGACCGCCATCCGGTACGCCTCCTCCAGAGCGCCCCGCAACGGGGCGCTCTCGCCGCGGCGCGTGCCGTTGGCGCCGAGCACCTCGAGCAGCTGTCGTGCGACCTGCTGGGTGAGCTCCGTGCCGAACACCTTCACCGCAGACGCCTCTGCCATTCCGAGCGCGCCCCGGCCCATCTCCGCGTTCACCCGGAGGTTCAGGAGCTTGTAGGCCGCCACCTGCGCCTCCACCCGGGCCAGGATGGATTGGACCCACGGTTGATCGATGACGCGGGCGCCGTCCAGCTCGGTCGTGCGTGCCCACGCCAGCGTCTTCTCGAACAGAGGCTCGACCGCACCCAGGGTTCCGAGCGCCGCCCGCTCGAAGTTGAGCTGCGTGGTGATGAGCATCCACCCCTGGTTCTCGCCGCCGACGAGCGCGGAGGCGGGAACGCGGACGTCGTCGTAGAAGGTGTAGTACGTGCACACACCCGGCATCGTCTGGAGCGGTTGCCAGGAGAATCCCGGCGACGACGTCGGCACGATGAGGATCGAGATGCCCTTGTGCTTCTTCGCCGAGGGGTCGGTGCGGGCCGCGAGCCAGACGTAGTCGGCGTGGGCGGCGCCACTCGTGAACATCTTCTGGCCGTTGATCACGTACTCGTCGCCGTCGCGAACCGCCGTGGTTCGCAGGGAGGCGAGGTCGCTGCCGGCGGAAGGCTCCGAGTACCCGATCGCGAAGTCCACGGTCCCGGCCAGGATCGCCGGGAGGAACCGCTGCTTCTGCGCCTCGGTGCCGTACTGCATGAGTGTCGGACCGACGGTGTTGAGGGTGACCAGCGGGATCGGGGCGCTCACCCGCTTCGCCTCCTCGAAGAAGATGTGCTGCTCGAGCGCCGAGAACCCGCGTCCCCCGTACTCCTTGGGCCAGCCGACCCCCAACAGGTTCGCCGCGGCCAGGGCGCGCCGGCACTGCTGGGCCGCGGGGCTACCTTCCCTGTTGCCCTTCATCGCCGCGATCCGTTCGGGCGTCATCACGGCTTCGAGGGAGGCGCGGATCTCCGCGCGCAGCCGCTCCTGCTCGGGTGTGTAGGCGAAGTCCATCGTCAGGATCCGATTCCCAGGCGAACCGGCATCCGCTTCACGCCGGGCACCATCGTGGCGCGCATCCGTGCGACCTCTCCGACGAGCTCGAGCTTCGGGAACCGGCGGAGGAGCTCCTCGAACAGGACGCAGGCCTCGAGGCGCGCCAGCTGTGCCCCGAGACACACGTGCTCCCCGAGCCCGAACGCGAGGTGCGGGTTCGGGCGGCGCGCCACCTTGAACTCCTCGGCGTCGTCGCCGAAGACCTCTTCGTCGCGATTGGCGGATCCGTGGAGCATGACGACGGTGTCGCCCTCTCGGATGCGCTGCCCGCGGACCTCGACGTCCCGCGTCGCAGTGCGCGCCATGTGCGTAACCGGGCTGGTCCAGCGCAGCATTTCTTCCACCGCGTCAGGGATCCCGCTCGGGTCGTCGACCAGCTTCCGACACTGGTCGGGATGGCCGATCAGGGCGAGGGTGCCGAGGGCGATCAGGTTGCGCGTCGTCTCGTTTCCAGCGACCAGCAGCAGGAACGAGAGGTTGAGGAGGTCGGCGTCGGTGAGCCGCTCACCCTCGACTTCCGCCCCGACCAGGACCGAGAGGAGGTCGTCCCGTGGCTCACTGCGTCGCTCGGCGATGAGCTTCGAGAAGTACTGGTGAAGCTGGGCGAGGGAGACGATCGGGTCGAGCTCGATGTCGGGATCCGCGCTCCCCACCGCCGCGTCCGACCAGGCGCGGAACTGCTCCCAGTCCTCGGCCGGCGCGCCGAGGAGCTCCGCGATCATCCGCGTGGGCAACGGTGCCGCGATCGCCTCGGCGAACTCCTGCGTCGAGCCGGCCTCGATCCCGTCGAGGATTCCACGCACGATCTCGCGGACCTTCGGCTCGAGGGCCGCCACCCTATGCGGGGTGAAGGCGAAGCTGACGAGCCTGCGGAGCTGCCGGTGCCGCGGGGGGTCGGTGAAGATGAGGTTGCCCTCCTGCGTTGCCTGCGGTTGCGCCGGGTCCGGGATCGTGATGCCCCGGGTCGAGGAGAACAGCCCGGGGTTGCGTGAGACGAAGCGGACGTCCTCGTACTTGAGCAGTGCCCAGAACTTCGTGACGTCGTTCCAGTGCACGGGGGAGGTCGCGCGCAGGGTCTTGTACGCGGGGTACGGGTCGCCTGCGTAGAAGTCGGGGGAGTGCAGCGGGAAGTCGGGTTCCATGGCGACGTCCTCTTCCCGACTCAGCGGGGGACCGTACAGATTTACTTGATTTGTTCAGCGAACTGTGGCCATTCTACGCAGTATGACGGCCAGGATTCAACATATCTTCAGCGATGTGGATCGCGGATCGGACAAGTAAGATCATGATGTGTTGGTTGATCGGGCTCGTCGCCGGCGTCCCGGCATGAGAGCGCCTCTCGAGGGCCTTCGCATCGTCGAGATCGCGTGCGACATCGCCGGGCCGTACTGCGCGAAGCTACTGGCCGATCTCGGCGCCCGGGTCACCAAGATCGAGCCTCCCGGTGGAGACCCGCTGCGCGCGTGGGGGCCGTTCCCCGGCGCCGTTCCCCATCCGGAGCGCTCGGGCCTGTTCGAGTATCTCAACGCCGGGAAGCAAGGCGTCACCCTCGACCTGGCGGCCGGCGCCGGGCTCCCGGCCCTCCGCGCGCTGGTCGAGGACGCCGACGTGCTGGTCGAGAGCCTCCCGCCGGGCACACTCGACCGATGGGGGCTCGACGGCCGCGCGCTGCAGGCCGTCCATCCCCACCTCGTGGTCGTCCGGATCTCGAACTTCGGCCAGAGCGGCCCGTGGCGGAATCGCGAGGCCACGCCGCTCACCCTGCAGGCGGCGTCGGGCTGGATCACGAGCAAGGACCCCGATCGCCCGCCCGTACAGGCGGGGGCCCGAATCCCGGAGTACATCGCCGGCGCCTATGGCGCCCTCGGCGCCCTCACCGCGCTCCGGGTCCGCTCCGGTCACGATCGTCCGACCGAGGTCGACGTGTCGATGGCCGAGTCGCTGCTCTCGACGCTCCCGTACCCGATGCTCATGTTCGAACGGATGGAACGCCTCGGCATCCCCGCCAACACGCGCGCGGCGCCGATCCTCGGCATCGTCCGGGCGGCCGACGGCTGGATCGGGATCAACTGCCTCACCGGGCAGCACTGGCTCGACCTCTGCGCCCTGCTCGGCCTGCCCGAGTTCGCCCAGCACCAGATCCCGGTCATGATGGGAGGCCCCGAGCGCGCCGAGTTCTTCGCCAAGGCCCGGACGTGGCTTGCGGAGCGGACGGTCGACGAGCTCGTGGAGCTCTGCCAGGCGATGCGCCTCCCGGCGGCGCCGGTCGGTGACGGGGCCTCGGTGCTCGGGTTTCCCCAGTACGTGGCGCGTGGGTTCTTAGTCGCCGGTGGCGGAGTCGACTGGTCGTTCCAGCGGGTTGATTCCAAATTCTGAAGCTCATCAAAGTAGTGTGAAATTAAATGAATACCGTAAGCGCTTCCGCGACCCGACGCCGGGTCGCCCAGCGCCCCCCCGAGCGACGCCCCGTTCGCGGGACTGAAGGTCCTCGATCTGAGCACGTTCTGGGCGGGCGCGTACCTCACCTGCTACCTCGGCGCGTTCGGCGCCGACATCCTCAAGGTCGAGTCGATCCAGCGACCCGACGGTCACCGCTACTCGGGAGCCTTTCCCCACGAGGGGGACGATTGGTACGAGCGCAGCGCGCTCTGGCAGGCGACCAACCTCAACAAGCGCGACCTCACGCTCGATCTCACTTCGGAGCGCGGCCGCGAGCTCGCCCGCCAGCTCGTCACAGAGTCGGACGTGGTCGTGGAGAACTTCTCGCCCCGGGTGGTCGAGCAGTTCGGCCTGGACTACGAGTCGCTGACCGCGCTGCGGCCCGACGTCATTCTCGTTCGCATGCCCGGGTTCGGCCTCGAGGGTCCGTGGCGCGACTACGTCGGTTGGGCCCTCAACATCGAGCAGACGGCGGGCATGTCCGCCGCAACGGGCTACCCCGACGGTCCCCCCTGCAACCTGCAGGGGCCGGCCGATCCCATCGTGGGCGTGCACGCGGGCATCGCGCTCCTCGCGGCTCTGGAGCACCGTCGTCGCAGCGGCGAGGGCCAGCAGATCGAGGTCGCGCAGATCGAGGTCGGCGCGTGCGTGACGGCGGAGCCCGTGATCGAGTTCTCGATGAACGGCCGCGTCCAACCGCGCGAGGGCAACCGGCAGCGCGGCTACGCACAGGGGGTCTACCCGACCCGGACGGATGGCGAATGGGTGGCGCTCTGCGTACGCACGGACGCCGACTGGTCGGCACTCGTCGACGTGATGGGTCGGCCCGAGCTGGAGCGCGCGTCCCGCTTCGCGTCGGCTCGCGGACGCGAGGCGGAACATGACGCGTTCGACGAGCTCGTCGCCGACTGGACGCGGACGCGGTCCGCGAACGAGATCGTGGCCCAGCTCCGTGCGCGGCACGTTCCCGCCGAGCGGCTCCTCACCCCGGACCGGATGTACGACGAGGCGCAGCTCGTGGCCCGTGGCTTCTACGAGGAGTTCGAGCACCCCGTCACCGGGCGGCACCGCTACCCGGGCTGGCCGCTTCGCGTGACGCCCGGTCCGACCCGGCACCACCGCTGGGCGGCTCCGACGCTCGGGCAGCACAACGCCGAGATCCTGCACCGACTGGGCCTTGCGGACGACGAGATCCAGACGCTCCGTCGGGAACGGGTGATCGGCGAGCGGCCTCTCGGCGGCTGAATGCGGTTCCTACCGCATTCGGTCGTGGGGGTTCCTGCGGTTCACGGGAGCTGCGGTGGGAACGAGTGAGCACCCGTCGCCACGACCCTCGTCGGCCGCATGGCCGTCATCTACGCCGCTGGGCTCCTGATCCCCTGCGTCGTGGGCATGAGCGCCGCCCTGGCCTTCGAGCCCGGGGCGAGCCTCGGGCACGAGGCGCAGGCGAAGCTCGGTCAGGAGATCGGCCGGGTGCCGTCCCAGCAGCAGGAGGCGGCGGGCGGCCTGATCGGCTTCGTCGAGAACGTCGTGCCCTCGAACGTCTTCGAGGCGCTCAGCCGCGGGCAGTTCATCAGCATCGTCTTCTTCTGCGTGCTGGTCGGTCTGGCCCTGGGGGTCGTGCGCGCTCCCGGGGCCGACGAAGCCCTGCGCGTCATCAACGCCCTCTACCAGACCTTCTCGACCCTCTTCGGCTGGGTGCTGGTTCCGCTCGCCTTCGGTCTCTTCTGCATCGTGGCCTACAACATCTCCCGGGCCGAGAAGGAGCTGATCGAGGCCCTCGTGCACTATGTCGCGTTCTACTGGGTGGCCGGGATCGTCGCCCTGCTGATCCACGTGTTCGCCCTGGCGTTCGCCACGCGCACGGCTCCGTGGACCCCCATCCTGAGACTCAAGACTCCGCTGCTCCTGGCGTTCGCCACGGACAATCCCTTCGTGGCCCTCTACTCCGCCATCGAGTCGCTCCGGAGGGATTACGCCGTGGCCCGCCCCGTTGCGGACGCCATCGTTCCCTTCGGTGTGCTGGCCAATCAGCACGGGCAGGTGCTGCTCTTCTCCTTCACCTCGGTCTTCGTGGCCCAAGTCTATGGCATCGAGCTCGGGCCCGAGGCCCTCGCGATCCTCGGCCTCGGCTGCGTGCTGGCCGGCGCGGCAGCGGTGGGGGGAGGCGCGGCGCTGGCTCCCATCCTTGCGCCCGTGCTGCTGGGTGGCGGAGTACCCGATGCGCTCGCCCTGGTGGTGCTCGCGACGACCCAGTCGGTGGTGGCCAACCTGTCGTCGACGCTGCCGGTGATGGCCACCTGCAACCTGACGGTGCTCACGGCCCGAGGAGCGACGCAAGGCCTGGAGCCACGGCAGATCGAGAAGGGGGAGG
>JARRLD010000208.1:0-12098 GCA_037387345.1 Gemmatimonadota bacterium
AGGGCCGACGTCACGTCGGTGAGCTCGCTCTCCCAACCCAGGTAGAGGGATGGGCTCCAGGATCCGGGACTCGCACGCAGAGCCGCGCCGGCCCGGACGACGGCGACGGTCTCCACTCCGCCGAAGGGCCCGGTACCGGTCTCACCGAGGCTGTTCGTGGTGGGGAGAACCCGGGTTCGCAGCGCGAACGTACCCACCCGGGGGCTGAGGGTGAGGGCGTGGTCGCCCCGTCCGCCCAGGGCGAACGACCCGAGCGCTTCCGCCTTGGCCGAGGTCGTCCGGGTGCTCGCGTCCGTCGTCACCTCCGTGGGTCCGTCGGCGCCGGGCCTGAGGATCGTCGATCCGCCCCTCGACCACGCGTGCGAGAGTTGCACCGCGAAGCTCCACGCATCCGTGATGATCCCTCCCAGGCTCAGGGTGGGACCCGCCGAGGTCGCACCGCTCGACCCGTCGAATGGGCCGATGTCTATGTCCGTGCGTCCGAGGGTCACGCCCGGCGCCAGCAGCCATCGGTCGGACAGGAGCAGGACGGGCGCCGCCGTGGCTACCTCGGAACGTACGCCGAGGTCGTGCGACCCGCCCCACCTGCCGTGACCGCGAACCCGGAGCAGCAGGAAGAGCGGCCGATCGCCCACGAAGCCGGAAGGAACCAGAGCCTCGCCCTGGAGGGTGGCAGCGCTGTAGGTGGTCGTGTACGCCGGAATCGCCCGGATCTCGGCAGCCGCGATCTCACGCCGCTCCAGGAGGACGTCACGCTGCTCCGGCGGCAGCCCGGCGTCTCCCAGGGCCCGGTCGAGCCCGGCGATCTCACCCTCGAGGACCCCGAGCCGCGTCCGCTCGAGCTGGCTCACCAGACGGTAGGATCCCGACCGGTTCTGAAGGTCGCCGATCCCGCCCGAGGAGGCGAGGAGCCGTCGCAGCCCGGAGCGCCCGATGCGCGCCAGGGCGAGCCCGTGCGCCGCGGCTCGCCGGGCCTCGGGGTTCCGTGTCTGGAGGGTCTGAGCCGCCAGCGGCCCGGCGGCGAGGCCCGTGGCGGCCGGCAGGACCAGCCCGAGCAGGAGAGCACCCGTGCGCATCTTGCACCTCCCGGGAATCGTCGCGTTCTTAACGTTGTTCACATGCACACTGGAACAGAATCTAAACGATGTCAAGATCGGACGATCCTCGAGACTCGTACCACCATGGAGACCTCCGCGCCGCGTTGCTCGACGCCGCCGGCAGGCTGGTCGAGAGGAACGGCGCAACCCACGTGAGCTTGCGGGCCATCGCCCGGGAAGCCGGGGTCAGCCCCGCCGCCCCCTACCACCACTTTCCGGACCGCGAGTCGCTTCTGGCGGGCGTGGCGATCGACGGGTTCGAGGCGCTGGCGAGGGCGATGCGGACGGAAGCCGAGGGTAGCCGAGAGGATACGGCCCTCGGCCGACTGCAGGCCGCAGGCGTGGCGTACGTGTGCTTCGCGGTGGAGAACCCGGAGATCTACCGACTCATGTTCAGCGGTCTGCTGTCCGACCGGGATCGGTTCCCGGGACTGAGGGAGGCCGCCGACGGGACTTTCGGGGTCCTGATCGGATTGCTGGGTACGGAGGACCGGACCGAGGTCGCCGCCGACCCCGCCACGTGGGTTCCGCTCACCACCTGGTCCACGGTGCACGGGCTGGCACTCCTCCTCATCGAGGGGATCGAGCACGCCGCAGGCGCCGCGCTGACCCCGGGCGAGATCACGCGGCAGGTGACTACGGTGCTCGGCCAGGGGCTCAAGTCGTTCCAGCCCTGAGGCTGCCGGGCTCGCACCCCGCGGCTACTCGCTGTTCAGGATCGCCCTGGGCTCCACCCGGGACCGGGAGCCAGGAGGCCGCCGCCGTATGCATGATCCGCAAGCGTCTTCGCCAAGTGCTTCCAACCCTTGCCGTCCATGCCTCGTCCTATAGTATAACAACGCTACACTATAGCGTTGTCAGCTTATGGGGCCGACGCCCCGGGGGAAGAGGGCCATGGGACGCACGACACTGGGAGAGTTCGAGCAGCAGGTGCTGCTGGTGATCATGCGGCTGGGGAGCGAGTCCTACTCGGTACCGATCGTGGCGGAGCTCGAGGAGCGCACCGGACGCGAGGTCGCCACGTCGGCCGTCTACGTCGCGCTGCGGCGGCTCGAGAAGAAGGGCTTGCTCGAGTCCCGCCTCGAATCCCCCGAGGAGAGCGGCGAGCCGTACCCGCGTCGGTATTTCGCGCTGACCGAGGGGGCCCTCGAGCCGCTCAAGTCCGTGCGCCGCTCGATGCTGAGCCTGTGGGAGGGACTCGAGCCGGTCCTCGACGACTGACATGGGTGGGAGGATGAAGGGAGGTGTGCCCCGCGGCTGGCGGGCCGTCCTGCGGAGGGTCGTTCCCGTCCGCGAGTTGGACGCCACCGAAGGGGAGTTGGCGGAAGGCTTCGCCCTGCGGGCGCAGTCGATCGGCGAGACGGCGGCACGGTGGTGGTATCGCCGACAGGTCGTGGGATTCGCGCTGCGGGCCGTCGCCGTTCGCGGTGCCATGGATGGGGGGGAGAAGATGGGTGGACTGTCCGAAGTGACGAGCGACGTACGCTGGGCCCTCCGGGGTCTCAAACGGCGGCCCACGTTCACGGCCGTCGCGGTCGCGACACTCGCGCTGGGGATCGGGTCGAATTCGGCGATCTTCACGCTGGTCAACGCGCACTTCCTGGCGCCGCTGCCGTATGGGGACCCGGACGGCCTCGTCCTCCTGTGGGAGACGGGGCGGAACGACCTCGACGCGACCACGGTGGCGCCGGGCAACTACTACAGCTGGCGCGAGCGGACCTCGTCCCTGGCCGATATCGCGGCCTTCAACGTCGATCAGGCGACACTGTCGGGGGACGGCACCGCGGAGGCCGTGACCGCGAGCGTGGTCACACCCCACTTCTTCGACGTGCTCGGAGTGTCCCCGGCTCTGGGCTCTGGGTTCAGCGAGGAAGCGGCCCGCGCCGCGGACGCGAAGCTCGCGATCCTCGGGCACGCCCTGTGGACGCGCCGCTACGGCGGCGACCCGGGCGTCGTGGGGCGGGACATCCGCATCGACGGCCAGCCGCACACCGTGGTCGGGGTGATGCCCCCCCATTTCCGGCAGCCCGAGAGGTCGCTGAGCTGGCAGACCGCCCAGGTGTGGAGACCCATCCTCCTCGACGATCAGCGCGACGATTACAGCTCCCGGTACCTGCGGACCGTCGCGAGGATCGAGTCCGGCTTCACCGTCGACGAGGTCCGCGAGGAGATGAGGCTCCTCGCCGGGAGGCTCCGCGACGCACAGCCCATCGCCAACGCCGGGCGCCGGGTTCTCGTCGTGACCCTGGACGACTACCTGATGGGCGCGGCGCGCCCCACGCTCTTCATGCTCCTCGTCGCCGGCATCGCGGTCCTCTTGATCGTATGCGCGAACGTGGCGAACCTGACGCTCGCGCGGGGCGAGGAGCGACGCCGCGAGTTCGCTCTGCGTGCGGCGCTGGGATCGGGGCGCGGTCGGCTTCTCCGGCAGCTCCTGGTCGAAGGGGTGGTGCTCGCGTTGGGTGGGGCGGTCCTCGGCACGCTGCTCGTGTTCCAGGGGCGGGGGCTGCTCCAGTCGGTCCAAGCGGAATACTTTTCCGGGCTCGTGGACGTGGCCGTGGACTGGAGGGTGGTCGCATTCACTGTGGCGCTCGCAGTCGCGTCCGGTGCGCTGTTCGGGCTTCCGCTGGCGAGGTCCGCGGCACGCGCGCAGCTTCGGGACGCGCTCGTGGAAGGCGGGGAGCGTCTGGTCGGAGGCCGCGGGTCCGGACCGACCCGGAATTTCCTCATCGTGGGTCAAGTGGCGATCGCGACGACGCTGCTGGTCGTGGCCACGCTCCTCTCCAGATCGTTCAACGAGCTCGTCAACGTCCCCCCGGGATTCGAGGCGGAGGGTGTCGTGACCTTCTCGGCGTATCCGCCGCGCTCGACGTATCCGGACCAGCAGGCGGTCACCCGATACCATCAGGAGCTCGTCGCGGAGATCGAGCGCATTCCCGGGGTGAGGGAGGTCGGGCTCGTCTCCGACATGCCGTTCACGACATCGAATTGGTCGGCGGGCCTGGAGATCGCCGGACTTCCATACGACCCGGCCGATCCGCCGACCTCCGAGTTCCACGTCGTCATCCCCGAATACTTCGAGGTGATGGGGATTCCCCTGCTGTCGGGGACCATGCCCCAGGGGGCCTGGGAGATCGAGGGCGAGGTGCCGGTCCTCATCAACGAGCGGCTCGCCGAGCGCTACTGGGCGGACACCGAACCCCTCGGAGCGTCGTTCCGCATGGATTGGAACGACTCGGTCACGATGCGCGTCGCGGGCGTCGTGGGCAACGTCCTGGACGACGGGTTCTCGGCGAGCGCCGATCCGGTCTTCTACGTGCCGTTCGGCGGCCTCCCGAACCGGGGCATGGCGTACGTCGTCGGCACCGTTGGCGATCCCGCCGAGATCGTGGGCCGCGTGCGAGAGGCGGTGGCTCGCCTCGATCCCGACATCCCGGCCGCTGACCTGAGGCTTCTCGAGAGCATGATGGCCGAGACGGTGACGCGGCCGCAGGCGGCGTCGTTGATCGGGGTGGTGTTCGCGTTCATCGCGCTGCTCGTGTCGGCCGCGGGCATCTACGGAGTCCTGAGCTACTCGGTCCAGTCACGGACGCGCGAGATCGGCATCCGATCGGCGTTGGGCGCGGACCGGGGTCAGCTCATGTCGATGGTGATGCGCAGCTCGACCCGTCTCGTCGCCGTCGGGCTCGCACTGGGATTGTTCGGGGCGCTCGCGGCCGGCTCGGCGTTGCGCGGACTGCTCTTCGGCGTTCGGGCCTGGGATCCGGTGAGCCTGGTCCTGGCCTCGCTCGTTCTCGGTTCGGTGGCCTCCTGCGCCGCCCCGCGCTGCCACGTTGGGCGGCGTGCCCGGAGTGGGGCACGCTGAGCTCGATCGGGTACACGACTCCCTGATGGAGGCCCGGGGCGCGTTCGAGTACGACCTGGAGCACGAGGGCGCCGTCTTCGCGGTGAGACAGCAGGAAGTTGTCGAGTTCGAGGGATTGATCGTGGACCACGTGAAGCAGATCGAATCCCGCTGGCGGTTCCCGGTCTTCGTCACCCGATGGGCCCACTCGGAAGGGCGCGTCGAGTTCGTGGCCGTCGGCGACCCCTACCAGGGAGAGCCGGCATGACCGAGGCGGGCGGAGCCACTCGCGACGACGGGCATGAGCACTGCGGCCATCCGATCGGCGCCGGGACCTCTCGAGACAGCGACGGCACCGTCGTCGTCCGTTGTTGTATCTGTGGAATCCAGGTCGAGCTTCCGTGGACGAGGGAGGTGATCCCGATCCGGGGTCACGGCTCCCACGTGGGATGTTCGGCGAAGGTCCACCGGTGGCCGAAGGGGTGGAAGGGCTGCGGGGACTGAGGACGCGGGTGCCTCACTCCGTGTTGACGATCTCCATGGGATCCATGGCGCCGGCCCGGCGCGCGGGGGCCCACGACGACGCGAGGGCCACGGTCAGGATGATCAGGGGCGCCGCCACCAGGACGCGCGGATCGGTGACGGACACGCCGAAGAGGACGTCGTCCAGATGCGCGGCCCCCCAGACCGCCAGGGGCAGCCCCGCGACTACGCCCGCCAGGGCGAGGGTGAGCGCGCGACGCAAGGTGTCGGACACCAGCTTCCCTCCCGACGCACCGAGGGCGATGCGGATGCCGATCTCCCGGCGCCTCCGCAGCACCGCCTGCGCCATGAGCCCGTAGAGGCCAAGGGCGGCGAGGACCACGGCCATCAGGCCGAAGAACAAGGAGGCGATGGAGAGGGAGCGTCGGCTGGCTAGCTCCTGCGCCAGCGCCTGTCCGGTGGTGCGGATGGCGAAGGGTGGGGTGGCCGGGTCCACGGTGCGCAGCCTGCGATCGACGACAGCGGCGAGGTCTTCCGGGTTCCCCTCGGCCCGGAGCACCAGGCCGATCCCGGTCGCCGAGCCCTTCATGGGTTCGTAGACGATGGGCGTGGGTGAGCCGTCGGGGCCCGCTCGCAAGACGTCCTCGGTGACCCCCCTCACCACCACGGGCACCCAGGGACCTCGGCCGCGTCTCAGGTGGATGGTGGCGCCGACCACGTCGGCGCTGCCGGCCACCGCCACGGCGGCAGCCCGGGACAGGACGACCTCGTCGGATGCCTCGTCCCCCGGATCGGAGAAGGCGCGTCCCTCCAGGAAGCGGTTGCCGATGGCCTGGAAGTACCCTGGAGTGGCGGTGAGCCAGACGGCGAACCGGCGGGCGTCGTCGGGCTCGTCGGTGCGCTTCATGCCGAACCCGATCCCCATGGCATGGGAGAGCGGGAGCGCCGACACGGCACCGGCCGCCGTCGCTCCCGGCAGGCCGGCGAGCGCCTCCAGGGCCCGATCCACGTACAGGGCGCGCTCCTGCGCCCCGGGGTATGCGGAGGACCCGAGCTGGACCCGGGCCGTCAGGACGTTCTCCGTGTCGATGCCCAGCGGAACCGCCATGAGGCGCCTCAGGCTCTCGGACAGCAATCCCGCCCCGACCACCAGCACGAGGGCCACGGTGACCTGAGCCACGATGAGGCCTCCCTGGAGCCGGATCTGTCGACGGGTCTGAGTCGAGCGTGCGCTCGAGGCCAATGCGGCGCCTCGGGACACGGCCTGCAGGGCGGGAACCACGCCGATGACGACGCACGCCGCCAGCGCCAGCGCGGCCACCGCGACGACCGTTCCGGGCCCCACCGTCGCGTCGGCAAGGCCGGGGACGGCTCCGGGGAGGCTCGCCACGAGGACGTCCACGCCCGCCACGGCGAGGAACGCCGCGAGAGACGCACCGGCGAAGCCCACGACCAGCGTCTCGACGAAGATCTGCCGGAAGACCCGCGCGCGGGCCCCGCCCACGGCCAGGCGGACCCGGATCTCGGCTTCCCGGCCGAGCAGCCCCGAGACCGTGACGCCCGCCAGGTTGAGTGATCCCAGGAGCAGGACCAGACCCGCGGCCAGCATGAGGATGCGCACGGGTCGCTCCACCTCCTCCACCAGGACGTCCCGCAGGGGCACGAGCGACGGTGGCGGGGGCCCGCTGAGGCCCGGGGGCGTCTCCACATCGGACGAGGGCGTGCGCTCCCGCAGCAGCGCCTCCACATCGGTGCGCACCGCAGCCTCCGTGAGGCGAGCCACGAACGTCGGGCTGGTTGCGCCGGTCAGGAATTCGTAGCGCAGAGGCTGCGGGATCCAGACGTCGGTCTCACCGGGAAAGGCCACACCCGGAGGGGCGACGCCCACGACCGCGAACCGCGAGCCGTCCAGCTCGATCGCATGTCCGAGGATGTCCGGGTCGGCGCCGAAGGCGTCCACCCACAGCCGGTGCGAGATCACCACGCTGTTCGGGTCCTCCACCCTCAGGTGTCCCGAGCCCAGGGGAAGACGGACGCCCAGGACCTCGAAGAAGTTCTCGCTCACGTGCGTGAGGGTAAGGCGGCTTGCCCCGTCGCCGGCCACCAGATTGGCTCCGCCGCCGGGCACGTACAGCCCGGCGGCCCGGATACCGGGCATGGTACGGAAGTCCTCGGTGACCTCCCATCCGAGCGCCTCGGAGGGCTCCAGGACGTAGTCCATCGACCCCTCCACGCTCACGACCCGGTCCGGGGCCTCGTACGGAAGGGTCCGGAAGAGCGTGGCCTGCGCCACCGAGTAGACGCTTGCGTTGGCGCCCAGCGCGATGCCGAGCGTGCCCACCGCCACCGCCGCGTGGAGCGGCCGCCGTCGCATGACGCGAAGCGCGAATCGGAGGTCCTGCCTCAACCCGTCCATCCCCACCCCCTTCGTTCCGGTTCTACGTCGTCGTCGTCGCCACGACGCCGTCCACGCCCGCGGCAGCGTCCGCAGGGCATCCGCCACGGCCCGCCGGAGCAGGGCGCGCCGTGCGGCGTCGTCCGGACAGTCGCGGATCGTCCGCTCCAGCAGCGCCGCCACTTCCCCGCCGTGCCGAGACCGAGCCCGCCGGGGGTACAGCCGCCACACCCCGGCGTGCAGCCGCCGCAGTCCTCGGAGACGAAGCGACATTACCCCCGGCCCGCGGGCGCCGCCCCGAAGCCGATGTCCCGGGCGTGGTCCACGATTCCGTGGAGCAGACGGAGCTCGTCGGAGAGGTGACGCCGCCCGCGGGAGGTCAGCCGGTAGTAGCGCCGCTGCTCCTCATGGGGCTCGTCTCCCTCCGCCCCGGGAGCGGTCTCGGTGATGAGGCCGGCGTCCTCCAGCCGGCCCAGGGAGTAGTAGAGGGAGCTCGGACCCAGCTCGATCCGTCCGCCCGTCCGCTCGGCGATGGCTCCCAGCAGCGCGTACCCGTGCCTGGGGCCCTCGGCCAGCGCCAGCAGCACGTGGAACAGCGCCGGGGTCATCTTCGGCACCCGTTCACCCATGAAGTCCTCTTCCGACGATCCGATAGTCCAGGTTTTGGAGTATCAATATTCCAAATCTTGGAACATGTCAAGGACGACGGCCCCTAGCCGAGCTGTTCGATGAGCTCGGGGATCTTGGCGTGCCGGAGAAGAAGCATGCCGAATCTCTTGTCGGACACACCTTCCTGGAGTCTGTACGAGTACTTCGGGGCTCCCCCGTCGATACTGCCGTCGAAGTGCTGGAAGCGAATCGAGGGGTCGCGACGGAGCACGTCCGCCAGCTCCGAGAGGTGGGAGGAGAAGATGAACCCGCTGCGCCTGGACCTGGCAAAGCCGAGAATCACCTGGGCGGATGCCTCGAGGGCGTCCTTCACGTTCGTGCCCTTGAAGACCTCGTCGAACAGCACCAGGGTTCGCTTGCCGGTGACGAGCAGCTCGGCGGCTGCACGTACCCGTTGGATCTCGGCCAGGAAGTAGCTCACCCCGGCCCGTAGATTGTCGGTCGGATTGAGGCTGGTGAACAACGCGTCGACGGTCGTGAGTCGAGCAGCGGCCGCAGGGACGGGAAACCCCGCATGGGCCAGCAGGACGATGATGCCCACGGTGCGGAGATACGTGGTCTTGCCCGCCATGTTCGGGCCCGTGAGGAAGACCGTCGGCTCGCCACCGGACAATCGAATCGGATTCTGGACCCCGGACTCCAGGAATGGATGGAAGGCGCCCTCCGCCTCGAGCTCGAACGTGTCCGACTCCGTCCACTCCGGAAACACCCATGGTACCGTGCGGGCGAAGGCGCCCATGGCCGCCAGGGCGTCGAGCTCGCCGAGTGCCTCCAGGGCCCGGCGGATCTGCTCACCGATCTCCGCTCTATAGTGCCGATCCACACCGACGACCGAGCCACGGGAGAGGTCGTGTCGCAGAACGCGCTCTGCTGCCTCGAGCACGTGCTCCAGGAGGTCGGAGATCATCGGCGGTGGCCGGCGCCGACGCAGGGCCTCGAACGAAACCTGCAACCTGGAGAAGAAGGCCCGGGTGTGTCGGACCCCGGTCCTCAGCTCCCTCAGCACATCCCGGTACCGCAGAGCGAGCCAGGCCGTCTCGATCTCGTCGCGCCAGCGTCTCGCGGGGGCACCGACTTCCAGGTTGGACCCGATATACTGCTCCACCGCTACGAGCTCGGCATCCTGGAGGGACAGCAGTCCCGGATGATCGGCGAAGAAGCGAACCGCCACCTGCGTCGCGACAATGCTGGCGAGATCCGAGGGCGGTCGGGTCACCCGTCTGCGCAGAGCGGCACGCCCCCGGGCGGTAGCCGTCCGGTCCAACATGGCCAGGACGCCGGGAGAGCCGTCTGACGACGTGAGGACTTCGAGATCGGAGAGGGTTGTGTCATCGAGCTGCATAGAAGCTCCGGTCGAAAGCGCTCGGTTCTGCCCAGCGGTTTGCGTGTGCGCTGCGCGGCCATGATGTGGACGCGGAGATGTGCGGGGCAAGACAGCCACACGGCCCCGGGCCGTACATTCTTGCTGACGGATCCGACCGGCTTTGCGCGGCGAGCCGAAGAGGAGGGGACAACGATGAGATCTCTCGTGCTGACCACGTGTGCGATCCTCCTGCTCCCGAGGCCCACCCACGCCCAGGAGCGTTTCACGGGCGTGCGGGGAGACGCCGAGGCCATCGCGGACGCCGAGGCCATGGTGGAGACCATGGGCGGCATGGCGCTCTGGGCCGAGCTCGAGTCGCTCCACTTCGTGCACGAGTGGTTTCCCTATCAGCGTATCGACTCCTACGTCGAGAACGAGATCCTCGATCTCACGGGGCCGCGGTCGTGGGTGGAGATGAGGAGCGAGGTGTACCACCGGATCCGCGCCTACAGCCCGGAGCACGGCTACTGGTTGGTGGTGAACGGAGCCTTCTCGGTCGCCGGCGAGGAGACGTTCCGCAACGCCATGGAGCGGGCTCCGTACAGCATCTACCGGATCGCCCGGGCCATCGCCGTCGGGGATTCCGACTACGAGATCCGGTACGGGGACGGGGACGTGCCGGGCAGCCGCCGGCTCGAGTTCTACGGGCGGGACGGGATCCTTCATGGCTGGATCATCCTGACCGCCAGGAAGGAGCCCCTTGTGTGGGCCACCACGCAGTACCGCTACACGTTCGGCCCCATGGAGCGGTACGGGAACCTCCGGGTACCCCGCTGGGCCGTCTACGGCAACGGGAACACGCGCTACGAGATGATCTCGTTGACGGGCAGCAATGAAGCCCCGGACCCCGCGATCTTCCTACCTCCGGAGGGCTCTCGCTGAGGCCGGCCCCTCACTCGGTGTTCAACGCCTCCAGGGGAGCCACCCCCACGGCGCGCCGGGCAGGGATGAGCGACGCCAGCAAGGCCACGGCGATCATGGTCGCCGTGACGGACGCCAGGGTCACGGGATCGCGGAGGGAGACCCCGAAGAGGAAGCTCTGCAGGATGCGTCCGCCCAGCAGCCCTCCGGCCACCCCCAGCAGCACCCCGATGGCCACGAGTCGGAGGCCCTGACGGAGTACCAGAAGCACGACGTTCCGGGAGACCGCGCCAACGGCCATACGCACGGCGATCTCGTGGGTCCTCTGGCGGACCGAGTAGGCGAGCACGGCGTAGAGGCCCAGCGCCGCCAAGACGAGCGCCGTTGCGGCGAACAGCCCCACCAGGGTCGCCCGGAATTTCGGCTGGTTCACCGACGACGCGATGCGGTCATCCATGGTGTGGATCCCGGATACCGGCAGGTCCGAGTCCACGCTCCACACGGCCTCGCGCACCGACGCCGCCACGATCATGGGATCCCCGGTTGTGCGCATGACGAAGCGCATCGTGCCGAGTCCCCCGAAGTTCTGCCGGATGGGGAGGTAGAAGGTGGGCCGGGGCGGCAGGGCCGGACCCTGGTCGCTCAGGTCTCCGACGATCCCGATGACTTCCAGAGGGATGGGCGGATCCCACGGGAGCACCACGTAGCGGCCCAGCGCGTCCTCGCCAGGCCACAGCGCCTCCGCCATGGAGGCGTTGATCACCGTCGCGAGGGCCGAGCTCCGGTCGTCGGTGGTCTGGAACGTCCGACCCGCCAGGATCGGCAGGCCCAGGACCTCGAGGAAGCCCTCGGTGACGAACCGTCGCTGCCCGGGCAGGTAGTCGGAGGTGCGATCCGGCTCCCGGCCCTGGGCGTACACGCCGTTCCACGTCCCTCCCGGCCCCACCGGGAGCTGATCGGTGCCACCCGCCACCCTCACCCCGGGGAGCCGGGCCAGCGCGGCCTGGATCTCGTCCCACGCCTGCTGGGCCTCCGCCCGGTCGGGATAGGATCCCGGGGGCACCTGGATCTCCGCGATGAGGAGGTTCTGGGTGTCGAAGCCCACGTCCACGCCCTGGAGCTGGAGGAACGAGCGCAGCAGGAGACCCGACCCGAGCATGAGCATGAGGGACAGGGCTACCTGGGCCACCACGAGCGTGGAGCGTGCGCCGGCCCCGCTTCCGCCCACCGACCGGCTCCCCGCCTTGAGCGTGTCCGACAGGGAAAGCGCGGTGCCGCGCAGCGCGGGGACGGTGCCGAAGATCAGCCCGGTGAGCACCGCCGCCACCAGTGCGAACACGAGGGCCCGCAGGTCGAGACCCACGGTCTCCAGCCGAGGAAGGTCCG
>JARRLD010000209.1:0-12243 GCA_037387345.1 Gemmatimonadota bacterium
CTCGGGCCCGACCTCCCTCTTCGGCCTGGAGCACCAGGATCCGGTCCTGGGCGGTGAAGTCGGCCCGGCCGCCGTCATACTCGGTCAGCGCGAATCCCGGCATGGCGAGGAGCGCCGTGAGGGTCGAGTCCGCTCCGCCTCCTCCGGGACGCCGGCCCTGCTGGGCTCGCTCGCGCGCGATGGAGTCCTGCACGTACAGGATACTGTCGTATCCCGGAGGCCTGCCCAGACGACGCAGACGTTCGAGGAGGCGGATGCGCGCCGAGTCCTCGCGCTCCTGGGCCGATACCGGGACGGGAGACACCAGGAGGCAGGCCGCCGTCAGAAGAACCCCCGTGACCCATCTGGGGCCCCCCATCCTCATCCCGCCTCCACTGCCCCCGCCGGTGGCTCCATGCCGGGCTCCTCCGACTCGTCGGTCTCCCCGGCATCCGCGAGGCGCTTCCGTCGGGCAATCCCCGCCGACAGGATGATGGACAGCTCGAAGAGGAGGATCAGGGGAGCCATCATCATCAGGGTCAGCGTGATGACGTCCCCTGGGGTGATGAAGCTGGCCAGGACGGTCATCACGACCGCCGCGTGGCGCCGCTTCGAGCGGAGAAACTCGGGAGTGACCAATCCCATGGCCGTCAGGATCATGATGACCACGGGGAGCTCGAACACGATGCCGAAGGCCAGGAGCAGCTTGGTGATGAAGCCCAGCGTATAGTTGATCTCCAACTCCGGCCTCAGAGCCTCCACCATCAGGGCCCGGAAGAACTCCAGGGTCACCGGCAGGGCCGCGAAGTACGCCATGGCCACCCCTCCGACGAAGAGGACCAGGCCCAGATAGAGGGCCGGGATGATGGCGCGCTTCTCGTGTGGCTCCAGGGCCGGTGAAAGGAACGCCCACGTCTGGTACACCAGCACCGGGAACGCCAGAATGATCCCCACCAGCAACGCCAGCTTCAGCATGACGAAGAAAGGATCCGCCGGCGAAAGGTAGATGAGCTGCAGGTCCGGGCTGTCGAACGCCCTGCGTACCGGCTGGATGAGGAGCTCCAATACCTGGAAGTAGTAGACCAGGGCGAAGCCCACGGCCGTACCTACCACGACGGCGATGATCGAGTAGAGAATGCGCCACCGCAGCTCCTCAAGATGGTCGAGGAAGGGCATCTCACCTCGTGGGTTTCGTCGGCGGGTCATCGTGGGAAGGGGACTCCCATGTCGTCATCTGGAGAGGCGTGATCCTCAGAACGGGAGCTCCTGCTGGATGCGGCGAAGCTCCTCCCGCTCCTGCCGGAGCGTCATCTCGTCCACGAATTCCTGGAACTCACCGGCGTCCTGGAAGTTCCGGTACACCGAAGCGTACCGGACGTAGGCGACCCGGTCCAGGCTCTGGAGTCGTTCCATGACCATCTCGCCGAGCTTCACGCTGGGCACCTCCACTCCGGCATAGCGAGACAGAGCGTCCTCGATCTCGTCCACGGCGGCCTCCATTGCCGACGCGGACACGGGGCGTTTCGCACAGGCCGTCCGCACGCTGGCCAGCAGCTTGCGACGTTCGAAGTCCTCCACGGCGCCCGACCGCTTGAGAACCTGGATAGGACGCTCCTCCACGTACTCGTAGGTGGTGAAGCGGGCGGAGCACACGGTGCACTCGCGGCGTCGACGGACGGCGCGGCCACCGCGACTCGCACGCGTGTCGACAACCCGGTTGTCGGTGGCGTCGCACTCGGGGCAGCGCATGCGAGGCTAGCGGATCTCTCGGAGCCGCTCCCCGGCCAGGTTGGCCACGTCGGTGCCCGGGTAGGTATTCACGATCCGCTCGAGGACCGTCGCCGCCTCGTCGCTCCGCTCCAACTCGATGAGGAGGAGGGCAGACCGATACAGCGCTTCGGGCACCTTCGACGCGGTGGGGAAGAGCTCGGGGATCTCCCGGAAGGCCTCCAGGGCCTCCTCGACCCGGTTCTCCTGCACCATGATGTCGGCCAGGTAGAACCGGGCGTCCGGAGCGAGCGCGTGGGTTGGATACGCCTGCAGGAAGGACTCGAACGCGGCTCGGGCCGTGGCCAGCGAGCCCCGGTTGTACTGGGACATGGCCGCGTTGTAGATCTCCTCCGCCTCGCCGGAGATCTGCTGACCTCCTGCCTCCTCACCGGGCGGCCCGCCGGGGCTCACCTCCCCGCCGGCGGGGATGCGGCGAAGGTTGGCGAGCTGATCGCGCATGGCCGTGATGGCCATCTGGTTCGATCCCGCCAGCGCCTCCACCCGATCGATACCCTCCGCGAGATCACGCAGCTGACGGAAGAGCTCGCCGCGGAAATCGAAGAGCTGAGCGGACTGGCCCCGGATGGTGTCCTGAGCGTTCAGCATCTCGATCCTGAGCTGCGCCATGAGCGAGTCCTGACGGGCCGCCAGGGCCCGCAGCTCCGTTTGGAGGTCGCGGATGTCGCTCTTGGTGGCGCAGCCGCCGAGCACGAATGCGGCGGCCGCCCCCGTCAGGAAGCGGGCCGCCGCGAGGGATCTAGTGCGTCTCATGAGTCAAGGGGTCCCCTCCCCCGCCCACGGCGGAGGAGGGGATACCGAAGGCGGTTCCTGGATTCAGTTCGCCGGATTGATGGCATTCGCCCCGGCCGTGATCTGGAACTGGGCGCGCCGGTTCCGTGCCCAGGCCTCCTCGTTGGACGCACGCACCAGCGGCCGTTCCTCACCGTACGAGACGATGGCGAAGCGACTTTCGTCCAACCCGAAGCCTACAAGGAACTGACGCACCGCGTCGGCCCGCCGGTTCCCCAGAGCGAGGTTGTACTCGGTGGAACCCCGCTCGTCGGCATGCCCCTCGATCCGTAGCTGGACCTGTGGGCTCGCCCTCAGAATGCCAACCTTGGCGCGCAGCACCTGAGCAGCGTCTGGGCGGATCTCGGACATGTCGTAGTCGAAGAACACCATCTCTTCGAGGGTCGCACGGGCCGCGGCCACGGCACGCTCACGCTCCCGTCTCGCAGCCTCGGCCGCCGCGAGGGAATCGGCGCGCCTCTGGGCCTCGGCACGCGCGATAGAGTCAGCGCGTCGCTGGGCCAGCTCCTCGGGAGTCGGGCCGGTGGGGCCGGGCGGTGGAGGCGGGGGCTCATTCCTACAGGCCGCCACGAACAGGGTGGCGGCGAAGACGGACGCGACGAAACGGCGGACGATCATCCCTATCTACTCCGGGTTGGGAGATGATGCAGGCTGGACGGCGCGACTCCGCGACGCCCCGTGCATGGAACGAACCTAATCTGCTTTTTTCGTGGGGAAAGCCCCCTTCCATATATCCCCGAATCCCTTGGGGCGCAACGCCGGACCACGGTTGGGCCACTCCAGGAGCCTGGCATCGGCTCACGGGGATCCGGCCAGGGCCCGAGACCACGCCGGCACGCCGACCCGGCGTCCCGAGATCACGGCCCGCAGCCGACCGGTGGCCACGTCCACGACGAAGAGGCCATAGCCCCAGCGGCGCTCCCCGACGAACACCAGGTGCCTCCCGTCGGGAGCCCAGCTCGGATCCTCGTTGTTTCCCTCCCACGTGAGCTGGCGGAGACGTGTTCCGCGGTCGGCCAGATCGGCCACCAGGATGTGATAGGTCCCTCGACGAATGGCTCCGTGGAAGGCCACGAGATCGTTGGTGGGGGACCAGTCGGGCGATGTGTAGTAGCCTCCCCGTCCGTATTCGAAGGGCGACAGCAGCTCGGCCTCTCCTCCGCGGGCAGGCATGACCATGACCTGTGGATTCGGGTCACCGAAGCGGTTGGTGTTGAAGGCCAACCGGTCCCCGCCCGGTGCATAGGTTGGAGAGAGATCGTAGTATCGGGCGCCGGCGAGCTGGGTCAGACAGCAGTTGCGATCCAGGTCGTAGGTGAACAGCCCACTCCTCGATCCCGCAGTCACGGAGAACGCCAGGGTCCGCCCGTCGGGGTGGTAGGAGGGCGTGAGATGATCCCCCTCCCGAGCGGGGGGGATCATCCGCTCCTCCCCCGTCCCGAGATCCAGCTCGTAGATCCGCCAGTTGCCACCCCCCTTCTCCGATGCATAGGCGATCCGGGTTCCGGACGGGTGCCAGGCCGGGGATATGGAGAGGGCATTGTTGCGGGTGATCCGTCGGAGGTTCTCCCCGTCAGAATCGATGACGAAGAGCTCCTTGTTGCCGTCCTCGGTCATCATGTTGAAGGCGATGCGGCTGGCGGCCATCCCAGGGTCCCCCGTGGCCCAGAGGACGATCTCGTCCGAGGCACGGTGGACCGCCATGCGGAAGCCCTCATCGGCAGGATCGGGGATGCGGAACCGTCCCCGCCGCGTCACCTCGCCGTAGACGACGTCGTGGAGCTGAAGGATGAGCACGTATCCCTCCCCCGCCCCTTCGACCTGACCGGTCACCAACCAGACGGCCCCGAGGCGGTCCCACAACGTGTAGTCGATCCCCTCGCCCAGCAGGGCTCCCGGCAGGGAGTCCATGACCTGGAACCGGTCGGAGCCGCGGAGGTCGCGTCCGATGATGGCCTCCACCTGAGGTGCGAGGCCTGCCCCCCCGAAGCGGCCGGAGAACGGCTTCACGGCAAGGGCCGGCGAGTACGCCGTCTCGTACACGAGGCCCAGGGTCACCCCGGGAATGGAATCCCGCTCCTGGGACTCGGCCTGGAGAGGGATCCCCCCCAGTCCGACAACCACGAGAAGCAGGACGTGGAACCGTCTCCCCACCCACCTCGCCGAATCATTCATCGTTCGCTTCCCACGTCACTGGTCACGGTCACGGGATCGGGGAAGAAGCCCCGGATGCCTCCCTGGGGACGGAAGTTGAACTGTACGGGAAGCCGGTCGAAGGGAAGGTCCTCCGGAAGGGCGCCAAAACGTCCCTTTCCCGCGCAGTCCACTGCACCCATGGCTTCGTAATCGAAGGCCGCGTTGCCCGACTTCTTCACGAAATCGAGATCGGCGACGGTGCCATCGCTCCGGATGACGAAATACACGGTGGTCTCCCAGTTCCCCTCCCCGGTCCAGCGAAAGATGGATCTGGGTGATGATGTTGTTGTAGTACGCCGGATAGTCCCGACGTACGCCCTCCAGACGCACGTTGATGTCCTCGCCGGATTCCGCCTCCTCCTCAGGCGCCTCATCGGCTGCTTCCTCGACCACCTCCGCCGGAGTCTCCACCGGATCCGGAGGCGGCGGGTCGGGCTCCGGATCCTCCAGAGTCACATCCGTCTCCTCCTGGGGCGGGGGCGGCTCCGGCTCGGGTCGTTCCACCACCAGCTCCTCCTGAGCGGGCCTGGGCTCATCGGCACGCTCGGCCGGCGGGGGCGACACGAGCTCGATCTCATACGTGACGAACTCCAGCGGGGCACGGGCCTGAGCGGCGCTCCACAACGCCACGAGCAACACGAGCACGTGGATCGTGAGGGATCCCGCTGTGGCCATCCGGTCGGGTGGCCCCCACCCCCGTGCCATTCCTATCTCTCCTGATACGGCTCGCCCACCAGGCCGAAGCGGACCTCGGCCCGGGTCAGCGTGGCAATCACCTTCAGCACCGGTCCGTACGGGGCCAGCGAATCCGCCCGGAGGTACACCCGATCGAATCCCTGGGCTGCGGCCAGCTGCGGAAAGCTGCTCTCGAACTCTTCCACCGTGGTCTCCGTCTCCTCCATATACACCCTTCCGTCCTGAAGGACCGTGACGTAGAACGGCTGGTCCTCCGCGGTGAGAGGCTGCACGTCGGCTCGGGGCACTGCGACCTCGATACCCCCCTGCAGGATCGGGGCCGTGATGATGAAGATGACGAGCAGGGTGAACGCCACGTCCACCAGGCTCGTGACGTTGATCTCGGCGTTGAGCGGAAGGTCGGACCGGGTGTTCGACCGGCGCCCGGGCCCGAGGGTTCTCATCAGACTCTGCCCTCCCGGGCGAGCGTCCCGATGAACTCACTGGAGAAGCCCTCGAGCTCCCCGCTCACGAGGTTGAGCTTTCCAACGTAGTGGTTGTAGGCAATGACCGCGGGGATAGCCACCGCGAGGCCGGCCACCGTGGTGATGAGGGCCTCAGCCACGCCCGGGGCCACGGCCCCGATGTTGGTGGATCCGGCCGCGGTGATACCCAGGAAGGCGTTCATCACGCCGATCACGGTACCCATGAGGCCCAGCAGGGGCGAGACGGACCCGATCACCGCGAGCCAGGTGAGACCCCGGGCCAGCTCGTCGCGCTCCTCGGCTTCCTCCTTCTCCAGCACCAGCCGCAGGGCCTCCAGCTGGGTGAGCGACAGCCCCGCCGAGGGAGGTGCCCCTTCCCGCAGGGCACCGGGTCGCAGCTCGCTGAAGAAGTTCACGCCTTGCCGGAACACCCTCCCGTAGGGGGACTCGGGCAACGCCAGGATCGCCTTGTAGGCGTCTTCCAGGCGCTGCGCCCGCTCCATATGTGCCAGGAATCGGTCGCCCTGTTGGCGCACCGCACGGAACTGGCGCCATTTGTGGAGGATGAGCCACCAGGAGGCCAGAGAGAAGGCGGCCAGAACCGTGAGAACGATCAGGGTGGGAAGCGTCGCACCCACGATCATCTCGAGTGCGGTCTGCGGCGGCCGGGCCTGCAGAAGGGGTGCGAAGGACGCCATGATCATTCCGAAGCCTGGCTCCTCTGGGCTGCGATGTACTCAAAGGTCTCCCGAAGCCCGTCCGACAAGTCCTGCCCGGGGCTCCATCCGACGCTCCGGATCTTCGCGATGTCCAGGGTGCTATGGAGCAGCTCGCCCGGCCTCGCGGGGCCGTGCTCCCGCCCGGGTGCCCGACCGGACACGTCCTCCAGGCCGGCCGAGAGATCGTTTACGCTCGTCCCCACGCCGGTCGCGATGTTGAACGCCCTGGTGTCCAGGCCGTGGCCCTCGCCGACCTCGAGGTCGGAAAGCAGGAGGTTCGCCGAGACCACGTCCCGGACTGACACGTAGTCCCGCGTCTGTTCCCCGTCGCCGAAGATCGTGAGGGGCACCTCGTCCAGCAGTCGGTTGGAGAAGATCGCTACTACACCCGCTTCTCCGTGCGGGTCCTGACGTGGCCCGTACACGTTGGAGTACCGGAGCGCCACGTAGTCGAGGCCTCGAACCCGGTGATAGTAGTACAGGTAGTACTCGCCCGTGAGCTTGGACACGCCGTAGGGAGAAAGGGGGAGCTTCGGCGCCAGCTCCGGCGTCGGGATCTGCTCGGGCTCGCCGTATACCACGCCTCCGCTGCTCACGAAGAGGATCCGTCGCGTTCCGACCTCCAGGGCGGCCTCCGCCACGTTGAGAAGGCCCATCACATTGGTCCGGGCATCCTCGAGAGGATCGGAAACCGACACCCGGACGTCGATCTGGGCCGCGTGGAGGTTCACCAGATCGAAGCGAGCCTCCCGGAAGAGGTTTCTCACCTCCGGATCTCCCACGTCCATCTCGACGAAGCGGGCAGCCGCGGGGACGTTCTCACGCCGCCCCGATGACAGGTCGTCCAGCACCCATACCTCGTCTCCACGGGCCACGTAGGCGTCGGCCACATGGCTCCCGATGAAGCCCGCACCTCCGGTTACCAGGACCCTGTTGGGTTCTCTGCTCATGTCAGTCGACCTTTGTGATTGCGATGGTCCGACCCCTCTCGCGGCATCCCCGGCCAGGACCCTGGCAGGGCAGCAGGAATGGGAAGGTCGGATGGGGGAAGGCGAGGGCGAACGTCACGTCGTCCCTCGCGATGCTCAGCGCATCTTCCGGGCAAGCCGGACGGCGATCCCCGGACGGAACACCACGTCATCCATCTGGACGATTCTGGCCGAGGCCCGATCCGAGGTCACCCCGACGACCTGGAGACGTCCCTCCACACGGCCCTCCCCGGCCTCCGGGTTCACGTATTCGAACTCATCACCGACCGCGATGCCGTCCTCTGCCCCCAGGTCCAGGAATGCGATGACGTTGAGGTCCTTGAGGGCGCTTCCCCGGTCGAATCCCACGATCATGGCCCAGGGGCCGTCGTCCATCGGCTCAGCCACCTGGCCAGGCGTCAGGGAAAGCTCCGGGAGCGGCCCCATCAGGTCGCCCATCTGGATTCTCTCGTACTCGCGCGTGATGACCCCGACGGCTCCACTCCCGTCGAGGCTTTCGATGGTGACCACGCCGGTGGGAACCACCACGTCACCCACGTCTTCGATGGTCCGGAACACCCGATACAAGAGAAGTCTCGACCCCACCCTGGGCGGCGCGGCTCGGAAGGACAGCCGGACCCGCTGATATCCCCGGGGCGTCGAAGACTCACTCACACCGCCCGCGAATCCCTGCAGCACGCCGAGGTGGGCTGGTGTCTCCCCCAACCCGACGAGCCAGGGTGCCTGATGAGCCATGTCGCGGGCCACCGCCAGCCGAGGGAATTCCTCGCTTCGGACGGCCAGAGCGGCGGCCGAGGTCGCGGTGTTGTAGAAGACCGTCCGTTCCTGCGCCATCGGTCCAGCAGGCGGTGCAGGCGTCGGAGGCGCTTCGGGAGACTCCACCGTGACCTCCGTGACCTCGGTCACGGCAGCCTCCCGACCGGGAATGGCGAGAACCTGATGCGGATAGATGAGGTTCGGGTCTGCAACCTTTTCCCGGTTGGATTCCCAGATCCGTCGCCATTCGAACGGATTCTGGTAATAGTGCTGGGCCAGATCCCAGAGGGTGTCGCCACGAACCACGGTGTGGGTCGCCACCTGTTGGGCTGCCACGAATCCGCTGAGAATCACGATGGCGACCAATGCCTGCGCCGACCGGACCATTGGGGCTCCTACGGCAAGTAGTACGGGGCTTTTCACCCCACAACGGTTCTTCGAAGATACCGGACCGGGGGCCTCTCGGTCAACGCGTTTTTTCAAAATGACGTCAAATGTTTCCCGCGCTGGAAGCGGCCTGGCCCCAATCGGTGTCGATCCACTCCCCTGCAATAGCTGCGCCAGGGGCAAGCCATGTCCTCGGCGGACGGATCCGCGCCCGAGATCTCCCCGGCTCAGAGGCCGAGGTCGCCGGCCAGGGAGTGAAACCGGCCGTCACCGATCACGACGTGGTCCAGGACGGGAATGCCCAGAGCCCGACCCGCTTCGGAAAGCTGTCGGGTGATGGCACGATCCTCCGGAGAGGGAGCCGGGTCCCCCGAAGGATGGTTGTGCACCAGGATGATTCCGGCGGCTCCCTCCACGACCACCGTGCGGAACACCTCCCGGGGATGGATGAGCGAGGCGTCGAGAATCCCTCGGGTAATGGACACCTCTCTGACGACCCGATGGCGGGTATTGAGCAACAGGACATGGAACTCCTCCTGCAGCAGGTGCCGGAGGCGGGGGCCCATCCGCCTGAACACATCCTCGGGTCCGCGGATGGGGTCGCCGGGCAGAGCGGACTCCGACTCGGCCCGTCGGCCCAGCTCCAGGGCCGCAAGCACCCGAGCCGCGGTACCCGGCCCCACGCCGGGGACGCTCTCCAGAGATCGCGGGTCGGCCGAGCCCAGGCGACGCAGCGAGCCTTCCGAGAACCCGAGAAGCCGGTCCGCCACCTCGAAGACGTTTCCGGCCCTGCTGCCGCTTCCCAACACCAGAGCCAGAAGCTCACGACACGCCAGATGCCGGATCCCCACGGACAGCAGACGCTCGCGCGGACCATCGTAGGAGCCTCGTGGTAGCTCCGGGACTGGATGAGCCATGAAGGAGGCTCACGAGAGTCCCGGGACCATGGCATGGTCCTCGGGGACTCAGAGCCCCACCATCATCACGAGGGCGTCTTCCCTGGGCGTGTCGTAGTAGTCCTTCCGCACCGCCAGGTCCTTGAACCCGAAGGTCCGATAGAGCCGAATCGCCTCGACGTTGCTGACCCGCACCTCCAGGTAGAGCGACTCCACACCGCGCGACCGGGCCACGTCGATTACTCGGCCCAACAGGAAGGCACCGAGCCCGTGGCCCCGGTGCTCCGCCGTGACAGCGATGTTGGCCAGCTCCCCCTGGTCGAGGATGCACCACAACACCGCGTATCCCACCACACCGTCCCTCGGGTGCTCGAGGACCCACAGCTCCGCTCCCGGCCGCTCCAGCAACGTCATGAAGGTCTCGGCCTTCCACGGGCTCGTGAACGCCTCGTGCTCGATTTCGACCACTCGCCCCACATCCGTGGCCAACATCTTCCGCGCCTCCGGTCCAAGGGGCGCTCTTACTTCACCCATGCTCGCTCGGCGCTGGAAGACTTGAGATACCTTGGCTCCCAGGTGGAAAGGGAGGTCACCGGAGCGCTTGCCTGGAGAGCCAGGGCGTGCAGAAGCGCATCGGCCGCCGGCTCGCCCCAGGGAGGATCCAGCACGTCGTGGCCCCGAGCCTCGATGGCGCTTCGGTGGCGTTGGGCGCCACTGCCCAGGAACACGGTCGCCGTCGGAACCTCGTCCTCCAGGACCGATCGGAGATCGCCGGCGTGGGGGTCGATCAGCGCGTCCAGGCGGTGGGGGCCGATCTCGAAACACGCGGCGAAAACCCGCTCGCCCCGGGCATCGAAGAGCACGTAGCGAACTCCCGAAGCGTGCGGGTCCGGTCCGTTCAGAGCGGCGGCGGCAAGGCTCGACACCGGATAGAGCGGAATCCCCAGTGCGCGAGCCAGACCTTTCCCGGTCGCGGCGGCTACCCGCACCCCGGTGAAGGACCCCGGACCTTCGCCTACGACGATCCCGACGAGATCCTCCGGCACGGCGCCTGCCGTTTCGAGCACGTCCCCGATCGCCGGAACCAGACGGGCCGCGTGTCGCCCCGGATCCTCCAGCCGATGCTGGGCCACGACGTTCTGGCCTTTGGACACACCCACATATCCCCTCGGACCCGACGTGTCGAGGGCCAGGACCAGCCCACGCGGGAAGATCGGATGGGGGCTCACGAACCCTCCGACACCGTCATGGGGAAACCCGCCAGATCCGGTGGATCCCCCACCCGCGTGGCGCTCACCTCTCGTCGGCCCGGAGCGTCTGCCGGTATGGACAGCTCGACCAGCCAATAGTCCCCAGGGAGCAGGTCTCCGGCCCGCTCGGGCCATTCCAGAAGGACGATCTCATCGCGTCCGCCAAGCTCCTCCCACCCCAGCTCCCACAGCTCGTCGGGGCTTTGAAGGCGGTAGAGGTCCATGTGCACGACCTCGACCCCCGAAGAGGTCCGATATCGGAAGAGGAGGTTGAAGGACGGCGACGGCATCGCCTGCTGGACCCCCACACCCCGGCCGATGGCACGGGCGAGCACGGACTTGCCGGCACCCAGGGCCCCGGACAGAGCAATGAAGGCCGGCGTCTTCAAGGTGTCCCCGACGCGCTCACCCCAACGGGTGAGCCCCTCTTCGTCGAGCCTCAAGAGGTCGAGGGCTCCGGCTGCAAGGCCAGCCACACGCGTTCAACCCGGGCGTCGATCGAATGACGGCTTCCGCCGGGACCCATCACCCGTCCTTCACCCGCCATGAGCCTCTCCATGATTCCCGGCGCGGCGATCTCTGGATCCCACGGTCCGGCACGAACGCGCACGGGATTCCATGGTGAGGAATGTAACCGATGCCGTGAGCTTCGCACCCGAGCCGTGATTGCCGCCTGACTCAACGCTCCCGCCGGTAGAGACCTTCTCTGCGGACGATGGCCGCTACCGCCGCGGGGACGGCGCCGGAGGGATCTCGACCTTCCGCCACCTGACGTCGGATCTCCCTCGACGACAGGTCGATTCTGGTGACGGGCACGTGCAGCAGACGCTCGATGCCGGGGATCCGCGGGGCCACCGCCACAGCGTCCTCTCCGTCGCGATCCATGACCACCAGCGTGGCCATGCTGAGAATCTCCCCGGGCGCCCTCCAGCCCGTGTCGAGGACCTTGAGCTGATCGGCTCCCACGATGAGGAAGAGGTCCGCGCCCGGGTGCTCCCTGCGCATGGCCCGGAGCGTGTCTACGGTGAAGGACGGTCCTTCCCGCTGAAGCTCCATGTCCGTTACCTGGAAGCGGCGGTCTGCTTCGGCCGCCGCCTCGGCCATCTCCAGGCGGAGCTCCGCCGAGCTCACTTCCTCCCCGGGCTTGTGCGGGGGAGCCCCGGCCGGAATCCACAGCACCATATCCAGATCGAGAGCGTCGGCGACATCCCGGGCAACCGTCACATGCCCGATGTGGGGGGGATCGAACGTGCCGCCGAAAAGGCCAATCCGAAGGGGCGATCCCTCCTCAGACGCCGGCACCGTCCGTGCGGACCTCCGCCGCCGCCGCC
>JARRLD010000210.1:0-7325 GCA_037387345.1 Gemmatimonadota bacterium
CGGGACCCGGTCGAAGTCATCACTAGGGAGCAGTTCCTCTCGGACCGCCACGGCAACGAGTACGCCTCGGTCGTCGGCGAGGAGCTCGCTGGCGTACCAGTACGGCGTCGAGATCACGACCTTGGCCTCATGACTGGAGAGCACGCTCGTCGCCTCCCAGGCGGCGGAAGTCAGGGTCTCGTGGGCCGGCTTTCCAACCTCCTGGGCCTTAGACCACGCAAGAGAGAACAACAGACGGCACTGGATCGACTGAGATACAGCGACAGCGCCTCCGTCGGGAACTCGCCAACCGTCCCAAACATCGAGGTGCTCGCCCGCAAGACGGGCTTCCGGGCTCTCCTGAATCTGAACACGGATGGGGAGCGAGGACAGATTCTGTGTCCGAACGGGGAGGCAACTTGAAGGCGTACTGATGTCGATGCAAGTCGGACTCTTCCAGACCGCCCGGGTGGAACAGCGACTCGTTCAGTCGCCCCAGATGATCCAGGCGATGCAGATTCTCCAGCTCTCCTCGCTGGATCTGCAGGAGAGAATCGAGCAGGAGCTCCTCGAAAACCCCCTCCTCGAGAGGGCGGAAGGCGCGCATGGTAATGGCGCCGGCGATGACTCGGGCCCGACCGAGGAAGCAGGCCGGCCGGAGGCCCTGGATGCCGTGCTGGCCATGCGCGAGCGCGACAGGTGGGATCCCGATCTGCGCGGGCGCCGCGGCTCGATCGAAGAGTCGGATAGGAAGCACGAGGCGATGCAGAACTCCCCGGTTTCTTACCACAGCCTGGGCGAATCCCTGCTGAGCCAGCTCGCGCTCATCGAGCTCGACGATCGCCAACATCAGATCGTCCAGTTCATCGTCTTCTCGCTAGACGCGCGGGGCTACTTGCCATGCTCCCTTGCGCTGCTGGCTGAGGAGTGCGCGATCGAGGGGGCTACAGAAGAAGAATTCTCCCTCCTGCTCGAGGAGGTTCGTCACGCCACGCATCCGGCGCTGGGTGCTCGCGACCTACGCGAGTGCCTACTCCTGCAGATGGGCGAAGACAACCAGGGACACTCGCTACTTCGGACGCTGATCACGGAGAAGCTCGCGGACGTTGCGGCCAATCGACTCCCTCACATCGCGGCATCGATCGGGCACTCGATCGCGGAGGTCGGGCAAGCGATCGAACTCCTCCGCACTCTCGATCCGTGCCCGGGCAGCTCCTACGGCGAAGCGCCCGCCGAGGTCATTCGTCCGGAGGTCGTTGTGGAGGAGATAGACGGCATCTTTCAGGTTCGCCTGACACGCGAGAGGGATTCCGGGCTGAGGATCAGTGCGGAATACACGACGCTCTTGCGCGAGACCCCGCGCGGCGACTCCACGTGCAAGTGGATCCGGCAGCATCTGGGGTCGGCACGCTGGTTCATCAACGCACTCGAGCAGCGCCAAGACACTCTTCTTCGCATAGCGTGCGCGATCTTCGATCGGCAGGGGAGTTTCCTCGAGAAGGGGCGAAATGCACTCGAGCCGATGTGCATGTACGAGGTAGCCGACGCCGCGGGCGTGCACATCTCGACCGTCAGCCGCGCGGTGTCCGGCAAGTACGTCCAGACCCCTCAGGGAATCCTCCCCCTGCGGTCCTTCTTCTCCAGTGGTATGCCCAAGGCTGGAGGCGGGACCGTGAGCCAGAAGTCGATCCAGGAGCAAGTGAGGCGGCTGGTGGAGGAGGAGGATCCGAGCGATCCTCTCTCCGACGACCGCTTGGCCGGACTCCTGCGCAAGCGCGCGGGGGTCTCCCTCGCCCGCCGCACGATCACGAAGTACCGCAAGGTCCTGGGGATCTCTTCCTCGAGCAAGCGGCGTGTCTTCTGATGTTCGCCGTCAATGCCCGAGGAGCCCAAGTCCAGCAATGCAGCAACGCGTCGGACGGGCACGCGGCGACGTCCTTCTCGGGATTGATCTCAGCCAATGGACTCCACGAGCTCCAGGAGCCGGAGTTCGTGGCCACGGGCGGCCACACTCTCACGATTTCCATCATTCTCGAGTGCCTACGGCAGAATCAAGAACATGGGCTACGCAGAAATACGCGTCCAACGTGAACTCCGGCAACTCAGGCAAGAGGTCAAGGAGACGAGGGATCGGGAAAGGCAGACCCGCCAAGGGTGTCTGGATCTTGTCCATGCGCTGGAGGAATACGTGAGGAGCCTTGAAGGGTCCAACGCTCCGGCTCCTGCCAGGGTCACAGAGCTGGTAAGCCAAGCGGGAGTCCTCCTCGCTCCCGCTCGCACGGGAGAGTGAGCCTCAACTCTGTGCTCTCCGATAGGTTGAGTTGGTCGGTCCGGGCCTCCTCCCACTGCTGGGCACCCGTAGGCTGATCGGGCTGCGCGCGCGATTCCGCCGCTCACGTTCTTTGATCATCAAGCGCCCGGCGAGCCGCCGCTGCATGCGTCGTCGGACACCCGCCCTGCGACCATTCAGCCCGGGCGAGCCCGTCGATCGAGGGTTGCTCTGCGGATTCCCGCCGGCTCGGGTCGGCTGTTCCGGGGGCTGCCGTAGGCCGGATTCCCGCCCGTTTTCTGAGCCTGCCTCTTGCCAGTGCCCAGACCTGCACCTACAACTATACCACGTGCGAATTTTGAATGCAGCTTTGCCATGATCCCCGCCGAGGTCATCACCCTGGAGCAGTTCCTCTCGGACCGCCACGGCAAGACGTTCGGCGACGTCCTGAACGATCCGGAGATCCCGTTCGAGGCGGTGCTGGAGTTCTTCAGCGACGCGCAGCGACAGCAGCGCATGGAGGACGCCGAGATCCACCACGATCGCGCGCCTCTCGCGGGGGTCGTGCGCGAGCTCGAGGCGGAGCCGGTCGTCGGGCGCTGCTTCGCGACGCTCGACCGGCGCCGCGGGACGCGGCTGCGTCAGGCCATCGGGGTCCTGGTGCGGATGATCATGGAGCGCCGCGGCTGGACGACGACCGGCAGGAAGGGCTCCCTGGGCGTGCCCGGCCGCTCGGACTCGAGCACGCCCGAGCACAACAAGGGCGGTCTGTCCCTGTGGTTCGTGCGCGCCGAGCGATACCGGCGCGAACAGGGCATGCCCTTCCGCTCCGTGCGGGACCTCTGCACGGAGCTCGAGGCCACGGATCGGAGCGGAACGACAGGGAACACCCGCTCGTGACGAGCTTCCCGTCCCGTTGAGGGCGGCAAGCTCACAGGAGCGGATCACCGAACAACCAGGGCGCCTGCGGCCCGTGCCAAGGAGCGGAGACGATCCGATGAGACCCGATCAGACACCCACGGCGGCGGAACAGCGGTATGCGCAGGCGCACGCGGCGCACTACACGGACGACGACCTGCTCGGCGCGCTGCGCGGTTACGGCGAGATCATCGCGTCTCATCCCGACAGCCCGGAAGCCGGGTACTCACGGACCCAGATCCTGGCGATCGTGAACCGCGTGGTGCCCGCAGAGGAGCTGCTGGCGTCGCACACGGCACTGGTCCTGCGCCGCCTGGAACCGGAGGGCGACCGTTCGGCTGCCCCGGTGGGGCCGTGAGTCGCGAGCAGCCGGCGGTCGTCGCCGGGCGAGGCGCGCCAGCCCTGGAGACGTCCACCGGATCCGGCGCTGACGGAGAGCCTGACCGAGCGTCTGGCCAGCCGGCCCGGATGGTCGCGGTGATCGGCAACCACACGCCGCGCCAGTGCGGGATCGCTACCTTCACCGCGCACCTGAGTGATGCGCTCGGAGACGAGATCCCGGGCCTGGACTGTTTCGTGCTGGCGGTGAACGACACCGGGCGGCGGCACGCCTACCCCGACAGGGTGAGGTTCGAGATCGACGAGGGAGACGTCGGCTCCTATCGCCGTGCGGCGGACTTCCTCAACGTGAACCCCGTCGACCTGGTCTCTCTCCAGCACGAGTACGGCATCTTCGGCGGCCCGGCCGGCAGCCACATCGTCGCGCTCCTGCGCGAGCTGCGGATGCCCGTCGTCACGACCCTCCACACGATCCTCGCCGAGCCTAGCTCCGCGCAGCGTGCGGTCATGGACGAGCTCGTGCGCATCTCCGAGCGCATCGTGGTCATGAGCCGCCGCGGCGCCGAGCTCCTGCGCAGCGTCGACGAAGCTCCCGCGGACAAGATCGACTTGATCCCGCACGGCATCCCCTTCCTGCCCGATGCACGGTCCAGCAAGGACCGCATCGGCGTCGCGGGCATGCGGGTGATCCTCACCTTCGGCCTGCTCTCCCCCGACAAGGGCATCGAGTACGTCATCGATGCCTTGCCGGCCGTCCTCGAGCGGTACCCGGACGCGACCTACGTCGTCCTGGGCGCGACGCACCCCCACGTCAAGGACCGGCACGGGGAGACCTACCGCCTGATGCTCGAGGGCCGAGCGCGCAGGCTGGGGGTCGACTCGAGCGTCGTCTTCCACGACCGCTTCGTCAGCCAGACCGAGCTCAACGAGTTCCTGTCGGCGGCGGACGTCTACGTGACGCCCTACCTGAACGAGGAGCAGATCACCTCGGGCACCCTGGCCTACGCCGTCGGTTCGGGTAAGGCCGTGATCTCGACGCCCTACCGGTACGCCAGCGAGTTGCTCGCGGACGGCCGCGGCATGCTGGTCCCCTGGCGGGATTCCGGCTCGATCGCCCGCGCGACGCTGGACCTGTTCGACGACGAGGGCAAGCGCAAAGCCATGTGCAGGCGGGCCGCAGCATACGGCCGGGAGATGAGCTGGCCGGCCGTGGCGCGCGCGTACGTCCGCACCTTCGATCGCGCGCGCAGCGGGCAGGCCCAGCGGTTGCGCACGGCGTTCCGGGCGAGGTCGCTGGCCAGCCGTCCTGCCGAGCTGCCCCCGACGAAGCTCGATCACCTGCGGCACATGACCGACGGGACCGGCATCCTGCAGCACGCCGCCTTCACCGTCCCCCGTCGCGAGGACGGCTACTGTCTGGACGACAATGCACGCGCGCTCTTGGTCATGGCGCTGACCGAGGAGGCGGGCGGCGTGGACCGCGCGCTCGTGCGCTCGCTCGGGGCTCGGTACCTGGCCTTCGTGCGGCACGCCTGGAACGGCGCGAGCGGGCGCTTCCGCAACTTCCTCTCCTATGCCCGGACGTGGCAGGAGGAGACCGGGTCGGAGGACAGCCACGGGCGCGCCGTGTGGGCACTGGTGACGGTGGTCGGGCGCTCGGCCGATCCCGGCCGCAGGAGCCTGAGCGGCGTCCTGTTCCGTGACGCGCTCCCGATCGCGCCCGCGCTGACGAGTCCGCGGGCCTGGGCGTTCACGCTGCTCGGGATCGAGGAGTACCTGCGCGTCTTCCAGGGCGACAGCGGCGTGCAGGCCCTGCGCGCGGTGCTGGCCGAGCGTCTGCTCGCTCTGTTCCGACGAAAGAGCGACGCCGACTGGCCCTGGCTCGAGGAGCGGTTGACCTACTGCGGCGCGCGCATCTCGCAGGCCCTGCTGCTCTCGGGAGCCCGGATGGGCCGCGAGGACGTGCTGGAGGCCGGCCTACGGTCGCTCGAGTGGCTGGTCTCCGTGCAGCGCTCGGCGGAGGGGTACTTCGCCCCCGTCGGCTCGAACGGCTTCTTCGTGAAGGGCTGCGTCAAGGCGCGCTTCGACCAGCAGCCGGTCGAGGCCTCGGCGATGATCTCTGCCTGCCTGGATGCCCGGCGGGTCACCGGGGACGAGCGCTGGGCTCGACGCGCACGGCATGCGTTCGACTGGTACCTCGGGCAGAACGACCTGCAGCAGACGCTCTACGACGCGAGCACGGGCGGCTGCCGCGACGGGCTGCACGAGGACCGGGTCAACGAGAACCAGGGCGCCGAGTCCACGCTCGCGTTCCAGCTCTCCCTCCTCGAGATGCGGGCCGCCGATCGGATCGTGGAGGCGAGCGTCGCCTCCCGCGCCTTCGCGCCAGCGCTGCCCGGCATGTCCGAGGTCCCCGCGAGCGCCAGCGCCCATGGCGAAGGCGCGGCGGCAAGCGAGGCCAAGGCATGACCCACGAGGACGGCTTCGCGGAGCTCCTGCATCGGCACGCGAGCAACCCGATCCTGACCGCGGCCGATTGGCCCTACCCCGCGCACACCGTGTTCAACCCGGGGGCAACACGGCTGCGCGACGGCTCGACGCTGCTCTTGTGTCGTGTCGAGGACCGGCGCGGGCTCTCCCACCTGTGCGCCGCTCGATCCTCGAACGGCGTGGATGGCTGGGTCGTCGACGCGGAGCCGACGCTGATGCCCCGTCCGGAAGAGCATCCCGAGGAGCTGTGGGGGATCGAGGATCCCCGCATCACCTTCGTCGAGGAGCTCGGTCAGTACGCGGTCGCCTACACCGCCTTCAGCCGGGACGGGCCGGGCGTCGCCCTGGCCTTGACCGACGACTTCCGCACCTTCCAGCGCTGCGGTCTCGTGATGCAGCCGGACGACAAGGATGCCGCGCTCCTGCCCGGGCGCATCGACGGCAACTTCGCCCTCATCCACCGGCCGATGCACGAGGTCGGCACGCACATCTGGATCTCGTTCTCCCCGGATCTCCGCAACTGGGGTGGACACCGGCTGATGTTGGAAGCCCGCAAGGGTGCCTGGTGGGACGCCAACAAGGTCGGCCTCTCTCCACCACCGATCCCCACGCCGGAGGGCTGGCTGATGATCTATCACGGGGTCCGGCATACCGCGGCGGGCGCGTTGTACCGCCTCGGCCTGGCCTTGTTCGCACTCGACCGACCCGAGGTCTGCCTGGCCCGGGGCGACTCCTGGATCTTCGGTCCGGAAGCGGACTACGAGTGTCGGGGGGATGTCGCCAACGTCGCGTTCCCGTGCGGCTCCACCATCGGCGCGGACGGCGACACGATCCACCTCTACTACGGCGCCGCGGACACGTGCATCGCGCTCGCGACCGGCAGCGTGCGCGAGCTCCTGGCATGGCTGGCTCGGAATGGGCATGGACAGCGATGCTAGGCTTCCGACCTCGACGGCGCAGACAGGCAACGAAGCTGGATCGGGTGCGCTACAGCGACGACGTGTCGCTCGGCAAGTCGCCGACGAGTCGGGACATCGAGGCGCTGGCTCGCAAGGCGGGCTTCCGGGCGATCTTGAACCTGAACACGGAGGGCGAACCAGGCCAGCTCCTGTCGCCGAACGTGGAGGCGACCTGGGCCCATGCGTTCGACCTGCAGCACGAGCGCGTCTCGAGCGACGTGGGCGGCCTGCGGTCGGGATGGGTGGACACGTTCCTGGATACCCTTCGGTGGGTCCGCAAGCCGGTCTACGTCCACTCGCTGCATGGACGCCGCGCGGCGACCCTGATCATCATCCACCTGGGGCTCGCTCGGGGGCTCTCGGCGGAGCGA
>JARRLD010000211.1:0-7302 GCA_037387345.1 Gemmatimonadota bacterium
GTCGTGAATGCGTTGATGTCGGAAGCCATTCGCGCCAGCATGTCGGAGCTTGGCAGCGAGTTTGCGGACCCGGCGGGCACCCCTCCGGCTAGCGCCGTGGCTGTCTTCGCCGTGGAGTACCTGCTGCTCGGGATTACCGCCATCTGGTTGTACGCTTCGATCCGACCGCGCTTTGGGCCGGGGCCGCTGACGGCGGCCATGGCTGGGTTCGCCATTTGGCTGATTCTGGAGATCCACGGACTTTCGCTTGTGGTGATCACGGGCCTCACCTTACGCACCTACATTGCGAGTAGCGCCCCCTATGTTGTCGTCCAAGTCGTGAGCGCGATTGTGGGCGCATCGATCTACAGGGAAGATCTCGGGGAGTCACGGACTCCGTTGACGGCATCGGCCACGTAGACGCTGCCGCCAAGGGCCCCGCGAGCATGTGGTCCAGCGCCACCTGCTGGACGTTACGGCACGGCTCTGGTCGCCAGAGGCCGAAGACACGCGCGAAGGCGAAGGCCTCCATCAAGAGGGCGCTCCGGTGCTCCGGCAGCGTCTTTTGCACCGTGCGTCCCGTTGGACGGCGAGGCTCCCCACAGCAAGGCGATAGGCCAATCCAGGGCAGGCTGCCGGTAGGCTTGACGACTGTCAGGGGTATGTCTAAGAAAAATCTTCGACAATCTATTGACATTCAAAGACCGAGGGCAGATATTGTTTTACAATGCTTGTACATGCCTGTCTCGGTTCTTTCGGTGACAAGCGCTCCTGCCCATCTCAAATCGGATGCAGAGACAATGAAATCGAATCGCCTCCTGCTCTCAGCGGCCTTCCTGGTGGCCCCCCTCTTCGTCGCGGCGTGCGGAGACGACGACCCCGTCGCTACGCCTGATCCGCTCAACATCGTCGAAACGGCCCAGGAGGCTGGTTCGTTCACGACGCTGATCACTGCCCTGGACGCCACGGGCCTCACGTCGGCGCTGGAAGGGCCCGGACCGTTCACGGTCTTCGCTCCCACCGATGATGCCTTCGCAGCGCTTCCGGCAGGGACGCTCGAAGCCCTTCTGGCCGACCCGGACGCCCTGGCCGCGATCCTGCTCTATCACGTGGCCGAAGGTGATCTCCGTGCCGGCGATGTGGTCGGGAGCACCTTCATCCCCACGTTGAACGGTCAAGCCGTGACGGTTGGGGAAGACGGTGGTCCGACGATCGACGGAGCTGCCATTCTCACCGCCGACATCCTGGCTTCCAACGGTGTGATCCACGTCATCGACCAGGTGATCCTGCCGTCGGACGAGAACATCGTCGAGATCGCCCTGGGTAACGAGTCGTTCAGCACGCTCGTTACGGCTTTGACTGCGGCGGATCTCGTGGGTGCGCTGCAAGGTGACGGGCCTTTCACGGTGTTTGCGCCGACCGATGAGGCGTTCGCGGCGGTTCCGGCGGATATGCTGGCCGCGCTCCTGGCCGACGTCGACGCCCTCACGCAAGTCCTGACCTACCATGTCGTCCCTGGACGGGTCCTTTCCAGCGACGTGGTGGCCATCAACTCCGCTGAAACGCTCAACGGTGCGAGCGTATCCATCACCGTAGACGGAGGCGCCGTTCGGGTTGATGACGCCAACATCATCGCCACCGACATTCAGGGGACCAATGGTGTCATCCACGTCATCGACCAGGTCATCCTGCCCGCGACTCTGATGATGGCTCAGGCCCGGAGAGCCGAGCCGATCAGCGCTCGGGGCAAGAACAACAATCCGTCCATCGCCGAGATCGCCATCGGGAGAGGGTTCAGCGAGCTGGTGGGTGCCCTGAGCTACGTGGACGAAGAGCTGAACACCGGGCTCGTCGATCTCTTCCTGAACGGGAAGGACCAGTACACGGTTTTCGCGCCCACGAATACGGCTTTCGCGGATCTCTACGCCTTGCTCCGGGACGTCGTGGATCCGGGAATCGACGGAATCACCGACGTGCCGGCCACGATCGTCAGGGATGTGCTGCTCTACCACGTCGCCGAGGGTCGCCGGGGCTCCAACAGCGTGGTGCCACGGAATGGCGAGCGCAGGATCGAGTCGCTCCTGGGGGAGACCTTCGCGGTGCGCACGGACGGCACGATCCGGGACGGGCTCACGGGTCTGCGGGATGACGCCGCGATTACCGGGGCGGACAACTCCGCCCGCAACGGCATCGTCCACGTCATCAACCAGGTCATCGTTCCGCCTTCCGTCGTAGCTGCGCTGACCGCGAGCTAAGGCTCCAAGCGAGGCTGCACCACCCGAGGGGCCGGGCCTGATGGCCCGGCCCCTCGGGACTCGTGCCCGGGGCGTTCACTCGACTGGCCGGGGGCGCGCAGCCCGGCGATACACCTTCCTTCGACCATGTACCACGTCTGGAGATGCCCAATGTCGACGTCAATCCGATGGGCGGGACTCTACCTCGCCATGGCCTGGGCGATGTGCGTGTTACCGCCGGAGTTGGCTGGTCAGGAGCAGGAGGGAGCGGGGCCTCCCGTTACGGCGGTGATGCTGACCGTGACGATCCGGGGGGCCGAGATGGGGGAAGGGCTCATGCGGATCGCGATCTTCGATGATCCAGATCGATTCACGGAAACACCGTCCGCGAGCGGAGTCGTCCCGGTGAACGGGGGTGAGGTGATTTGGCAGGTCGAGGTTCTGCCGGGCCGTTATGCCATCGCGGTCATCCACGACCGGGATCGGAATGGCGAGTTGAACCGGAACTTCATCGGCATGCCCCGCGAGCCGTACGGCTTCTCGAACGATGCGCGAGGCCGAACGGGGCCGCCTTCGTTTGAGGACGCCTCCTTCCACGTGGGCGATGGTCCACTCGAGATCGAGCTCACGGTGCGGTAACGGAAACGCTCACCGAACCCCATGTAGTCGACTTCTACCGTCCAGACGAGTTGATTTTCCAGATAAAACGCTTTATTATAGCATATAGACGATATTGCTTAGCCCTGAGGTCGCGTTGGGGTCTCAAAAACGTCCCGCGGAGAACATGGAACGATTCAACTCGAGCCTCACGCTCACGAGCTCCGAGGCAGCCGAACTTCTCGCCGTGCACCCGTCCACCGTCAAGCGGTGGTGCAACGAGGGTGATCTCCAGTCGGAGAAGACAGAGGGTGGCCATCGTCGTCTTCGTTTGGGAGACGTCATGGACTTCGCCAGGGAGCGCGCGATCGACAACGTGCTCATGCCCTTCGAACCCTATGAACCGCACGTGTGGTCCGCCCTGCGTGAGATCCGGGAAGAGGGGGCGTTTCTACGATTCCACTCCCTCGCCATGGGATGGGTTCGTCGAGGAGATCTTCGCCGACTCGCTCGCCTGTACGATGTGTTGGCCGGGGATCCATCGGTTCGCCTTTGTCAGGTGTGCGACCTGGGGATCCGGGGCCTCATGCAACGAGTCGGAGAAGAATGGGCGGCCGGCCGCCTACGTGTGGGCGAGGAGCACCTGGTGAGTCAGGTCATGGTGGAAGTACTTCTCAAGCTCCGCGTCGACGACCGGGAGAAGATGGACCGCCGTCGGAACGGAGCTGCACGCCCGGTGGCCGTCGTCGGGACACTCGAAGGGAACCTGCACCATCTCGGATCCCTTTGTGTCCGGCTCCTCCTCGAGGGTCTGGGGTGGGAGGTCTATTACCTGGGTCCGGATGTTCCGATCGAGGACTTCGGGGTCATTCAGCGCGGTCGCGAGGCGAGCCTGGTTTGCCTGTCGCTCACACCGCCTGCGGCCGCTGGTGACGTCGCGCGTGCGATCCGGATTCTGGGTGGGTCCTATGATCGGTCGCGTCCCTACGCGCTGGCATTCGGTGGCGAGGTGCAGGGCGCGGTGGATGACAGCATCCTGCAAGGACCGTTTCTGGGGAGCGAAGTATTCCCGTCCTGCGAGAGCCTTCGTATGGCGATCGAGTCCGGCTTCGCCGGATCCGTGACGGGGGCGCAGTCATGAGGCGGCCTGACTGGTCGGGTGGAAACCGGCGCGAGTGGATTGCCCTGGCTGCGCTTGTTGTGTTCACGGCCCTTTCCGTGGGTGGCTATTGGAATTTCGCTCTGCACCCGGAGCGGCTTCCGGAAACGGAGCTCGCCGCCCGGTTCTTCACGATCTCCTTCCAGTTCTTCGCCCAGCTTCACATCCTGGTCGCCTTCGTGGCCCTGGCGGTGGTCCTCGTCGGAAGGCTGAAGGGTCGATGGATCCCGGCCTTCGCGGCGGTATATGCCTTGAGCTTCCTGTCGGAGCACCTTGGGACGGGGTATGGCGTGCCGTTCGGTGGATACGGTTACACGGGGCTCCTGGGGTGGAAGCTGGGCGGACGGGTGCCCGCACTCATTCCAGTGAGCTGGTTCCTGATGGCTCTTGCGTCCTGGACCATCGCCCGGGCTGCGGTCCCGGAGCGGATGCGGTGGCCGATGCGCATCACCTTGGCGACCGGTTGGTTGGTCGCGTGGGATCTGGCCCTCGACCCGGCTATGAGCTTCCTGACGCCCTACTGGATGTGGGACGACGCGGGTCCGTACTACGGTATGCCCTGGGTCAACCTCGCCGGATGGAGCCTGACGGGCATGGTGCTCATGAGTGTGTTGGAGGTCCTGGCGCCACGGCTCGGAATGGAGGAGCTCCCGACGAGCTGGATGGCCACCTATTACGGCCTGGTTGTGGCCCTGCCTCTCGGCATGGTGATCGCGGCGGGTCTGTGGCCGGCGGTCGGAGTGACGTTGGTCGGCTTGGGCCTATGCCTCGGACTCACCCGCGCCGCCGTCCGCAAGGACACGTCAATGCAGCCGCGGCGGACTTCGCGGGCCCCGCAACCGGCCACCGCACCATGAACGCGACATCGCTCCGGACCGCCCCGCGCGTGGACGCGCCCGAGAGCCTCTCCGAGGCCCTCGAAACCGTCCGGGCGGGCCTCCATCGGGTAGCCGTCCGCCTGCGGCGGGAGGGAATCGCAGTGCCCAGGCTCGAGGGCAAGCTCCTACGACCGGTTGTGGCGTACGCCATGGTGCCGCCGACGCTGCGGTCCAGCCTCGACGATCGCTTCTGGAGTGGCGCCCTCGCCGTTCAGATGGTTCACGAGGCTTCTCTCCTCCACGACGACATTCTGGACGGCGCGCCGGAGAGGCGAGGTGCGCAGACCGTAGTGGCGCAAGAGGGTGTGGAGACCGCCCTGGTCCTGGGGGACCATTACCTGACCGGCGCGTACCGGGCCGCCGCTGCCGCGGAGATCCCGGAGTTCCTTTTGGCCTTCATTCGCGCGGTGGAACGCACTGTAGCCGGTGAGATCGCACAGGGCCGCAGCGCGGGCGCACGAGTCGCCCCCGACACGTATGACGCCATCATACGAGGCAAGTCGGGGGAGCTTTTCGGTGCTGCGGCTGTTCTGGGAGGCGCCTTCTCTTCGCTCGGTGACCTCCCGGACAGAGTGGAGATCGGGTGCAGGTTGGGCGCGCTCTACCAGCGAGTCGACGATCTCCTCGACTACTGCCCGGCCGCCAAGACGGGAAAGCCTCCTCTCCAGGACTACCGCCAGGGCAAGTGGACCTGGGTGCTGGACTTGATGGGGGTCGAGGAGCTCGGTCTGCAGGAGGTGGAGATCATCGACCGTCTCTTCCGAGCTGCCCAAGGGCCCCCTTCGCCTGCGGAGCGTGCGTTGGAGTGCCTCCGGGAGCGCCGCCGCGCCATCGTCGACACCGTTCGGTCGCTGGCACCGGGCGACACGTTGGTCGAGGAGGTGCTCGACGGATGGGTCTCGGCCGCAGTGGACGCGGTCCGTGATCAGGTGGACACAGGGGAGACGGACGCCAGCCGGTCCCGTGCGGGCCGCGCCGTCGACGAGGTGCGCCGAATGGCAGGGTCGCTGGGAGGGCCGGGAGAGTGGCGGGATTACTTCGGGCGGCACGCCCGCACCTTTCGCTTCGCCGCTCGACTCTTTCCCGCGGAGGCGGCTTCCCGCATCGCTGGCCTATACGCTTATTGCCGATTCACCGACGACCTTGTCGACGAGCCCGGGGACGGAGACGATCCGATCGTCCTGGCGGAGCGGCTGGACGCTTGGCGGCAGCTGAGCCGTGCGGCGTTCGAGGGGGAGGCCACCGGCATTCCCCTTCTCGACGTCGTTCTCGGCGACGCACGGACAAACGGCGTGTCCTGGCGGTACCCGGATGCCCTGCTCGAGGGTGTACGCATGGATCTCGACGACGTCCGATTCGCCGACTGGGATGATTTGGAGCGATACACGTTCGCAGTGGCCGGGGCTGTCGGTGGATGGGTCACTCAGCTCTTTGGCCTTTCGGAGCCCGAGCTCCTCGAGCGAGCCCACGCGTTGGGCCACGGCATGCAGCTTACGAACATCCTGCGCGATGTCGGGGAGGATCTCGATCGGGGCCGACTCTATCTCCCCACCCTGCTCCTGCATCGCCACGGGCTCAACAAGCGTGACCTCGTGCGGCTCCAGGTCTCCGAAGGCCCGATGCCGGGCGAGTACCGTGAGCTCATCGAGGACGTCATGCACCGCGCCGACGAGCACTACCGGAAAGCTTGGCCGGGCATTCACGCTCTGCCGGCGTGGTACGGCCGGCCGGTGGCGGTAGCTGCCAGGGCTTACCAGGGCATCCACGACGAGATCCGCCGAAACGGGCACGACAATCTCACCCGGCGGGCCAGCACCTCGTTCGCGGCCAAGATGTCCCTTGCCGCGTCCGGTTTGCTGCAGCGGCGGCGAGGAGGCTGACGGTGAGATCCTCCCGGCTCTCCTGGAAAGTCTTCGATACCGTGTTCGGACCATGGATGCGGCGCCGCATTCGCATTCACATCGCAGGGCTTCGCTTGATCCCCGACGACGGTCGTCCTCTTCTCGTGTGCAGCAACCACGAGAGTTGGTGGGACGGGTTCCTCATCCGGGAATTGCAGCGACGTGCCCGGCCTTCGAGCCGCTTCTACGCGGTCATGCTCGAGCGGGAGCTCAGAAGGCACCCGTATCTGAAGTCGCTGGGAGCGGTAGGGATCGAGCCCGGTTCGGTGACGTCCGCTCGGGCTCTGCGCGCCAACCTGAAAGGCATGAGCGTGGACCCGGGTGGCTCGGTGTTGGCGTTCTTCCCACAGGGACGGATCCGACCCGACGATCCGCGACCCCTCGGGTTCAAGAGCGGTCTGGTGGGTGTGGTGGAAGCCCTGGAGCGCGCGGCGATCCTCCCCGTCGGGCTCCGACTGCTGCCCGGTCGGAGCCATCGGTTCGATGCCTATCTGTCGGTTGGAGAGCCCCTGGCGACTTCGGGGCCGGACTCCATATCTGCCGGGCTCCTGGAA
>JARRLD010000212.1:0-7265 GCA_037387345.1 Gemmatimonadota bacterium
CACAGGAAAGGCCAGCGGAGTAGGTCGTCAGTGACCTACTCCGTCCAACAATGGCGCCATTTCTGATGCCGGAGGAGGGACTCGAACCCCCGACACGCGGATTATGATTCCGCTGCTCTAACCGACTGAGCTACTCCGGCGGGGAAGAAAAAGCTCACCGGCGGACATGGCGGTGTCAACCATCGCGACGTGCCGCGAACGCTTGCGCGGCGTGGCCCATTGGGCGACGCTGAGGGTGTTGGGGAACGTGAAGGTCCTCTTCCCGCTCTCCGTATGTAGGTCGTGCCTACCGGGTGGTCCCTCCAGCCCTGGAGAATCCATGGATCCCAGTGTCGTTCTCGTCCCCGTCGCGATCTTCGCAGGCGCGGCCGTCCTTACCAGCCTGCGCATCCTCTTCGAGTACGAGCGGGGTGTCATCTTCCGCCTGGGCAAGCTCACCCGGGCCAAGGGTCCCGGACTCATCTTCCTGGTGCCCTTCGGGGTCGAGCGGATGCGTAAGATGGATCTGCGTATCGTGGCCCTGGACATCGCGCCCCAGGACACGATCACGAAGGACAACGTCAGCGTCCGGGTGAATGCGGTGGTGTACTTCCGGGTCGCGGATCCCACCAAGGCCGTCGTGGAGATCGAGGACTACTACTTTGCCACCAGCCAGCTCGCCCAGACTACGCTCCGGTCCGTCATCGGCCAGTCCGAGCTGGACGAGCTCCTGGCGGAGCGAGAGCGCATCAACGAGGTGGTGCGGGGCATCATCGACGAAGGCAGCGACGCCTGGGGCATCGAGGTCACGGGTGTGGAGATCAAGGACATCGATCTCCCCCAGGAGATGAAGCGAGCCATGGCGAAGCAGGCAGAGGCAGAGCGGGAGCGGCGCGCCAAGGTCATCGCCGCCGAAGGCGAGTATCAGGCGTCCACCAAGCTCGTGCTGGCCGCGGAGATCATCCAGCAGTTCCCCGTGGCGATGCAGCTCCGATTCCTGCAAACCGTGGTCGAGGTGGCCGCGGAGAACAACTCGACGACGCTGTTCCCCATTCCCATCGAGCTCTTCCGTCCCCTGCTGCAGCCCGGCGAGCCGGCAAGCGCAGAGGCGACGGCGACAGCGCTCAAGTACGCTGCAGAAAGCATGGTGCAGGCCCTTCCCGAGGGAGGGGACCGGGCCGCCATCGAAGCGGCAGCCAAGAAGATGATCGGGATGAAGCCTGGCGAGTCGGGCAAGGCGCGCGTGCCTGTCTCGGGCGGCGAGGACGACGATCAGTCCCAGGGCTGATCCGGAGGCATGACCCAGGACGGCTCCAGGCTGCCCGCAGCCTCGGGTGGGACGCCATCGCGCTCCCCGGCGCGTCGGTTCACCGAGGGGGAGGTTTCAGACATCCTGCGGCGCGCCGCCGAGGCGGAGGGACGCTCCGGCCTGCCGACTGCGCCGGACCTCACGCTGGACGACCTTCTGGTGGCCGCCCGGGAGGCCGGCCTCGATCCCGCCGTGGTGAGGCGCTCATCTGCCATCGAGACCCGGGAGCGGGGGGGCGTAGCGTCCGTGCTGTTCGGGGCCCCCGACCGCCGAGAAGTCCGTGCCGTCATGCCCAGGAGCCGCCTCCCCGACGACCGCCGGGACCTGGCGGCGGCGGCGGAGCGGGGCCTCGGGCGCGAGGGAGAGGTGGTGGGGAGCGGACCCGACCACTTCCGTTGGCAGGAGGATCACATCGCCGGTCGCACCCGGCTGGACCTCACGCGCGAGGGTGAAGGCACGGCGATCCGGGCCTCCGCGGATCGGGCGGGGCACTATCTGGGAGCGTGGTTTCTCGGCCTCGCGGGGTGGGCCCTCCTGTCGGCGCTGACGCCGGTCGGCTCCCTGGCGCTTCTTCCGAAGATCCTCTCGTACCTCGTGGTTCCGGTCGTTGCCGCCCGACCCTGGTGGCGCCGCCGGGACCGGGACCTGAAGAAGCGGCTGGAGCAGCTGACCCTGGACGTGGCCGGCATCGTAGAGGATGCCGGCGACGCCCAGCCGGATGGCAGGCGGGAGCCGGGGAGACCGAGGGAACTCCCAGGAGCGTGAGGCCCGCGTCGATCAGGGTGGGCTGCCTGCGTCGTCCCGGGTGGTATCGGGTGACACGAACCGGTACAGGAGCTCTCCGTCCCGGATCATGCCGAACCTCTCCCGCGCGATTCTCTCGAGCGTGGCCGGGTCCAACTCGAGCGAGTCGGCCCACGCCCTCAGGGAATCCACCTGCCGCCGGAGTTCGGCGAGCGCCGCGCTCTGTCGTTCCGTGTTCTCCCTCGCCCGCCGAAGCGCGAAGTACGAATATTCGCCGCCGAAGACGGCGTAGTACGCCGCCAGCGCGAGGATGGCGGGAAGGAACAGTCGCTTCAGCCGTCGCATCGCCAGAATCCCGGGGCTAGCCCCAGAGGCCCCGACCGGGGTAGCGGGCCCGCTCGCCCAGCTCCTGGTCGATCCGGAGCAGCTGGTTGTACTTCGCGATCCGGTCGGTGCGGCTGGCGCTTCCGGTCTTGATCTGGCCCGCGGCGGTCGCCACCGCCAGGTCCGCGATAAAGGTGTCCTCGGTCTCGCCTGAACGGTGGGAGATGACGTTGCGGAAGCCGGCCCGGGTGGCCAGGCGCATGGCCTCCAGCGTCTCCGTCAGGGTACCGATCTGATTCACCTTGATGAGGATGGCGTTCGCCGACCCGTCGCGGATACCCTGTTCCAGTCGCTCGCTATTGGTCACGAAGAGATCGTCCCCCACGATCTGGATCCGATCCCCCAGAGCCGAGGTCAGGGCCCTCCAACCGTGCCAATCGTTCTCGTCGAGGCCATCCTCGACCGAGGCGATGGGGTAGCGCTCCACCCAGTCCCGCCAGAACTCGACCATTCCGGCTGCGTCGCGCCGTTCTCCACCGGACCACCGAAAGACGTACTCGCCGTCGTCGAACAGCTCGGTCGCGGCTGCGTCTACGGCCAGTACGATGTCCTCCCCCGCGCGGTACCCCGCAGACTCGATGGCCTTCAACACCACCTCGACGGCTTCCTCGTTGCTCGCCAGGTCGGGGGCGAACCCACCCTCGTCGCCGACGGCGGTGTTCTTGCCCCGGGCGGACAGGACCTGCTTGAGATGGTGGAACACCTCCACACCCATGCGGAGCCCCTCGGTGAAGCTGTCCGCTCCCACCGGCATGACCATGAACTCCTGGATATCCACGTTGTTGGGAGCATGGGCGCCCCCGTTGAGGATGTTCATCTGGGGTACGGGGAGAAGGTCCGCCTCACCCTCGTCCGCCAGATACCTCCACAGGGGCAGCCGACTCTCCGTCGCCGCCGCCCGGGCCACCGCCATGGAGACCGCCAGAATGGCGTTGGCGCCGAGATTCCTCTTGTTGGGGCTTCCGTCCAGCTCGATCATCGTCCGATCGATGTCGAGCTGCTCCTTCGCCTCGAACCCGTGGATGGCCTGGGCGATGGGGCCGCTCACGTTCTCCACTGCCTTCCGCACCCCCTTGCCCCCGTACCGGGTCCGGTCCCCGTCCCGAAGCTCCACGGCCTCGTGGGCTCCGGTCGAGGCTCCCGACGGGACGATCGCTCGCGCTCGGGTCCCGGTCTCGAGAATGACTTCAGCCTCCACGGTCGGGTTGCCCCGGGAATCGAGAACCTCTCTGCCTCGAACGTCGACGATGGCCGACACGACACCTCCTAATCTCTTTCCTGGTGAATCACGGATGAGCGCTGATGAGATCCAGCACGGCCTGGCGTGCCCTACCCGTCAGCTCGTTGCGCTGCTCGATCCTGTAGCCCTCCACAGGTATGGGCTCTCCGAAGTATACGTGAATCGTCCCTCCCGCACGGATCCGCCACGAGCCTTTCCGCATGATGGCGCGGGTCCCGCGGATGGCAGCGGGCACGACGTCCACACCCGTCTGGATGGCCAGGACGAACGCTCCTTTCTTGAAGGAGCGCAACTGCCCCGTCACCGAGCGCGTGCCCTCCGGAAACAGGATCACCGTCGGACGCTCGTCCACCAGCTGCTGACGGGCGACCGCCAGGGACTCGATTGCGCGAGTCCGGTCCTGCCGGTCGATGGAGATGTGTCCACACGCCTGCCACGCCGGTCCGAAGACGGGGATGCCCTCCAGCTCCTTCTTGGCCACGAAGCGGAAGCGCCCCGGGACGTACCCGGCCAGGGCCAGGACATCGAACCAGGACTCGTGGTTGGCCACCAGCACCTGGGGTCGTTCCGGGTCGATGATCTCGGCGTTGTGGAGCACGACCCGGGCGCCCACGGACCGGAGCAGGGCCCGCGCCCATCGCCGGGCCACCGTCTCGCACAGGCAGTGAAGCCTGGGGCTCTCACGGCGTGCAGCCCAGAGGACCCGGCTGCCCCACCACAGGGTGGCGGGCACCGCCACGACGATCAGGCGGAGGAGGCCGATCATCCACCCTGCCCCGCGAAGTGGTCGAACCCTCCCCTGGTCACCTGCCGGAGCTCTCCGCCCGGCGATTGAACCCACACCCCCTTTCCCTGCTCCATCCGGCCCACGCAGGTGAGCCGCACCCCGGCAGCCTCTAGGTCTGCGGCCGGAAGTTCGGAGGCCGTCGTGAAGCACAGCTCGTAGTCCTCACCCCCGTGTAGCGCCATCTCCAGCGCGACCTCTTCGCCCAGCGCGACGCGCGCGGCTTCGGACACAGGGATCCGCTCGATCTCGATGACGGCACGCAGGTCCCCGGCCGCCGCCAGATGGCCCGCGTCTCCCGCGAGCCCATCGGAGAGATCGAGCATGGCGTGGATCCTGCCCCCGGCGGCAAGCGCGAGCGCCACGGAGATCCGCGGGGTCGGGCGCAGGAAGGCCTCTCGTAGCTCGGGGGAAGGCTCTCGGCCGGCTTCCCATGTCCTTACTGCGGCGGCGCTGCTTCCGAGCGCTCCTGTCACCCAGATCCGATCGCCGGCCACGCTTCCGGCCCGGAGGCACGGGGACTCCGCCTGCCCCACCACGACGATGTCGAGGACGAGAGGACCCGGAGAGCGCGAGAGGTCTCCACCGATGAGGGGCGCGTCCCATGCGTCGGCGGCTCCGCAGACGCCCGCCATCACGGCCTCGGCGTAGGCGTCATCTGGTTCTTGCGGGAAAGCCACCGACGCCAGGACGCCCACAGGTCGAGCAGCCATGCCGGCGAGATCGGACAGAGCCGCGAGGACCGCCCGCCCCCCGATCTCCTCCGGGGAAGCCCACCCCCTCCGGAAGTGCACGTCCTCGACGGTGAGGTCGGTCGAGAGCACCCACCCGCCTTCGAAGACCGCCGCGTCATCCCCGGGGCCGACGGCGACGGACGGGTGGGGAGCACGCCCGTGCGCGAGAAAGCGCCGGATGGTGTCGAACTCGACCCCTGCACCCAGGGGCACGGTTGGAGGCGGGGACCCGTCTCTCACCGAGCTCACCGGGCCGGATCCTGGTCGAAGATCACCGGAGCGAGGTCCAGGTCCGAGGTCCCGTCGCCCCGCTCCCGGAGCGCGTCGGGGAGCCAGCGGACGACATCAGGAGGGGTCAGAGCCCGGCCCTTTCCCGCGAGGACCGCCGCCCGACCCGTCACATACAATCCCACAGCCCCTGCCTCCCGGGGCTGAAGTCCCTGGGCGAGGAGTCCGCCGCAGACGCCCGTGAGCACGTCGCCCATCCCGGCCACGGCGAGGTCCGAAGAGCCGAGGGCATCCACGAGGATGCGCTCACCCGGGGACGCCACCACGGACGGGGCGCCTTTGAGAAGGACGCCGCACCCGAAATCTTCGGCCGCGCCCCTGGCGACGCCCGTTCGGTCGGCGCCGATGTCCTCCGCCGGCCTACCGACGAGGCGGCTCATCTCACCGGGGTGGGGCGTCGCCAGGACGGAGCGCCGGGCCGATACGGCAGCGAGGCCGTCCGCGTGCCCACCGGCGAGCAGGTTGAGGGCATCGGCGTCCACGACCAGGGGGGCGGAGCCAGCACCGACGACGCGCTCGAGCAGCTCCTGCCCCCACGGTCCGGTTCCCAGGCCGGGCCCCATGGCAACGGCAGAAGCTTCCGCCAGGGCGGCGTCCAGAGCCTCGGCGTCGTCGGCATCCACGAAGATCGCCTCGGGCACCGCCGCCTGGACGATCTCGCGGTTGTTCGGTGAAGAGCCCACCTGGACCAGCCCGGCGCCGGCCCGGAATGCCGCTCGGGCAGCCAGGACCGCCGCGCCGGCCATCCCCGTCGCGCCTGCGACGACAACGATCCGGCCGACAGCGTTCTTGTGGGTGTCCACCTCCCGGACGGGAAGGAGGGCCTGGGCCCAGGCCGGGGTCACCACCTCGGCGGCAGCGTCCCCCTCCTCCATCGGAGGAAACCCGATCTCCACGGCGATGAGACGCCCGGTACACCCTCGACCCGGGTGAAGGAGGGTGCCGAGCTTCGGCGCACCGAACGCCACCGTAACGTCCGCTCGGACCGCGTCACCCGGCGTGGCGCCACTGTCTCCGTCGACGCCCGAGGGGATGTCGATGGCCAGCACGGGCTGGGACGCTGCATTGAGCGCCCGGATCGCCCGAGCCTGACGCTCGCGAGGGGCACCCCGGACCCCCGTGCCCAGGATCCCATCCACCAGCACCGCCCCGGGCTCCAGCACCGAGCGCCAGGCCGACTCATCCCCCGCGATGTCCGTGTCCCCCACCACGGGAACATCCCACCCGTGGAGAAGCTCCCCCTCATCCGCGCGGTCCGCGACGAGGATTCCGCGCACCGGCCATCCCCAGGCAGCCAGGGACCTCAGGAGGACCAGCGCATCGCCGCCGTTATTACCCGCTCCCACCACCCCGATGACCGGCCCCACCCCGAAGAGACGGGCGAGTACCTGGGCGGCGGATCGGCCGGCGTTCTCCATGAGCACCGGCTGGGGCACCCCAAGGGTATCGATGGCATGCCGATCGAACGCAGCCGACTCGGTACCCGTGGGGGCGAGGACGAGGCCGCGGGCATACGGCCTCAGCGGGGGGCGCCACGCGGTCACCGGACCTTCCCGGCGGCAGCACAGCGGTGCACGTGGGGGCAGCCCGGACCGATGCCACTGCGTCCGGGCCGGATCATCGGTGTTGAAGGGAGCTTGTCAGGACCGGCGAAGGCCGGCTCGGGAGGGACTACTTGTAGCTTTGGCCGATGGAGCGACCGAAGGTGACCTCGCCGTTGTCGATCCGGATGTTGAACCCGCAGTCCGGGTTCGAGCAGACCCACGCCTTGTATCGGATCGGCGCCCCGTCTCTGCCGTAGTC
>JARRLD010000213.1:0-7256 GCA_037387345.1 Gemmatimonadota bacterium
TCCTGCCAGGCCCAGAAGGTGGCACCCGTGTGATTCCACGAATAGTCGACGATGACCCGCATGCCCCGCTGGTGAACCTCACGGATGAGCGCCAGAAACAGACTGTCGGCGGCGGTGGTGACCCACGTCGCCGGATCCATCGGATCCTCTCGAGCCATGAGGGCCTCGTCGCCGCGTGGGTCCGGGCCGAAGTTCCGGTCCACGTGCCGGTAGTTCCGGGCGTCGTACTTGTGGAGGGAGGGAGCATCATTGATGGGATTCAGGTACAGCGCCGTGACCCCCAGCTCCCGCAGATCGTCGAGCCGGTCGACGACCCCCTGGAGATCTCCGCCGTACCGGCGAAGCTGCACCGTGGTGTAGAACCCCTCGCCAGTCGCCGCCGCCCAATCTTCCTGGGCGTACCAGTCGTGGCCCCAGGGCGTCGGGGCCCAACCCTCCGGCTGCATGTCCGGCCACGAGCCGCGCATGTCGTGGAGGGTCGGATCGTTGCCCGGGTCGCCGTTGCGGAAGCGCTCGACGAAGATCTGGTACCAGATGGCGTTCTGGGACCAGGCTGGAACCCCGAGGAACGGCTCCCCCGTCGGTTCGCCGGGCTCGCCTCCGCAGGCGGCCGCCATGAGCGCAATCGCGAGCAATAGGCGCCGCCACGGCGCGCGGACGCCCACTCCACGGACCTTCGTTTGCCGGCGGAGCTCGGAGAAAAGGCTGGAGAGTCGTCCCATGGATCCCTGGCTCACCGCGGATGGCCGGAGGCTCGGTCCGGAAGAGAATCGGAGGGAAGACGCCACGAAGTCAACCGGGGATGTGGGGCGGTTCGCCGCACACACCCCGTTGCCGGCTCCGGCCACCCACAGCGATGTTGGCGGGAGCCACGGCGTGCGGTCCGGCATGAACCGGACAGCGCCTTCGTTCCCCTTCGTCTCCACGGGAAGGAACTGACCTGTCTTGGCCCGTCCCCGACGCATCTCCCGAGTCGCCTGCGCGGTGGGGTTCGCCGTGAGCGCCTGCGGTGAGCCGCCGGGCCCCCGACCCGAGGGGGGCCCTCGCCTCCGCGCGGAGATCCACGGACCCAGGGCCGTCCGATTCACCTTGACCGGCGCGGAGCGGCCATCCGCAACGGCGTCCTATCGGCTGACCGACGGCCAGGGTGGGGTGATCCCCGTGGCCGAGGTGCGCGCAGGCGAGACGCCGGAGTCCATCGTGGTGCCCACCCGGGATCTGGACGTCCTGCGCGTCCACTACCTCGAGATCCCTTCCCTGGACCTCCGCGCCGTCGTGCGGCGCGACCCCCTGTTCCGGAGCCTCCATTCGACGAAGGAGCTCGGTGCGTCGGTGGCCCCGGACAGGAGTGAAACCACGTTCCGGGTATTCTCGCCCCGGGCCGAGGCTGTCCGACTGCACCTCTACGACGAAGGGGACGATTCCCCGGAGGAGGCGAGGGAGGTGCTCGAGATGGCGCGGGATGGCGATGGTGTCTGGGAGGCGGTCCACTTCGGAGATCTGCACGGGACATGGTACGACTTCACCGTGCACGGTCCCGACGATCCGGGGAACTGGTTCTACGAGGCGCACCCCACCCATATCTCGGACCCCTACGCCCGGGTGAACGACGACGCGCAGGGCAAGTCCCGGGTATGGCGAGACGGTCCTCCGCCACCCCCTGTGGCGGGAGGCCGTCCAGCCATGGAGGACGTCGTGGCCTACGAGGTGCATGTCCAGGACTTCACGGACCTCCTTCCCGTAGCGGACGGGGAGGCGGGAACGCTGGTCGCCATGGCCCAACCCGGCCTGCTCAACCGCGACGGCCAGCCCGTCGGATTGGACTACCTGGTCGATCTGGGCGTGAACGTGGTCCACCTCATGCCGGTGCAGGAGTACCTGCACTATCCGGACGACGATTGGCGTGCAGCCTTCGCCGACGACCGGTTCGCACGGGCCATGGGCATCGACCGTGAGAACTACCCATGGGGATACCGAACCACCCACGCCTTCGCCGTGGAGGGCCGGTACCGCTCACGGGGTGCCGAGCCGGGGGCGGAACGGGCCCAGTTCAAGGAGCTGGTGGCGGCCCTCCACGCCCGGGGGCTCTCGGTCATCATCGACCTCGTCCCGAACCACACCGGCGAGAACATGGACGGCCGGCACCTCCTGCTGAACTTCAGCGTCCTCGACCTCCCCTACTATTACCGCACCGACGACGACCTCCGGCACATCGGACCGTTCGGGAACGAGGTGAAGTCGGAGGATCGACCCATGGTCCAGCGGTGGATCCTGGACCAGATGCGGCACTGGGTGGACGAGCTCGGCGTCGACGGCTTCCGTATCGACCTGGCCGGGCAGATCGACCGGCAGACCTTGTTGCGCGTGAAGCGGGAGCTTCCCCAGGACCTGATCATCTACGGCGAGCCCTGGATCGCGCCAAGCGACCCGGACGTGCGTGCCAATCCGGACTGGGCCTGGTACAAGGCCAACGCACCCATCACGTTCTTCCAGGACGACGCCCGAAACGCGTTCAAGGGCTCGCCCTTCGACGTGGACGATCCGGGCTGGGCGGGAGGGAACGGTGCCGCGCGCGACGCGGTGATGACCGCCCTGACCAACGACTACCCGGAGGAGCCCCGCTCCACGAACGGGATCTCCTACCTGGACATCCACGACAACTGGGCCCTGTCCGACCGATACGCCCTGAAGGACCACAACGGGCTGGACGGTGTCCGTCTATCGGCCGTGCGGATCGCGGCCGGCCTCCTGCTCACGTCGGCCGGACCCGTGGTCGTGCACGGAGGCACCGAGATGCTTCGCTCGAAGGGGCTGGCTCCCCTGGAGGAGATCGCTCGCGAGATGGGGGGCGGGATCATTCATTTCAAGGGCCGCGACGACACCTACAACGTGCGCGCACCCAACCGGTTCCTGTGGGACGACCTCACTCCGGACTCGGACCAGGCGTCCATGCGGGACTACTGGCGCGGGCTGATCGCGCTGCGCATGTCCGAGCACGAAGCCGTCTTCCGGGTGGCCGACGTGCCGGAGGGACACTACGGATGGATCACGCCGACCGAGGAAACGCTCCTCGGCTACGTCGTGGGCGGAAGGGTCCTGGTCCTCGCCAATTGTGGCACCACCGACGGCGTGTTCGAGGTGAACCTGCCCCCCGGACGATGGCGGCAGGCGGGCAACCGCGACCGGGTGGATCACATGGCGGGGGTGGAGGGCGAGCAGGCCCACCTCACGGGTGGCACCCACCAGATCACGGTTCCGGGTGGAGCGTTCCTGATCTGGGTCCGGATGGACGCGCCGTATGACGCATGAGAACCTGACGTTGGGCGTCGATCAGGACGGCCAGCCCAACGCTCGAGACCCCTCCGCCACGGCCGTTCGGCTGAGGATTCCCGACATGGACTGCCCCAGCTGCGTGGCCAAGATCCAGAGGCATCTCGGGAAGCTCGACGGCGTCGAGGCGGTACACGGGAGTCCCATGGCCCGCACCCTCACCGTGCAGCTGAATCCCGAGGTCGTGCCGCTCCGTCGCATCCAGGACGAGGTGGCCCGCCTCGGGTACATGGCCCAGACCCTGGACGACGACGGCCCTGGGCAGCCATCCGCGACGTGGGGCGGAACGCAGGCTCAGATCGCCTACGCCTCGCTGGGTCTCTTTGCCGTCGGGCTTCTGCTCCGCTTCGCGGGCCTGGATGCGCGGGTCGCGTCCCTGCCCCTCCACGACCTCCTCGTCCCCGACCTGCTCTTCGTCGCAGCGGCGCTGGTCGGGGGATGGAACTTCTTCCCCAGGGGAGTTCGGGCGGCACGGGCGCTGGCGCTGGACATGAACTTCCTCATGACGATCGCGATCCTGGGCGCCGTGCTCATCGGAGAATACACCGAGGCCGCGTCCATCGCGTTCCTGTTCGCCCTCGCGGAGCTCCTGGAGAGCTACGCCGTGGACCGAGCCCGAGCGTCGGTGGAAGCGCTCTTGCAGCTGGCGCCCGAGACCGCCGTCGTGCTCCGTGAGGGAAGGGAGATCCGCATCCCCGCCGGGGATGTCGTCGCCGGGGAGATCGTCCTCATCCGGCCGGGCGAGCGTGTCCCAACCGACGGGGAGGTCGTGGACGGTGCGTCCGCCCTGGACCAGAGTCCCATCACCGGCGAGTCCATGCCGGTCGAGAAGGGTCCGGGGGACCCGGTGTTCGCGGGATCCATCAACCGGGAGGGCGCGCTCCGGGTCCGGGTGGAGCGCCCCTCGGACCAGAGCACGCTCGCGCGCATCGTCCAGCTGGTGGAGGAGGCGGAAGCCACCAGGACCCGAAGCGAGCGCTTCGTGGAGCGCTTCGCACGCTGGTATACGCCGGTGGTGACGGTTTCGGCGATCCTGGTGACGATCCTCCCCATCGTCTTCCTCGGGGCACCGGTGACGGTGTGGGTCCTGCGGGGACTCACGCTCCTGGTGATCGCCTGTCCGTGTGCCCTGGTCATCTCCACCCCGGTTGCCGTCGTCAGCGGAGTGACCGCGGCCGCCCGACGGGGCGTCCTCATCAAGGGGGGCATCCATCTGGAGGCGCTGGGCGACGTCCGCGTCGTCGCCCTCGACAAGACCGGGACGCTCACGTACGGACACCCCGTGGTCGACTCCATACGCGTCGTCGACGGGGTCAGCGAGGAAGACGCACTGGCCCGGGCCGCGGCGGTCGAGACACGGTCGGAGCACCCGCTGGCTCGCGCGATCCTCGAAGCCGCCGAGGAACGGGGAATCCGCCGGGAGTTCACCGTGACGGACTTCGAATCCGTTCCGGGAAAGGGAGCTCGCGCCACCCTCGACGGGGAACGGCACGTCGTGGGATCCCCGGAGCTCGTGCCCGAGGCAGGGGTGTCCCCTCCCATGGATGCCCTCGCAGAGGGTGGCACGGTGGTGGGCGTCTTCCAGGGCGACCGCCTCCTCGCCTGGATCTCGCTCTCGGACCGCCCCCGACGGCTCGCCGCGGAGGCGCTCGCCCGGATTCGCCGGGAGGGGATCGGGCAGATCGTCATGCTGACGGGTGACCGGGAGGAAACGGCCCGGTCGGTGGGGCTCTCCATCGGGGTGGACGAGATCCGTGCGGGGCTGCTCCCCGAGGAGAAGGTCGACGCCGTGCGGGATCTGGAGCGACGCTACGGACCCGTGGCGATGGTGGGAGACGGCGTGAACGACGCACCGGCGCTGGCGGCCGCCCGGGTGGGGATCGCCATGGGTGCAGCGGGGAGTGACACCGCCCTGGAGACCGCCGACATCGCGCTCATGGGGGACGACCTCTCGGGTCTGCCGTACCTGCTGGAGCTCTCGAGGCGGGCACGCCGGGTGATCCGTCAGAACGTCGCCGCGGCCATCGTGGTCAAGGCGGTCCTGGCCGCCGGGGTGCCCCTGGGACTGGTATCCCTGATCACGGCAGTCGTCGTGGGCGACATGGGTGTCTCCCTGGCCGTGACGTTGAACGCGCTGCGCCTGGGCCGGGTGGCTCGCTGACGGGCCGTCACATCCTCGCCGGGCCAGTCGTTCTCTCGGCAGCGTTCCCGGGACGGCTCGCCACGTCCGAGCCTCGCCCCCTCAAGACCTGAGAGCCCGATGACCCAAGCGTACCGCCGCCACGCACCTGCCCGCCGGTCCCTCCTCGTCCTGGTCGCCGGGCTGACCGGGCCCCTGGGGTGCGGGGAGTCACCCACCGGCCCCGGGGAGGTCGAAGAGATCACCGAGCTTCCCAGGCAGCTCACCGCCACCGAGGTCGAGCTGATCGACGCCGGAAACCACTTCGCCTTCGACCTCCTGCGGCTGGCGAGCGCGCCCGACTCCAATCTCTTCCTCTCGCCCGTGTCGGCCTCGATGGCGCTCGGCATGGCCAGGAACGGAACTGCAGGCGAGACGTTCACCCAGATGCGGTCGGCCCTCGGCTTCGGGGAGCTTCCCATCGAGAGCATCAACGCCTCCTACCGCGGCCTGATCCAGCTGCTGCTCGGCCTCGATCGCAGCGTGGAGATGGCGGTGGGCAACTCCGTGTGGTCGCGCACCGGCTTCCCCGTCCTTCCATCCTTCCTCGACACGGTCAGGGAATCCTTCGACGCGGAGGCGGCCGAGCTGGACTTCTCGTCTCCCGGCGCACCGGCGCGCATCAACGGCTGGGTGAGCGAGGCCACCCGGGGCCGGATCGAGGAGATCGTGCCGGACCCGATCCCCGCAGAGGTGGTGATGTACCTCATCAACGCCATCTACTTCAAGGGGACCTGGACCTTCCAGTTCGACCCGAGGGATACCGAGGACGCGCCCTTCCACCTCTCCGGCGGCTCCACCCGCACGACGAAGCTCATGAAGCTCGTCGGCGGACTCCCCTACCACGCCACGGAACGCTTCCAGGCCGTGGACCTCCCGTACGGCGGCCGCGCGTTCTCCATGACCGTCCTCCTGCCGACCCAGGGAGTCGGGATCGAGGAGCTCGTCGGCTCGCTCGACGTCGACGTCTGGCAGGACCTCACCGACCGGTTCGCCGAGGCGGACGGCACCCTCTACCTGCCCCGCTTCCGGATGAGCTACCGGCGGAGCCTGAATGACGACCTGAAGGCCCTCGGCATGGTCGATGCCTTCGACGGTCAGCGGGCGGACTTCTCGCGTCTCTCGCCGTCAGGGGGGCTGTACATCAGCAAGGTGCTCCAGAAGAGCTGGGTCGGCGTCGACGAGGAGGGCACGGAGGCCGCCGCCGCGACCTCCGTGGAGATCGGAGTCACATCGGTCGGAAACGGCTTCGAGATGCGCGTGGATCGGCCCTTCCTGTTCGTGCTCCGCGAACGGTTGTCCGGCACGATCCTGTTCGTCGGCAAGGTGGTGGCCCCGCCCGAGGAGTGACGAAGGCCAGCTCCCGGGGCACCGTCCGAACGGGCCTCCGTGACGCCGTGGCAGCCCCCCGCGGACGGGACGCAACACCGAAGTGGCGACCGGTACCAAAGTCCCATTGACACCAGGCCCGACGGCATGCGTATATAGTGCACGCGACGGGATACCGGTCGGCCTTCATCCGATGCCGAACCCGGAAGCCCCACGGCACAAGATGCGTATCGACCGCAGCGAGACCCGCCGCCCGCCCCTTCCGATCCGGGCCTAGCTCGTCTGGGTCTTCCCCTGCCCCAACCCACCCGAGTCGAGGTATCGACGAGCCTCTCGTCATGAGGCTCCAATGTCCTCGTGTACCTGTCCCGAGGGGTCGGTAGGTGCTCCTTCGACATCCACCTTTCTGGGGGAAGAT
>JARRLD010000214.1:0-7250 GCA_037387345.1 Gemmatimonadota bacterium
GTCAGAATCGGGAAGATTGCATTGAGCCGGGCCCGAAGCCGAGATTGGAGTATCGGCCTGCCCAATGGATACCACCGATGACACAGACAGCCGCAGAATACATGGGCGCCAGCGGCCATGGCGCCGCTCGGACGCTCACGGCCTTCGCACGGGATGCCCAGGACTTCGTGGGGGACAACCCCCTCGTCGTCGTGGCCCTGGTAGCCCTGGCCATCGTCTTCTTCTACCTCACGCGGCCCGGAACGCACTAGGGAAACCGGCGCGGCTCTCCTCGCGCAGCAGCCGGGCCCTCCCCGGATAGGCCGGGGCGCGCTCCCGCCAGGCCAGGCGCTCCCACGGGAGCCCCGTCGTTGCACGCCTGCAACAGTCCTACAGCGCGTCGACACTCTTTTCCCCCGACTCGCCGTCGAGTGGATCCGTAAAGCGAGTCTTCACGCGACTTTCCGACCTCAACTCGATGGTGCGGATCTTGCACGCCGCCCATCGGGAACCCCCTCCCCTTCCTCCTCTCACGGCCACCATGAGTCTCACCGACGCCCAGACCTCCAGCGTCCTGACGGCGCTCGCGCTGCTTCTCCTCACGGCGCACGCGCTCGGGCATGTGTTCGCGCACTTTCGCCAACCCCGGGTCATCGGTGAGATCCTCGGCGGGCTCCTGCTCGGCCCCACGTTGTTCGGGCATCTACTACCCGACCTGCAGCGTGCCGCGTTCTCGAGCGGTGATGGTGTTACCTACCCTGTTCTGGGCGCGGTCTATCAGCTCGGTCTGTTCCTCCTGATGTTCTGCTCGGGCCTCGAGGTCCGCTCGGGCCTCCGCACGGGCGAGCGACGAACCGCCCTCGCGGTGACGATCGCGGGCACGGCCGTGCCCTTCGCGCTGGGCCTGGCGTTCCTCCAGCTCCACGGTTGGACTGGGTACGACCTGCTCGACATGAGCCGGTTCTATGGTCCGGCCGGAAACCAGACCGCGTTCCTCCTGATGTTCGCCATTGCCGTCGCGGTCACCAGCATTCCGGTCATCTCGCGGATCATGTTCGATCTCGGCATCCTCGAGACGTCCTTCGCCCGAATCGTTCTCGGGGCCGCGGTGATCGAGGACATCCTTCTCTACGTCGTCCTGGCCATCGCCATCGGAATGGTGGCCGGCCCTCACGGCGAGGTGTCTGGCCTTCTGGCGCTCCTCGGGCTCGAGCCCTCCTCGGCGGCAGCGAACGTCTACCACCTGGTGGTACCCGTCGCCTTCATCGCGTTGGCCCTCCTGCTCGGGCCCCGCCTCTTCCGCAAAGCCTCCCGGTTCCGTTACAACCTCCTCGCGAAGGGCAGCCCCATCGCGTTCCTGCTGGTCTTCATGCTCGTGATGGCCGGGCTGTGCGTCTATCTCTCGATCACGCCCATGTTCGGGGCGTTCATCGCGGGCATGATCGCCGGGAAGGGAAGCGAGGGCCCCCGAAGCGAGCGGGCGCGCGAGGCCATCAAGAGCTTCTCGTTCGCGTTCTTCGTCCCGGTCTATTTCGCGATCGTGGGGTTGAAGCTCGACCTCATCCACGCGTTCGAGCCGGCCTTCTTCGTCTTCTTCCTGCTCTTCGCGTGTGGGGCGAAGTCACTGAGCGTGTATGCCGGAGCGCGTTGGGCCGGGGAGAGCCGGCACGGGGCCCGGAACCTGGCAGTGGCGATGAACGCCCGCGGTGGGCCCGGCATCGTGCTCGCATCGGTCGCGTACGACGCTGCGGCCATCAGCGAGGGCTTCTATGTAATCCTGGTCATGCTCGCGATCGTCACGTCGCTCCTCGCCGGCTCCTGGCTCGAGAGGATCGTCGCAACGGGCAAGCCGTTGAACGGTTCCGAAGCCAGCACCGTGCCCCAGGCGCCGAAACCCACAGTGTCCCCGGCCCACGTGATGCGCTGAAGGCGGCGGGGCACCACACCGGGCACCCGGGTCCCGCGCGGACCCAGGGAGCCAGGACCCCTCCGCGCCGCCAACCTGCCGCGTCCGGGACCCCTCGATTCACCGCAGCCCGATGATCCGGAGCGCCCAATCGATGACGAAGCCGGCCATGGCGAGGGCGAAGACGAGGAGGAGGAACTCCTCCATGGAGAATTGGGGCCGTCGGACCAGCCGGCCCCAGAAGGCCCTCAGGGTCGCCGCCAGCCCCACGTCACGCAGGTCCCGGCGCACTACGGCCCCTCCGGCGCCTTTCGCCTTCCTTTCCGGTTCCACGGCCCCCACGGCCCGCGCCGGTCCGTCCCACACCGCCACGACCTTCCTGAACCCTCCGTGAGCTACATGAAGCCCGTTGTGACCTCGTTCGAGGGTGCAGGAGCGGCGGGTTCCCGGGCACAGGGTCGAGCAACGGGGCGAGCCCCGCCGGGAGGGCCGGATGTGGCTGTACCGCTTGATCGCGTCGCGATTGTCCTCGACGGTGAGCTTCATGCTTCCGACCCCCGCAGTCTCCGTTCCACCGGGCTGGATGGTCCTATCGGCCGAGCCCGCCGGCTGCAACCTATGCTCTGGCGCCCCGCACTTCCACGCGACTCCACCCTCCGCGTCGGGGTACACCCGGCCGCGCAGCTGCCGAGATCGCCTTGCCATCGGATCACCGGGCTCCTAGGGTGGCCGGACACCGATCCCCTGACGCGGACCCCTACCCATGCCCGAGCTGACCGGACGCACGCTGTTCATCACCGGCGCCAGCCGCGGCATCGGCAAGGCCATCGGCCTGGCCGCCGCGAGGGAAGGCGCCAACGTCGTGATCGCGGCCAAGACCATCAAGCCGCATCCTGCTCTGCCGGGCACGATCCACACGGCCGCTGAGGAGATCGTGGCCGCCGGAGGCCGTGCCCTGGCATGCCGGGTGGACGTCCGTCACGAAGATCAGGTGGAGAGCGCGGTCGCTCAGGCCGTGGAAGCGTTTGGCGGGATCGATGTCCTCGTGAACAACGCCAGCGCCATCAGTCTCACCGGGACGGTGGACACCGAGATGAGGCGATTCGATCTCATGCACGGCGTGAACACCCGCGGCACGTTTCTCTGCTCCAAAATGTGTATCCCGCATCTCGCGAGGTCCGAGAACCCGCACATCCTGAACATCTCGCCACCCCTCGAGCTGGAAGCCCGCTGGTTCGCTCCCCACGTCGCCTACACCATGGCCAAGTACGGCATGAGCCTCTGCGTGCTGGGCATGGCGGACGAGCTGTCGGATCAGGGCATCGCGGTGAACGCTCTTTGGCCTCGCACCACCATCGCCACGGCCGCGATCCAGAACCTCCTGGGTGGCGAGGAGATGATGAGGAGGAGTCGACGGCCCGAGATCATGGCCGACGCCGCGGTGGCCATCGTCAAACGAGACAGCCGTTCGTTCACGGGCAACTTCTGCATCGATGACGAGGTGCTGGAGGCGGAGGGGATCGTCGACCTGACCTCTTATGCCGTGGATCCCACTGCGGAGCTGGCCCCCGACCTCTTCGTGTAGCCGGGCACCCCGTCGCCCTCTACCCGCCGCCCCTCAGTCGTACAGGACCTTCTTGCCCGTCAGGTCGCGGTGCCAGTCCCCCGGGGTGAAGGAGGTCGCCGGGCACACGGGCCCGTCGACACAGGTCCGCTCGCCATTGGAGATGGAGCACTTGCCACAGATACCGATGCCGCAGCTCGTGTACCGTTCCACCACGTGGAAGATGTCCTCGGGCGGGGCGTGTTTCCGTTCCACGGCGTCGAGGGCGCGCATGGCGAGCTCGGGACCGCAGTTGACGAAGACCGGGCGGTCCATCTCCTTCTCGGCGAGGCTCTTCTCGACGAGCTCGTGGATCAACCCTCTGAAGCCATACGTCCCGTCATCGGTGGACGCCGTTACCTCGCACAGCGATCGGAAGGAGTCCAGATAGGGGAGCTCGGCCGCGGTACGCCCCCCGATGAAGACGCGCTTGGGGCCGTGATGGTTTTGGGCGGCGTAGTGGATGGGCGCGATGCCCACCCCCGCCCCCACCAGCACCACGGGCCGATCGGTGGGGAGTGAGAATCTGCTGCCGTAGGGCCCGCGTACGCGGACGACGTCGTTCTCCTTGAGCTGGCAGGCTCGGGACGTCATGGGGCCCACGTCGCGCACGAGCACCTCGAGGCCTTCGTCGTTGGCTGCGACGGAGAAGGGCTTGGAGTCCGAATTGCTGACCTTGAGGAAGACGAACTGCCCGACGTCGATAGGTCCTTCCAGCCGCTCTCGGAACTTGATGACCTTCACCGCGTCGGTGTAGTGGTCCACCTGCCGTACGACGAACGGTCGGTACTCCATGAGCATCCGGTTCATGGTGCGGCCGGTGGCCAGGTCCGTCCCCTCCGCGAGGTCCTGCTCCAGCTGAGCGAAGTAGTCCCGGATGTGTTCGGAGTCGAGCCCGCCCAGCGCTGTCCCGATGGCATAGAACAACGTCGGGTCGATGGCCTCGAGCCGACGGATGTCCCCCGCGCCGCGAAGCCCGCCCATGGCGATGAGGGGCACGTCCACGACCCGCCTCAGGCGGCGGATCGAGTCCAGGGTGACGGGGAAGATCGGTGCGCCTGACAGCCCACCGAACATGTTGCTGAGCTCCGGGTTGGGTCCTCCCAGCGTGTTGATGGCGGACAACGCGTCCGCGCCGCCTTCCACGGCGGCCCTGGCGATCGCTTCGAGGTCCGTCACGCCGGCGTTGAGCTTCACGATGATGGGCTTCTTCGTGGCACGCCGGGTCGCCGCAGTGATGGTCCTGACGCTGTCGGGGTCAGACCCGATGAGGATTCCCCCCTTGTCGGCGTGGGGGCACGAGACGTTGATCTCGTACCCGTCCGCGATATCGCCGGCCCGCTCGAACGCGTCCACCGAGTGGGCGAACTTCTCGCCGGTGCTCTCCCCGATCTGGGCCATGAGGAAGACGTCTGCGGGCGTCGCGTCCCGGAGCTCCCGAAAGCCCTCCACCGTGGCATCGAGCCCGGGGTTCGTGTAGCCCACTGCGTTCCAGAGGGAGTCCGCGGTGGGCTGGGCGAGAATGTCCTCCCGGTTACCCGCCCGAGGCTCGATGGTCGTGCTCTTGCCCTGGTAGAACCCGAACTGAGGAACGTGCCGGAACATCCACTTGGCCACGTCGCTGTTCGTGGTGATGACGCCTGACGGGAATCCGAACCGACCCCGGATCTCCTTTCCCAGAAGGTTGTGCATACCGCTTCGATCCCTCAGAGAACGTCTGCGATGTCGGTCAGCACTTCCAGGGCCGCCGCCGGTCGGTCCGGTGCCGCGGTGATGGCTCGGCCCACCACCAGGAGGGACGAGCCCGCCGTCACGGCCCGACCGGGCGAAAGCACGCGCTTCTGATCCTCGCCGGCGGGCGTGGTGGTTCCCTTGATCCCGGGAGTGACGAAGAGGAACTCGGGCCTGACATGACCTTTCAGGGCGTGAAGATCCGCGGCCGAGCACACGATGCCGTCCAGTCCGGCCGCCTCGGTGAGCTTCGCCAGACGGAGCACCTGATCTTCCACCGTCCCGGGCACGCCCACCTCGTCATTCAGGATGTCCTGGTCGACGCTGGTCAGCACCGTCACCGCGATGACCCGGGGCGCCCGTCCTCCGGCCGTCGCTTCCTCCACGCCCTGGCGGGCTGCGGCCATCATGGCCATACCCCCCGACGCGTGGACGTTGAAGAGCGCGACTCCAAGCTCCGCCGCGGCCCGGGCGGCTCCCCTCACGGTGTTCGGGATGTCGTGGTATTTGAGGTCCAGGAAGACCCCGGAGCCGTGGGTATGGACGAGGGTCACGACCTCCGGCCCGAAGCGGGTGAAGGACTCCTTGCCGATCTTGAACATCCCCACGTAGGGGCTCAGCTCATCCAGGAGCGCCCGGACTCCGTCGAGGGTGTGCAGCCCGTCCAGCGGGAGGCACACCCTGTCGCGAGCCGCCCGCTGCTTCGGTGTGAGCTCGGTCACTTCAGGAATCCCGGGGGAAGCCGTGAGCATCGCCCCAGCCGAAGGGGTCCCTTCGCCAGTCTTCGAGCAGGGCGATCTGGGTCTCCGACAGGAAGCCACCGGTTCGGGCAACGTCCAGCAGGGTGGGGAAGGTCAGCAGCGACGCGTGGGCACAAGGCGGGTCCAGGGCGGCGAAGTGCCGGACCGCCTTTTCGAGCCCATAGCTGAAGATGGACAGACACCAGTCACACGCTCCGTTGGCCTCACGCACCGCCTCCACTGCCCGGGCCGAGCTGCCGCCCGTGGAGATCAGATCCTCGATCACCACGACGGTCCGTCCCTGCAGGTCCGACTCGGCGTCCAACCCCTCGATGCGGTTCTTGAGCCCGTGCGGCTTGGGCTTGTCCCGAACATAGATGTAGGGCAGGGAGAGAAGGTCCGCGAGCAGGGCGCCGTGGGGGATGCCCGCCGTCGCCGTGCCGGCCACGACCTCCAGCGCGATCTCGTGCCGTTCGATGATGTCGGCCAGGCCCCGGGCGATGGTCCTTCTGGCTTCCGGATAGTAGAGGAACATCCGGTTGTCGTTGTAGACCGGCATCCGGTATCCGGAGGCCCATCGGAAAGGCTGGTCCGGATCGAGCTTGATGGCCCCGATCCTGAGCCCCTGCTCCGCGATCCTTCTGCCGACGTCGTCGATGGTGGCCTCGTGCCCGGGGCTGGAGGTGATCACGCTGGCCGGAATCATAGAGAGGCCCCAGGGGGTGTCAACCCACCGTGTCCGATGGCGCTGACCAGGTCCGGGAGGCGGAACGGGGGAGGTCGCGGGGCCCGGAGCGAGGGCAGGCCCCAGAGGCGGAGCTAACCGTGTCCCGGTTCGAAGGGTACCCGTGGAGGCGCACCACCTGGCACGATTCGGGGCTTGATGGCCCGCGAACGCCGGGTTACCTTGCAAAGCTCGATCTGAGATGGCCGCCTCTGTCGTACGGAGGCGGCTGTTTCCGCGTCATGGCGAATACGGGATTTTCGGGTCGAGCGGGCCCCGACGCGGAGCTGGGGCTCCGGAAACGGTGGGGTACCGAAGCGGTCAAACGGGACAGACTGTAAATCTGTTGGCAATGCCTTCGGAGGTTCGAATCCTCCCCCCACCACTTCTGCCCCAGCGGGATGGAGAGGCGCAGGGCAGCGATGCGGGAGTAGCTCAGTTGGCTAGAGCATCAGCCTTCCAAGCTGAGGGTCGCGGGTTCGAGTCCCGTCTCCCGCTTGCCGGAAGGTCCGGCAAGGCGGCCGCTCTGGTAGCTCAGTGGTAGAGCGCGTCCTTGGTAAGGACGAG
>JARRLD010000215.1:0-7249 GCA_037387345.1 Gemmatimonadota bacterium
GATTCTGCAAGGTTCCGGGGGGTTTGCAAGACCCTACGGGTGGTCCACGTCGGTGCCTGAAACGGAATCCGCGGGCGCCCCGACCGTGTCCCCGAGAAGCTCGAGTCTGAGGGAATCGAGACGGCGACGGGTCCCGGGTGTCTTGGCCTTCGCGAGGGCCGAGTCCATGGCCGCCCCGGCAGAGATGGTATCGCCCGCATAGGCCTCGAGCCAGGCCAGGGAAAGCCACTGCTGCCAATAGTCGCCCTCCCCGTGCTCAATGGCCCCCCTGCGGGCTTCGACGGCCTCGGCCCACCGCCCCTGTTCGGTGAGCGCCCACGCCAGGAGATGGTGACTCACCGTGTCCCGGTCCTCCAGGGCCAGCGCGATGCGACAATAGCGCTCCGTCTCCAACGGATCTCCACGCTCGGAGTAGACCACCGCCAGCAGCCCCGGTGCCACCGAGTAGTCCGGGTACTCGCGCCAGGCGTAGCGCAGCAGGTGCTCAGCTGCGTCGAGATAGTCCGCCCCGATGAGCTTGCGAGAGATCTCGGTGATGAGCTGGTAGTGGGGCCCCAGGATGTTGATGGCGAGCCGATAAGATACCAGCCCCTGGGAGAGGCGCCCCTGCTGGAAGTAGAGGTCCCCCAGGATCCACTGGGAGCGGCCGGACTGGGGATAGTCGTCGATGAGGGTGCCGAACACGGTGATGTTGTCACGCCACGTGGGGTTCCGGTCCCACGACCGCCAACCCATGAGACCCACGACGAGGGCCGTACCGACCCAGGCCCGGACAGGTCGCTCCCGGGACAGGTGCAGAACCAGCCACCCCACACCGGCTGCGAATCCCACGGAGGGGAGATAGAGGGTACGCTCAGCCAGGAGCACCCCGCTCAGGAACAGGACGTTGGAGACGGGAGAGATGGTGACCATGAACCACATCACTCCGAATGCGACCGCGCGGGGCGTGGACCGACCTGCGGCCATGGTGGGCCTCCGCCAGGCGGCCAGGGCGGTCGCGAGGAGGGCCAGAGCCAGGATCAGCCCTGTGAGGTTTGCCGCATTCCACCCCAGGTGGATGCCGATGACGTTGGGCGAGTAGTCGGCAGACAGATCCAGGGGAAACACCAGGAGCCGGACATAGTGACTCCAGACCTCCGCCAGCGTCCAGATGCGCGGGATCTCGCGCAAGAGATCGGCCCCCAGCGGACCCAGGGGATTGGCGATGCTCCCCAAGACGGCGAACCGACCCGCGATCAGGAGCCCGGCCAGCGCGGCCAGGACGAGATAGAGCCTCCAGCGGTCACGCAGGTAGGCTGGAAGCTCGCGAAACCCCAGGTCCCTCCTGGCTGAGTCCAGGAGGAAGATCACGCCGGGCAGCGTCACGGCGCTCTCCTTGCCGCCGAACGCCAGGGCGTAGAGGACGCCGATCCCCAGGGCGCGGCGCCACGACGTGGTGGCCGGTCCGCGCACATGGACGAGGCACGCCAGCAGGAAGAAGAGCGCCGGAAGGATCTCGGCGATGCCGATGACGTTGGCGACGGCCTCCACGTGGACCGGGTGGACCGCGAACACGAGCCCCGCGACGAAGGCGGCTGTCGTCGTCATCAGCTGAGCGAGAAGCACCACGACGAGGGCGGACACGGCGGCATGGGCCACCACGTTGGTGACGTGATACAGGACAGGATTCTCTCCCGCCACGGCGTACTGAAGGCCCAGGAACCCCGTGGTCGCGGGCCGCCACAGGCCCAGCTGTTTGCCGTACGGCCCGGGCCAATACGACTCGGTCAGGGCGTCGGGCAGCGTACGCAGGCTGTGGATCCCAGGGTTCTCCGCGATGATGTGCAGGTCGTCGTAGGCGAAATCGTTCGTCAGGGAGTTGGCGAAGACCGCCGCCGCGGCGGCCGCGGTCAGGACAGCGGCAACCCGCACGTTGGACAGGGGAGACGCCATCAGCCTCATGGATTCGTCCACGGAGAAGGGTGGGCTCCGGCGGGTGTCGCGTCGGCTCGTGTCTGCGCCTCGCGCGCTTCCTCCTCGAGGCCGAGGGCTCGATAGAGCTCTGCCAGCCTGCGCCAATCGTGGGCCGACGCGGGGTCCACCCCGAGCGCCGCCTGGCGGGCACGGACCGCCGCCTCCAGATCGCCCCCGGCGATATACGCCTCGGAGACCAGGGACCACAGCTCCCGGTCGGAGCCGGCCCGGGCGAGGCCCTCCAGCGCGATGGCGTGCCCCTCTTCGGCCCGTCCCAGGCGGACCAGCTGCTCCGCCAACAGCCGGTACGCCGTGGGTTGCTCCGGATCCTGCGCGATGGCCCGCCTCAGCAGCTCCGTCGCCCGCTCCTCCTGGCGGAGACGAGCATAGAGGGCTCCGAGCTCCACCCTCAGACCGTAGTGGTGGGGCACCAGCGCGAGGGCCGCCTCGTAGACCTGTGCTGCTTCGGCCAACTCCCCGACGCGGGCCAGACCGGCGGCCCTGTGCTGGAGGGCCACGTACGACTCCGGCCGCTCCATGGCCAGGGTGTTCACCACCGTGAAGGAATCCAGCCACGCGGGGATGCGCGTCACCGTCCGCGCCACGAGCGCGACTCCGGCGGTGGCGGCCAGGGCGCCAGCCAGGCGTCGCAACCGGCGCTCCGCGCTGCCCCCAAACGCGGCAACCGCCGCAGCCAGCACCAGGCTCACTCCCACCGACGGCAGGTACAGCGTGCGCTCGGCCAGGATCACGCCCGAGGGAACAACAAGATTCGAGACGGGCAACACGGCCACGACGAACCATGCCAGGCCCATGGAGGCCAGGGGAGCCCGTCGAGCCAGAAGGACGGCCCCGACGACCCAGGCCAGCACCGTCGCAGCGCCGGCCAACACCGCCGGCGTGACGCTCCGGGCCACCAGGATCACGCCAGGGGAGTAGTCGGCGCTGAGGGAGGCGGGAAACACCATCAACCGGACGTACTCGGGCCATACGGACAGGGCGGTGAGCACCCGCTCCGTGGAGGTGAGCCCGCGCAGAGCCGGTGCGGGCACTTCGCCGGTGACGGTTCCCAGCACCGACCACCGCAGCATCAGGTAGGTCAGGAGCACCGCACCCAGGGACACGAACACGGGAAGCTCCCCGGCAATCCGCCGGGCCAGGGACGGCTTCCCGGAGCGGTACGCTTCGACGAGGACGAGCAGCAAGGGCAGGGTGACCGCGATCTCCTTGGACCCGAGCCCGGTCAGGTAGAGCAGGGCGATCCCACCGAGGCGCGCTCCCCGTCCGAGAGGCCCCCAGCCGTCCCCGTCCAGGTAGAGCACGCACGCAGCCAGCACCGACAGGGCGGCCAGCAGCTCCGCCCGGCCGACCACGTTGGCCACGGCTTCCACATGCACGGGGTGGATGGCGAACAGCACGGCCCCGGCCAGGGCCCCCGGCAGCGCGGTGAACCGCAACAGGAGCGACAGGACCAGCAGCGACACGCCGGCATGCAGGACCACGTTCACGGCGTGGAAGCCCACCGGACTCCCCTTCCAGAGCGGCCATTCCGCCGTGAAGGACGCGAGGGTCAGGGGCCGGTAGAGCCCGGACCCCTCTCGGGCTACAGGCCAGTAGGGCCCCAGGATGGCCTCGCCCCAATCCCCCTCGGTCACCACCGGATTGAGGGCGACGACCAGGTTGTCGTCATAGGCGAATCGGTTGCCGAGGGCCGTGGCGTACGCCGCCAGGGCCACGAAGAGGAGAAGACCACGGGCCCGCGCCGGGGACAACGGCACGCCCGACCTCAGTCCGCTTCGGCTCGGACGCGCTCGTCGGCCAGAGTGCCCTGAACGCGATCCCACGGGGGGATCTTCGGGGGCACCCAGCGGGGCACCGCAGGCGGCGTGAGATTGTACTTGAAGATGGCCCAGATGGCGGATACGCCGTCTCGCCATCCGATCTTCTTCCCGTCGGCATAGGAACGGCCATCGTAGGAGATGGGAAGCTCGTAGATGCGCGCCCCGGCCTGAGCAAGACGCGCGGTGAGCTCAGGCTCGATCCCGAAACGGCTGGCCGACAGGGGAAGCCCCTGGAGAAGGTCCCTGCGTACCATCTTGTAGCACGTCTCCATGTCGGTCAGGTTCAGGTCGGTCAACATGTTCGACAGGAGCGTGAGGAAGCGGTTCCCCACCGAGTGCCAGAAGAGGAGCACCCTGTGGGGTCCTCCCAGGAACCGGGATCCGAACACCGCGTCCGCCTTTCCGGTCAGAATCGGCTCCAGCAGGACGGGGAACTCCGCCGGGTCGTACTCGAGGTCGGCGTCCTGGATGACGACGACGTCGCCGGTCGCGCGGTCGAACCCGGTCCGGAGGGCGGCCCCCTTCCCCGCGTTCTTCCCGTGGAAGACCAGCTCATCGACGAGCCCCTCCTTCTGCAACCGGGTCAGCAGGTCACGGGTCCCGTCGGTGGAGCCGTCGTCCACCACGATCACCTCCAGCTCGAGGGCGACGGATCGGACCCTTCTGAGGAGGTCAGCCACCGTGGCAATCTCGTTGTAGCAGGGGATGACAACGGACACCCGCACCCGATCCCACGGCAGGTCATCTCGCACGTTCAATTGGGGAAACCGCCTCGTTTCGGCCTGGTCCATTCGGCGCATCCTCGTGGATTGGGTGCCTGTCCCCTCGGGTCAGCTCAGTCTTCGATGCCGTACCGGTTGAGCTTCCGGTACAGGGTCGATGGATCGATGCCCAGCACTTCGGCGGCTCGTGTCTTGTTTCCGCCTTCCGCCTCCAGCACCCACCGAATGTAGGCTCTCTCGATGACCTCCATGGTGGGATTGGCCGGAGGGGCCGAATCCACCACCCGGGCCTCCGGCCGCTGTCGGACACGCTCGGGCAGGGCGTCGACGCCGATGGTTCCGTCGGCGCTGACTACCGCAGCGCGCTCGAGGGCGTTCTCCAACTCCCGGACGTTGCCCGGCCAATCGTACGCCCTCAGCACCTTCAGGGCACCCTCGGACAGCTCGCGGGGTGCGGTGTCCCCCGATCGTCCCGTGAACCGCTCGAGGAAGTGTCGAGCCAGAAGGTCGATGTCTTCGTGTCGCTCACGAAGAGGTGGCAACCTGAGCTGAATGACGTTCAGACGGTAGTACAGATCACTCCGGAACGCCCCGCGCCGGATCTCCTCTTCCAGCTCCCGATTGGTGGCGGCAATGATGCGCACGTCGACCGGAATGGGCTCGGTCGCTCCCACGGGCACCACCTCTCGCTCCTGGATGGCCCTCAGCAGCTTCACCTGGGTCGCGGGGCTCATCTCCCCGATCTCGTCCAGGAAGAAGGTCCCACAGCCAGCTGCGACCATGAGGCCGTCCTTGTCCTTGACGGCCCCGGTGAAGGAGCCTTTCACATGACCGAAGAGCTCGCTCTCCAGGAGGCTCTCGGGCAGCGCCCCGCAATTGAGCGAGAGGAACGGCTCGTCCCCACGGTCCGACAGCTTGTGGATGTACCGGGCAACGACCTCCTTCCCGGTGCCGCTTTCTCCCGAGATGAGCACGGTCGAATCGGTCGGTGCCACGGTCTCCGCCAGCGAGAGGCACTCCTTGAAGGCACGGCTGACCCCGACCGGCCTCCCCGCCACGGATCGGTCTCGGCGCTTGATCTCCTTCTTCAGGCGTCGATTCTCCACCTTGAGGTGCCTCGCCTCCACCGCCCTTCGGCAGATGGCGATGAGCTCGTCGTTGGCGAAGGGCTTCTGGAGGTAGTAGTACGCTCCCTCGTTGACGGCCCTCACCGCCGACTGAAGCGAGGCCTGCGCCGTCATGAGGATGACCGGGAGCGCGGGATCCACCTCCCGTGCCTTGGCCAGTACGTCCAGCCCCCCTGCCCCGGGCATGCGGATATCGCTGAGAACCAGGTCGGGTCGCTCGCGCTCAAGGGCTTTGAGGGCCGAGGGTCCCGAGTCGGCCACCGAGACGTCGAAACCCTCTCCACGGAAGAGGATTCGTAGCGCATCCAGGATTCCCGCCTCGTCGTCGACGAGGAGGATCTTCGCCTTGCCTGTCACAGTTGGACTCCTCGTTCTCCGTCGGCGGAGGCCGGAAGGAGAATGGCAAACTGAGCGCCGCCCTCGGGGGACTTCTCCACGAAGATGGCACCTTCGTGGACCTCCACGGCCCGGTGCACCATGGCCAGTCCCAGGCCGCTTCCACCCACTCGTGTGGTGAAGAAGGGGTCGAAGAGCCGGTCGGCGACCTCCGCCTCCACGCCGGGACCCGTGTCCCCGACGGTGATTCCGACGGCCTCCCGAATCCCCGTGCCCCTGGGGTTCTCCTCTCCGCGCAGGTCGGCAACGGAGACCGTCACCGTGCCCTCATTGCCGGCGAACTGGGCGCCATTCAGCAGAAGGTTGAACAGCGCGCGATGCAGCAGGTCGGCGTCGCCCACCATGGGCACCGGTCGGTCGGCTCCACGGACGACCACGTCGATACCCTCGGCCGCGGGATGCTGTCGGAGCAGGTCGGCGCAGTCCCGCGTAAGGAGCGACAAATCGATGGTGCGGGTCTTTCCCTTACGGAGTCCCGAGTACTCCAGGAACTCGGACAGGACCCGGCTCAGGCGATCCGACTCCGTCAGGATCAGCCTCCTCAGGATCTCCCGATCCCGCCCGTTCAACGGCTCGGGACGGGTAAGCTGCTCGACGGCACTCCGAATCGACGCCAGAGGATTCTTGATCTCGTGCGCCATGGACGCCGACAGCTTCGCCACGGCCTCGAGGCGCTCCGCGCGCCGGTGCACGACGTCGAGGAGCTCCAGGTCCGTGATGTCCTGGAAGATGGCAGTCGCCGAGGGCCGAGACGCATCCCCTCGCTCCAGGACCGCCGTAGACACCCCGAGAAGCAGCTGCTCTCCTCTTCGGTTCGAGGCGGTCTGGTACCGGTCGGTGCGCTCTCCTTCCTCGATTCCGCGGCGAAGCACTTCCCCGAGACCCGGCGCCAGCTCATCGAGCTGCCCCATGATCAGGCGCCCCATCCACTCCTCGGCGTCGAGACCCAGTAGGGCCTCCGCCGCTGGGTTCGCGTATGCCAGGCGCCCCTCTCCATCCACGGTGAGGATGCCCGTCGACATGGTGGCCAGGATGTCCCCGGTATCCAACCTCAGCTGCCGAAGCTCCGATTCCACGGCACCCAGGGCTGCCCCGGTCCTCCGCACCCGGTCGCCCACCAGAGCGGCGACGACGGCGATCAGCAGGAAAAGCGCTACCTGAAGGCCGATGCTGACGGTCAATCCTGCGCCGTGAGCCAGCGTGATGTCCG
>JARRLD010000216.1:0-7200 GCA_037387345.1 Gemmatimonadota bacterium
CAACCTGGCTGGGACGTGTGCCGCCGCGGCCGGAACCACCGAATGGCGAACCGAGCCGCTCATGGGCCTCCGGTACCGCAGGCTCCTCCTGCACGACGGGCGGGCCGGACGAGTGATGGACGCCATCCTCGCGCACGGGGGCGAGGCGCAGCTGGCGCGGGACAGCTTCGCGGCGCTGGATCGACTCACCCAGGAAGCGCTGCTTCGGTTCCTGGGGACCCTGTAGGCGTTTCCTCGAAGGTCCCCCCCTGAACCACCTCCCAGTGCTCGACCCGTTCGTCCCGGGCGACCAGGTACCGCTCGTCCTCGGGGTAGAACACCGCTCGTTCCGTGTCCTCTCCGGCAAAGCCACGGACAGCATCCAGGGAATCCCACAGGCTCAACACCAGGAAATCCGCCCGGTCCCCGTCCACGCGACGCAACGTCCACCCACCCCGACACCCCGGCGCTCGACGAAAGGCCATCATACCCGTCAGCGCCAGATACCGACCGTAGGCGTCGGCGTCCTCCGCGGCCGTGGCTCCCCACCACGACCGGAGCACCGGCCCGGGCCTGGGCGCGTCAACCGCCGTTCCTCCCTCCTGCCACATCACCCCGCGCAGGGCACTCCTGAGCCCTCTGGTCCCACTCGCCATGGTAACCTCCTATTACGATTATACTGGTGACAGTATACGAACCATGGCGTAACCTGTCAATACCTTTATGTTGGTGACATGCCGACACGCGAATGGCTGTGCATCGACTTCACTCGGACGCGAGGGTGGGAAGCGCGGGACCGGACCGCGGACGAGCTCGAGGACTTCGGAGGGCTCGGGGCGTGGGCGGAAGACCACGGGGTCCTGTCGAGCGACGCGGGCGCCAGCATGCGCCGGGCCGCGGCCCAGGCTCCGGCGGAAGCGTCCCGGGCGTTCAGGCAGGCCGTCGACTTCCGGCGGGGGCTGTACGCGGTGCTGAGGGCGGCCGCCGAAGGCGCGGAGCCCCGCCCGGCCGACCTTGCCATCGTCAACGCTTCCCTCGCGGAGGCGGGAGCCCATCGCGTTCTCGGCCACCGAACCGACGGGCTGACCTGGGAATGGTCCCCCCACGCCACGCCCCTCACCCGCGTCCTCTGGCCCATCGCCCTCTCCGCCGCCGAGCTGCTCACCGGCGAGGAGGCCCGCCGCCTCAAGTTCTGCGCGGCCGACGACTGCGGATGGATATTCGTGGACCGGAGCCGCAACGCGAGTCGCCGCTGGTGTGACATGGCCGACTGCGGCAACCGTGCCAAGGTGCGCCGGTACCGTGAGCGACAGCGCACCTCCGACTCTGGCTGAGTCCTCCGCCGGGAGAGCCCCGGGCCGTCGTCCCCGCGTGCCCTTGGGCAGGACCCCTCCCACCTGTAGCTTTCCGGTTCGTTCACGAACCTCGACTACCGTCGGCGCCGCGGGCGCCCCCCGGTGGCGTTCGTCCTCCGGGCGGGTCCCGAAGCCCGGCCACCCCCACGCGGCACATGGTCAACGAAGGAAGAGACGCCTACGTCCCCTCGGACGTCGAGGCGAAGTGGCAGCGTCTTTGGGAGGAGCGCCGCACCCACAGCTTCACCACTGAGGAGCTGGAGAGCGCCCAGACCCCGTTCTACAACCTGATGATGTTCCCCTACCCCTCCGCCGAGGGACTCCACGTGGGCAACATCTACGCGTTCACGGGCGCCGACGTGCACGGCCGTTTCCAGCGCCTTACGGGCAAGCGTGTCTTCGAGCCCATCGGCTTCGACGCCTTCGGGATCCACTCGGAGAACTTCGCCCTGAAGCAGGGCGTGCATCCGATGGATCTCATCCCGTCGAACGTCCGGAACTTCACGCGACAGCTGAAGCGGACGGGAGGTATGTTCGACTGGGACCACATGGTCGATACCACGGACCCTTCCTACTACAAGTGGACCCAGTGGATCTTCGTCCAACTCTTCAAGGCGGGGCTGGCCGAGCGTAAGGAAGCCCCGGTCAACTGGTGCCCCTCGTGCATGACCGTGCTGGCCAACGAGCAGGTCCTGTCCTCCGGGCAGTGCGAGCGCTGTGGAACCCTGGTGGAGCAGCGAAGGATCGCCCAGTGGTTCTTCACGATCACGAAGTACGCGCAACGCCTGCTGGACAACCTCGAGCGTATCGACTGGTCCGACACTACGCGGAAAGCCCAGGGCAACTGGATCGGAAGAAGCGAGGGTGCGGAGCTGCGCTTCCCGATCCTCTCCGCCGACGGGAGCCACACCGATAGCGTCATCGACGTATTCACCACCCGGCCCGACACCATCTTCGGTGCTACCTACATGGTGCTCTCGCCGGAGCATCCTCTCGTGGACGTCGTCACGACCGGCGCACGCCGAGGTGTCGTGGACGAGTATCGCGCAGAGGCCGCCAGAAAGGACCTGGTGGCCCGTCAGAAGGTCGACAAGACCAAGTCCGGAGTATTCACCGGCGGCCACTGCCGTAATCCGGCCACCGGAGAGGCCATCCCCGTCTGGATCGCGGACTATGTGCTCATGGAGTATGGGACGGGCGCCATCATGGCCGTGCCCGGACATGACGAGCGCGACTTCGAGTTCGCCCGGGCCTTCGACCTGCCCATCGTGCGGGTCGTCGCCGGAGAGGGGGCCGACGCGGACAGCCCGCTGCAGGAGGCCTATCTGGGCGACGGGGTGCTGGTGAACTCCGGCGACTTCGACGGCATGCCGTGGCTCGAGGGCAAGGAGAAGATCACCGGGTGGCTCGCCGGCCGAGACCTGGGCCGGGCGGTGGTGAATTACCGCCTGCACGACTGGTGCATCTCGAGGCAGCGCTACTGGGGCCCGCCCATCCCCATCATCCACTGCTCCGCCTGCGGTCCGGTGGCTGTCCCCGAGTCGGAGCTCCCCGTGGTGCTTCCCCGGGTGGAGGACTTCAAGCCCGACGACACGGGGATCAGCCCCCTGGCCCGCGTGGAGGAATGGTACAGAACCACATGCCCGGAATGTGGGGCTGAGGCCCGCCGTGAGACCGATGTCTCCGACACCTTCCTGGACTCGGGCTGGTACTTCCTTCGCTATCCGTCTACCGACTTCGACGATCGGATCTTCGATGAGGACATCACCCGGCGATGGCTGCCGGTCGACACCTACATCGGAGGCAACGAGCACGCCGTTCTGCACCTCATGTACTCCCGGTTCCTGACCATGGCGCTCCACGATCTGGGGTACCTGGATTTCGAGGAGCCGTTTACCGTCTTCCGTGCTCACGGGCTCATCACCCACGACGGCGCGAAGATGTCGAAGAGCAAGGGCAACGTGGTCATCCCCGATCCCATCATCGAGGAGTTCGGGGCCGATACCTTCCGCCTGTATCTCATGTTCCTGGGGCCGTTCGAGGAGGGTGGCGACTACCGAGACGAGGGCATCCAGGGGCCCTTCGGCTTCCTCCATCGCCTGTGGGACACCGCGGTCTCCGCGGTCGACGGCGACGCCGATCCGGCCGTGGAGCGAAAGGTCCACCTGACCATCAAGCAGGCCACCGAGCAGTTCCCCTCGCTGGGCTACAACACCGTGATCGCGGCTCTCATGGAGTGTCTGAATACGGTGCGGGCCGGCGGCAGGCAGGCGCTGCGCTCCGAGGTGGAGCCTCTGGTGGTGATGGTGGCGCCCTTCGCTCCCCACATCGCCGAAGAGCTGTGGGAGCGGTTGGGGAACCAGGGCAGCGTCTTCGAGGGCGGCCACTGGCCCGAGTACGACGAGGCCAAGACGGTGGAGGACGCCGTGAGGCTCGCCGTACAGGTCAACGGCAAGCTCCGGGGCACGGTGGAGGTGGCCAAGGGCACGGAAGAAGCGGAGGCCGTCGCCACGGCCCGGGCCGAGGAGAACGTAGCACGACATCTCGAGGACGTCACGGAAAGAAAGGTGATCTACGTGAAGGACCGTCTGGTCAACTTCGTCGTGTCATGAAAGACAACGAGCGGCTGGCCGTCGATGCCGTCCGTGTCCTCTCCATGGACGCGGTGCAACGAGCCAACTCCGGACACCCCGGTACCCCCATGGCTCTCGCACCCATGGGATACGTTCTGTTTCACCGTCACCTGCGACACAATCCGGCGAACCCGGGCTGGGTGGACCGGGACCGGTTCGTCCTCTCGGCGGGGCACGCCTCCATGCTCCTGTACTCGCTCCTCCACCTGAGCGGATACGACGTTTCCGAGAAGGACATCCGGAAGTTCCGCCAGTGGGGATCCGGAGCTGCCGGCCATCCGGAGGTCGGCCATCTTCCCGGTGTCGAGACAACGACAGGGCCCCTGGGACAGGGCATCGCCATGTCCGTAGGCATGGCCCTGACCGAGCGCTGGCTCGCTCATCGGTTCAACCGACCCGGCCACTCCATCGTCGACCACTTCACCTACGCTGTATGTTCCGACGGCGACCTCATGGAGGGAATCTCCCATGAGGCGGCGGAGCTCGCCGGACACCAGAAGCTGGGCAAGCTCGTCTGGATCTACGACGACAACCGCATCACCATCGAGGGCAGCACAAACCTGTCCCTGTCCTCGGACGAGTCGAAGCGGTTCGAGGCCTACGGGTGGCACGTCGTTCACGTGCACGACGGCAACGACCTGAAAGCCATGGACCTGGCGCTGCAGGAGGCCCAACAGGAGCCGGACCGCCCCAGCCTGGTACGCCTCCGCACCACCATCGCGTGGGGCAGCCCGGGGAAAGCGGGCCACCACTCCGCCCATGGCGCGCCGCTGGGCCAGGACGAGATCGAAGCCACCAAGAAGAACCTGCGGTACCCGTCCCTCGATCCCTTCTACGTGGATCCCAGGGCCCGAGACGAGTGGTCCGCGGTCCAGCGGAAGGGCGAGCGCCTCGAGGATGCCTGGAAGGCTCGGTTCGGGATCTACCGGGCCGAGCATCCCGAGCTCGCCGACGCGTTCGAGCGCGTGGCCTCCGGCCAGCTTCCTTCGGGTTGGGATCGGAGCCTGCCCGACCTCAGCTCCGTGGACAAGGCTGACGCCACCCGGAACTGGTCGGGCAAGGTCCTCCAGGGCCTCGCCGCCGGGTTGCCCACACTCGTCGGCGGATCGGCAGACCTGGGTCCCTCCAACAAGACGGACATCCAGGGTGCGGACAGCCTGCTGCCCGACACACCGGGTGGGCGCGTCATTCACTTCGGGGTTCGCGAGCACGCCATGGGCGCCCTCATGAACGGGATGGCGCTGCATGGTGGCGTTCGGCCGTTCGGCGGTACGTTCCTGATCTTCTCCGACTACATGCGGCCCGCCATCCGGCTGGCGGCGCTCATGGATCAGCCCACCATCTACGTGTTCACGCACGACTCCATCGGGCTGGGAGAAGATGGACCCACCCACCAGCCGATCGAGCAGCTCGCGGCCTTGCGGGCCATCCCCAACCTCATGGACCTCCGTCCCGCCGATGCCGCCGAGACCGAGATCGCGTGGCGCCTCGCCGTGGAACGCCGGCTGGGTCCGTCGTTCCTGGCCCTGTCCCGCCAGGCGGTGCCCGCCCTGGATCGGACGGTTCTGGCATCCGCCGAGGAAGCCCGCAAGGGTGGGTATATCCTCGCGGAGTCGGGCAGCGGAGAGCCCCGTGCCATCCTCATCGCCAGCGGAAGCGAGGTGGGGCTGGCCCTCGAGGCCAGGGAGCGGCTGGAGGAGGAGGGCATCCCCACGCGTGTCGTCAGCCTTCCCAGCTGGTGGCTGTTCGCCTCCCAGCCCCGCTCCCATCAGGAGCGAGTGCTTCCTCCGTGGGTGACGGCTCGGGTTTCCGTCGAAGCGGGCTCCACCTTCGGATGGGCACGTTGGATCGGCACCCAGGGTGTGGCCATTGGGCTCGACCGGTTCGGGGCTTCGGCCCCGGCGGAGGTCCTCTTCGAGAAGTTCGGATTCACGCCGGGCGCCATCGCTTCGAAGGTCAAGGCGCTGCTCTGACTCTGCTGCCGTCTCGAGCCGCACGGGCCAGGAGCGCGGGGGGCAGGGGTGGCACGCGCGTAACCGACTGGTCCCGACGGGGCCTGTGCACCACCGGGCGGTCGTAGATCGTCTCCGCCCGGCATCCCACCTTCCGAGCCCAAGCCTTCCAGGTGGATCCGTGCCCGTAGTTGCCGCTCGTCAGGTAGTCGGCGACGTGCGCCATCTCGTGCAGGAGGGTATCCAGGCGCTCGGCACCGTTTCCAGGCAACATGAGATCGACATTGAGTGCGATCTCCGCGACGTATCGGCCTCCGTCGGGCCGCACCGCCGGAACCATGTGGCCCAACGACGTGTGCATTCGGCTGCTCAGCCGGATGGGCAACCTCTTCGGCAGACGGCCTCCGAATCTCGTGTCGTTGAGGTACCGGTACAACGCCCTGAGATACCGCCGCTGCCCGGCCGTGGCACAACCGTGCAGCGCCTCCGATGGGCCGCAGCCCTCCTCACCAAGGAGCGCCCGCGCGTGAGCCTTCCGTACGGCCGACAGGGCCGGCTCAAGCCCCTGCCACTCACGAACGCTTCTCGTGGCCGCGCGAACGGCATCCGTGCGGCGACCTCGTGCCTTCACGATGGTCACGAACGCATCGAGGACGCCCGCGGGGGCCCGACGGTAGGCTTCGTGGAGATTGAGAACCGTCGCGTCCTGCGTCAGTGACCAGATCGTGCTGCGGTTCCGGCGGAAGCTGACCTTCTTCAGCCGTCGTGCTCCCCGACGCACCAACTCCCGGCGCATCGCCTCTTCAGATCGTTCGCGCATAAGCTCCTGGTAGTCGATCCTCCCCGTGCCTCAGGGCCTTCCGTGAATGGTATCGTCATGGGATCCGGCGGGGGAGTCCACTGTATGTGGTGGTGCGCTCTTGTGCCAGACACGAGATGTCGTGTTCTTTTTGCCGCGACCTATTGCGCGGACGTGGAGAATTGCACTACATAGTTGTCGTTCGTGCACAGGATTCGCTCGTGTACCCAGCTCCCGGAGGCTCTCGTGGCAACCAAGAAGAAGGCTGCGCCGAAGAAGAAGGCTGCGGCCAAGAAGAAGCCGGCGGCCAAGAAGAAGACCGCAGCTAAGAAGAAGCCGGCGGCCAAGAAGGCCGCGCCGAAGAGAGCCGCCAAGAAGAAGGCTGCGCCGAAGAAGAAGGCTGCGGCCAAGAAGAAGGCTGCACCGAAGAAGAAGGCTGCGGCCAAGAAGAAGGCTGCGCCGAAGAAGAAGGCTGCGGCCAA
>JARRLD010000217.1:0-7168 GCA_037387345.1 Gemmatimonadota bacterium
ATGCCGAACTCTCGTGAGATCTCGGCAACCTTCTTCCCGCCCTCTACAAGGGCGATCACTCGTCGTCGAAACTCTGCGGGGTAGCCCCGTCGTGCCATATCGTCCTTCGATCACGATCATGACAGCGGGCTCCAGTTTCCTCCCTACGTGAAAGCCAGGGCACACCAAGCTCTCCGGAAATCCCGGGGAGATTCAACGCGTCCGGCAGGATCTTGATCGCGACTTCACGATCGAGCGTCGTATCGAGGGCTTTCCAGACGACACCCATCCCGCCCTCACCCGAGGGGCTCCCAATGCGTAGGTCCCTGGTGATCAGCACACTCCGACGAGTGTGCCGGCGAGGCAGCCCACTCCGGTGTTGGCGGAGAACCGCAGCCCCAGGGCTTGCCGCGGTATAATTCCGACTTCTTCACAGGTCCATCCGCGGCGAAGATGCGCGGGGCGTTCGGGCACCAGGCGTTGTGGGCGTCCCGAGCGAGGGAGCCGGACCATGGCGGGACGGGATAGCGCCGACGGAATCGCGGGACTGCAGGGGGCGGTCCGGGCGCTGGTTCACGCGACTTCCCGGGTCCGCGGTCAGGCCTTCCTCAAGATGATGACGCGCGGCATCGCCAACCTCCTCGGCGTGCGATACGTCCACGTGGCCACCGTCGACCCCGACGATCCGTCCCGAGCGGCGGCGCTTGCCGCCTGGAACGGTAGCGACTTCGCCGACGGATTTTCCTACGAGCTGGCCGGATCACCCTGCGAGCAGGTGCTGGCGCATGACACCTGCTGGTACCCGGACGACGTCCAGCAATTGCATCCCGACGACAAGGTCCTCGTCGAGATGGGAGTGCGCGCCTATCTCGGGACTCCCCTACGAAACCGCAACGGAAGACCCCTCGGGCTGTTGGCGGTGATGGACACCGAGCCGATGACCGACGATCGTGGGGCCCGCATGCTCCTCGACCTGTTCGTCGCACGCGCGGCCGCGGAACTGGAACTCGCGATCGCCTCCAGACATTCGCCTTCGGCGGGGGGCATCGACGAGGAGCGCCGCCAGGCCTACGTCGACGAGGCGGTCGGCGCGACCTTCACGTTCGATTTCGATCCGCCCATGCCGGTCGATCTGCCGGCGGAACGGCAGGTCGACTGGATGCTGGAAAACGCGCGGCTTTCGGAAGTCAATGACGCCGGCGCGAAGATGTGGAACTACGCGGATGCGAGCGAGGCGATCGGGATCAGCTGGCGGGAAGTGTTCGGCGAGAACGTCGAGCCCGGCAGGCAGGTGCTGCACGCCGCCATCAGCGCCGGGTACCGATGGGACGCGATGGAGCACCACGTCCAGCTTCCGGACGGGAAGTACCACTGGTTCCTCGTCTCGGGACAGGGCGTGGTCGAGGACGGGAAGGTCCTTCGTTTCCGGGGCACGCTGTACGAGATCACCGAGCAGAGGCGAGCCGAGAACGCGCGCGAACGCGCGCGGGCCGATTTCCTGCGTTTCGCCGAACGGAGCCCGGCTGCGATCTATCGCTACCGCCTGTCGCCGGATCCGGGGTTCCTCTACGTGAACCGTGGAGCCGCCGAGATCAGCGGGTACACCGTCGACGAGCTGTACGCCGACCCGCGGCTGGGTCTCGAGATCGTGCACCCCGACGATCGCCACCTGCTCCAGGAGATGCAGCGCGATCCGGGAACCCACTCGTCCAAGCCGTTGCGATGGCTGAGGAAGGACGGCAGCGTGCGCTGGATCGAGCACCAGACGACGGTCGTCCAGGAAGACGATGGGAACGTCTCGATCGTCGAGGGGATCGGTCACGACATCACCGATCGCCGGCGGGCCGAGGAGGAGCTGCGCGCGGCGCTCGAGGAGATCACCGCACTGAAGGAGCAGTTGACGGCCGACAACGTGGTGCTGCGCGCGGAGGTGAGCCGCTCCGCGCAGCACGGCGGAATCGTCGGGCACGACGGTGGCCTGCGCGAGGTACTCACGGAGGCGAAGCAGGTGGCCGGGGTCGACTCGGCGGTGCTGTTGCTGGGCGAGACCGGCACCGGCAAGGAGATGCTGGCGCGCGCGATCCACGATTGGAGTTCGCGGCGAGAACGCCCGATGATTTCGTTGAACTGCGCCGCAATTCCGGCTTCCCTCGTCGAGAGCGAGCTTTTCGGGCGGGAGAAGGGCGCCTACACCGGTGCGCTTTCCCGTCAGGCCGGCCGCTTCGAGGCGGCCGACGGCAGCACGCTGTTTCTCGATGAGGTCGGGGAACTGCCACTGGAGGCTCAGGGCAAGCTCCTGCGGGTGCTCGAGGAGGGCCGTTACGAGCGACTCGGGTCGACGCAGACGCACGCGACCGATGTGCGTATCGTCGCCGCCACGAACCGCGACCTCAAGACCGAGGTAGAGCGGGGCCGGTTTCGTCAGGACCTGTTCTTTCGTCTCAACGTCTATCCGATCGTCTTGCCCCCGTTGCGAGACCGCCGTGAGGACATCCCGGACCTGGTCTGGCACTTCGTCCGCGAGCTCGGGACACGGATGGGAAAGACATTCGAGGAGATCCACGGTCCGAGCCTTGCGGCGTTGCAGCGGCACCCGTGGCCGGGCAATGTTCGCGAGTTGAGGAATGTCGTCGAGCGGGCCATGATCCGCAGCAACGAATCGGTGCTGCGGATCGAGACTCCCACCGTCGAGCACCCCGGAGCGGATGCGGCGGTGACCCTCGACGAAGCGCAGCGCCGCCACATCGTCGACGCGCTGGAGCGAACCGGCTGGAAGGTGCGCGGGCCCGACGGTGCGGCCGCCCTGCTGGGGCTGAAGCCGACGACGCTCGATTCCAAGATGCGAAAGCTCGACATCCGGCGCCCCGAATAACCTCCGACATTTCGTGGATCCTCCGATCGAGCGTAGGCCGGTCGCCTCGCACGGCGTCTGCACGCCCAGACCGGCAACCCATTCAAATGATTGATAATAAAAGACTTATGCTCCTGGAATTCGTTCGCTGGCCGGGCTGGCACAGGGGTTGCGCTAGGGGTCCGGCGAGGCTCACACGGAGGACCCGAGAAACATGGCCACGGCATCGTTCAGACTCACGGTCGACGGCAAGCACGAGGCGGACGTTCTTCACGCGCTCGTCATCGACCTCCACTCCACTCGCACACTGCCCGGCTGCGTGAGCTGTCACGTCGAGCGCGACGTCGACGTTCGAGGCAGTCTTCGCTTTCACAGCCGCTGGGACAGTGAGGACCACCTGCGCAGCTTCCTGAGGTCGGACATTCTGACCCGGGTCCTGCAGCTTCTCGAGCTGGGTCTCGAGGCGCCGGAGGTCCTCATCTGCTGGGGACACGAGGACGCCGGACTGCGTTCGCTGCGCGAGGTCCGCAACGCGGGCTCCGAGGCGGCCGACGGCCGGACCACCGGCTGCGGGTGCGAAAGCACCCTTCTTTCATTTGCTAAACCCGGGAGCGACTCGCTCCCGGACAACCAACCTGGAAACACGAACCGGGACAAGGAGAGGGAGATGAAACAGAGTACGCGTCCGATCCGAGGGATCAGGAAGGCCGTCGGAGTCATCCTCATGGCGGGCATGCTCGCCGTGGCGGGCATGCCCACGGTCACCTCGGCGCAGGAAGCCGAGGAGATGTTCGACGTCGAGACCGCCGACGAGTTGGCCCCGGCCGCCGATGGCCGCGTGATCCGCTTCGTCGAGTTGGAGGGCGCCTCGCTGGCCGACGCGAACTTGCCCGAGGGCAAGGAAAGAGCCCACCGCAGGATGCTCGCCGAGGAGAAGGCCGACTTCCGGTCCGAGGCGACCTCCAGGGGAATCGACTTCGTCGAGCGCCACGGCTACGAGGTGCTGTTCAACGGACTGTCGATCGACATCGCCGTCGAGGACCTGCCGGCGCTCGAGGCGATGGATGGAGTCGTCGCCACCTACCCCGTCTACCGGGTTCACGGCGGCGGCACTCCGGTCGCGGCCTCCGCGCCGGAAGGCACGACCCGCGAGAACGTCACGGTCTCCGACCTGACCCACGTTCCGCAGGCTCACGCAGCCGGGTACACCGGCGAAGGCGTCGTTGTCGGCGTCATCGACGGCGGTATCGACTACACGCACCGGGCCCTCGGCGGCACCGGCTTCCCCAACGACAAGGTGATCGGCGGGTGGGACTTCGCCGACAACGACGCTGATCCCTTCGACGATCGCTCGGGCGCCGTCTACAACCACGGCACGCACGTGTCCGGGATCGTGGCCGGCAACGACGAGATCATGGTCGGCGTCGCGCCCGACGCCAAGATCCGCTTCTACCGCGTCTTCGGCACCACCAACCCCGGCGGGACCGAGGATATCCTGATGGCGGCCATGGAGCGCGCCGCGGACGACGGCTGCGACGTCGTCAACATGAGCTGGGGCACCAACCGCATCGATGTGCTGCAGAACGGCGTCATGGCTCGTGCAGCCGACAACCTGGTCAAGCGTGACGTGGTCGCGGTCTCCGCGATCGGCAACGCGGGAACGGCCGGTCCGTTCCTGCCGGGTAGCCCGGCCATCGGCAAGCAGGTCATCGCCGTCGCCGCCGCCTACAACAACGACATCGCCGAGTTGGCGTTCGAGTTGAACGAGGGCTCCGACGTCGCCTTCCGTCCGATGTACGTGGGCCCGCCGGTCCCCGGCTCGGGCACCTGGCCGATCACGGATTTCGGTACCGCCGACTGCCAGCCGATTGCCGACGACGTCTCCTACGAGGGTCAGGTCGTGATGGTGCAGCGGGGCAGCTACTCCTGCCGGACCTACACCCAGGTCAACCTGCTGGCGCAGGCCGGCGCCGAGGCCGTGATCTGGTGGCAGTACTCCTCCTACGATCCGACCCGCTGGCCCTCGCAGTTCAGCAGCCAGACGACGCAGCTCGAGATCCCGACCGTGGTGGTTCGCCAGTTCGACGCCGAGACGATCGCGGCGCAGGGAGCCGCGGCCACGCTGACCTGGGGCCACTACGTCGACTCGCCGACGAACTACCCCGGAGTGACGACCTTCTTCAGCACGTGGGGTCCGACCTACGAACTGGACATGAAGCCGGACGTCATGGCCCCGGGCGGGTACGTCTTCTCCACGCTGCCGATCCACTACGGTGGGTACGGCCTGATGGACGGCACCTCGATGGCCTCGCCCCATGTCGCCGGCGTGGCGGCGCTGGTCCGTGCGGCGAACCCGCGACTGAAGGCGCACGAAGTGCGCGAAATCCTGATGAGCACGGCCAATCCGACGCCGTTCAATGCCGACCCGACGATGGGGCTGCACCCGATCGCGCAGCAGGGATCGGGCCTCGTCGATGCGATGGCTGCGATCTCCACGGCGGCGAAGGCCGACCCCGCGAAGCTGTCCCTCGGCGACCTCAACGGACTGAGCAAGACGGAGACGATCAAGATCGAGAACCGCACCGACGTGGACCTGACCTACAACGTGTCCCACGTTCCCGCGCTGACGGCGATGCCGCCGTTCACCTCGCGCTGGGTGCCCTCGACGCAGACCGCGACCGTCACCTACGAGCCGGAGACCTTGCTGGTTCCCGCCGGCGGGGAGGCCGAGCTCACCGTCACGTTCCACGAGCCTTCGGCCGTCGCGGGTGGATCGATCCTCTCCGGATGGATCGAACTGACCACGGTCGGTGGCGCTCACAGCCAGCGCATTCCCTACGTCGCGCTCAAGGGCGACTACCACGAACTGCCGGCCCTCAACCCGACGTGGAGCGACATCAACCCCAACATCGGCAACCCCTCGCTGCGACCCGAGTCGCGGCCGTACTGCGAGGCCCCGCCGTGGTCGCGCCCGCAATGCTGCAACGACCCGACGCCGGGATCCTGCTACTTCGACGCGCGGTCCGGGTTCAACGAGCCCCAGACGCTCGACTTCACGAACGACGACAAGTACGACGACATGGTCTTCGCGCTCGTCTCTCAGGGCTTCCCGATGCTTCGCAAGTACCGGGCCCGCGTGCTCGACGAGACCGGCAAGACGGTCGCCTGGGCGGTCGACTCGCACAGCGGCGGTATCCGCGGAGGTGCGTCGCTCGAACTGCTCGAGTACTGGGTCCGTAACGACGGAGCCGGGACCGGAATCGACCTGGCGGAGTGGCACGGAACTCTCGAGGACGGAAGCCCGGCACCCGCCGGCACGTACTACATCCGCCTCGAGTTCGACAAGTTCGACGGAGACGGCGCCAGCTACCCCGACTTCGAGGACTGGACCTCCCCGCCGATCACGCTCATCCGGTAACCGCTCCTCGCGGAACCGACTTCCTCCTTCAAACGGGGGCCAGGCGAGAGCCTGGCCCCCGTTTCTTGTTCCAGGAGCTGTTCATCCTGACCGCGAAGATCCACAAGTCGGTCCATGACGGCCAAGCGGGCGCGGACTTTATCGATGGCCGCGAACAACCCGGCGGGCCGACGTGAAAGACGCACGTCCCACCTTCTCTCTAGTTCAGGGTGTCTACCAGGAGGGGAAGCTTACGGTTTGACCGGTTACAGAGCCTTGAGGACATCGATCAGTGCGGCCCTTGATTCACCGAGTCTGTCTTTCCACTACGAATCTTCGAACGCCCATACCCTGAACGTTGAAATGCTCGCGGGTGTTGATCTCGACCTTGAGGCGCATGCGGATCACCGGCTCGAAGCTGGTGTCGAAGCGGTAGGTCACGGTCACGCGCCCAAGGCCCTGCTTCCAGCGGGGCGTGCCAAGCCATGGATCCAGTGCCTCGCGAAGTCCACCGAGAAGCGGCCCGATGGGGCCAGCCTCGGCTTGTACGAGGTCTATGTCCTCCGAGTACCGCCCGGCTGGAGAGACGAAGACCTTGTGAAGTGCCGTGCCGCCCTCTCGTGATGAGCGCCACCATCGATCTCGGATGCGCTCTACGCATTCTCTTCTGTGAAGCGGCCTCCCCTTGTCAAGCTCCGAATCGCGAGACACGTCCTTTAGGGCAGGATCGGGTGTTTGTGCCCTCGATCTCGTTGAGGGCGACCTCGTAGAATGGCCGAGAATCGCCGATCGCGACTGTGGGCATACCCTGAGACCCCTGGATGTTTCTTGGATCGATTCACTCAGCGAGGTTCTTCATTCTTCTGTCCGCGCTCGGGTGGCGACCTCGGGGCCGCCGGCGCAAGGGGGTGATTCGGTGGGTGGGCGGCGCCATCTACGCA
>JARRLD010000218.1:0-9889 GCA_037387345.1 Gemmatimonadota bacterium
GGCCCATCTCGAACGCCTTCTTCAGCGCCTGATAGCCTCCCCGCTCGACGTACGTGTCGACTCGGCGGGCCATGGGGTCGCCGAAGTTCTTGCTGAGCATCCGGACCTCACGGTCCGAAGTGTACGGATACGCCATCCGCTCGCTCCGTCTAGCCGGTCAGCCGGCGGTTTCCGCCTTGAGGTGCTCGATGATCTGCGGCACGTCGGCGGGGGTGACATTCTCGAAATACCGCGAATTGATCTGCACGCAGGTCGGGAATCCGCACGCAGCCAGGCACTCCGCTTCGATGACCGTGAAGTTCCCGTCCTCCGAGGTCTCTCCCGGCTCCGTATCGGTGTACCGCAGGAAGGCTTCCATGACCTCGTCGGCACCGCACAGGTTGCAGGAGATGTTTGTGCATACCTGCACCAGGTACCGACCCACCGGGGCCTTGTTGTACATGGTGTAGAAGGTGGCCACCCCCCGGACATAGGCCGGCGCGAGATCCAGAAGCTCCGCGACCCGATCCATGGACCGGGGGCTCACGTGACCCCGGACCTCCTGGGCCAGGGCCAGCGTGGGGAGCAGCGCTGCCCGCCGGGTCGGGTACCGGGTCAGGATCTTCTCGAACCGCTCCTTGAAGTCGCCTTCGAAGAGGGGCGCCTCCGGATCCCTGTCCACCAGCATGTATGGGTAGGTGGCCGCCCCAGAGGGATGGCCACCGGCTCGGGGGCGCGATCCTACGAAGTCGTCACCCCGGACCTGGTCCTCGGTGAGGTCGAAGTCCCCGGTATTTCCCGCCCAGCCGGGGTTCCTGAAGGGGGTCTCGCTCATCGGTCGATCTCCCCGAGGACGATGTCCAGGCTCGCGTTGATCATGATCAGGTCCGATACCAGATGGCCCCGGGCCAGCTTTGGCAGGACCGAGATGTTCACGAACGAGGGTGGTCGTACCCTCCAGCGGACAGGCTTCCCTCCCCCGTTGCTGACCAGGTACATGCCGAGCTCACCCTTGGACGCCTCCACCGGCAGGTAGCAGTCGCCGGAAGGAACCGGAATGCCTTCGGTGATGAGCTTGAAGTGGTGGATCATGCTCTCCATGTCCGACATGGCATCGGTCTTGGTGGGCAGGGTAATCCGCGGATCCTCGACGTCCATCGGGCCATCGGGGAGGCGCTCGATGGCCTGGCGCAGGATGCCGATGCTCTGCTCCATCTCCTCCATGCGGACCAGGTACCGGTCGTAACAGTCGCCGTGCTCGCCGATGGGTACCTCGAAGTCGTAGGTCTCGTAGTCGTAGTACGGCTGGTCCTTGCGGACGTCGTAGTCGACTCCCGAGGCCCGCAGGTTGGGCCCGGTGAAGCCGTAGTTGACCGCTTCCTCGGCACCGATTACGCCGATGCCCTGGGTGCGACCGATGAGGATCCCGTTCCCCGTCAGGAGCTGATGCACCTCCTCCAGGGTCCTGGGGAAGGTGTCGAGGAAGTGCTCGAGCTCGGCGATCCACCCCTCGGGGAAGTCCGCCATCAGGCCCCCTACCCGCGTAGCGGAGGTCGTGATGCGCGCGCCCGTCAGCTTCTCGTGCAGCGTGTAGATCCTCTCACGTTCGTGGAACGTGTACAGGAAGGGCGTGAAGGCCCCCACGTCGATGGCCGTGGTCCCGAGCCACAGCAGATGACCGAAGATGCGATCCAGCTCCATGAGGATCACCCGGGCCACTTTGCAGCGCGGCGTCACCTCGAGGCCCATCAGCTTCTCCACCGACATCACGTAGGCGCAGTTGTAGATCAACGGCGCGAGGTAGTCCATGCGGTCGGTCAGGGGAACGATCTGGTTCCAGGTTCGATACTCTCCGAGCTTCTCGAAGGAGGAATGAAGGAACCCGATGTGGGGGGTGACGTTGACCACGGTCTCGCCATCCAGCTCGCACACGAGCCGCAAGACCCCGTGGGTGGCCGGGTGCTGGGGCCCGATATTGACCAGCATGTGCTCCTCGCCCAGGTCGGGCTCCGGCACGTCGAAGGGTGCCATCGGACTCGGTGTGGGCAGCCCGTCCACTCCCATCTCGGGGTTGCGACCCACGTTGAACTCAACGGTCTTCTGAGCCATAAGCGTGTCAGCCCTCGGTCTCCGAGTCGCCGGACTCGGCAGCAAGCGTGACCTCCTGCGGCTCCCGGCCCACGGCCCGCTCCGCCGGGATATAGAAGCGGTCCACGTCCTGGTTCAGCGCACGACGCGTCTGCTCTGCCCGGGAAAACCTGCCCCGGAGGGGGAAGTCCTTTCGGAGGGGATGCCCTTCGGCGTAGTCGTGGGGCATGAGGATCCGGCGGAGGTCCGGGTGGCCTCGGAAGGTGACGCCGAACAGGTCGTAGACTTCCCGCTCGAGCCAGTTCGCGGTAGCCCACAACGGTACCACCGAATCGATCTCCAACGCGTCCAGCTCGAGAAGGCAACGGACGCGCAGGGCCCGACGGTGCGGGATGGACCACAGCTGGTAGACCACGCGGAGGGGCTCACCCCCGCCGTGGTCCACGCACGTGACGTCCCTCAGCAGATCGTAGCGCTGATCCGGATCGTCCTTCAGCCATCCCAGGATCTCGACGTTGCGGCTCGGGTCCACGTGCACCACGTGCTCGTCCCCTGCCGAGACCTCGTGGTGGGTGACGGCATCGCCGAAGCGGTCGAAGAGGGCCGCCACCGAGGGGTGGCCGGCAGGGTCGGCGGGCGCGCCCGCCTCGGGGGCGGCGCCGGTGTCGGAGGGGATCGGTCCTGCGTCGACGCCGTCCAGACCGTTCATGTTGTCTTGGCTCATCGTGTCAGGAATCCAGGTCGTCCTCGCCGGTCTTCGCCCCGACCTTCACGCCACCCGCCAGCTTCTCCTGCCTCGTGGAGTTCCCGAAGGGCCCGGCGAGTCCCTCGATCTCCTGGGCGGACGCCTTGGGCATGGCGACCGTCGCAGGATCCTCCGCCCGGAGGTCGTAGTGCCGGGTGATGGACTCCCTCCTCACCTTCTCCTGGATCATCATGAGCCCGTAGATCAGCCCTTCGGGCCGGGGCGGGCAGCCCGGGATGTAGACGTCCACCGGCACGATGGTATCGATGCCCTGCACCATGGAGTAGACGTCGAAGACCCCTCCTGTGGAGGCACAGGCGCCCATGGAGATGCACCACTTGGGCTGAGGCATCTGGTCCCAGATCCGACGGAGCACGGGAGCCAGCTTGTACGGGACCCGGCCCGCGCAGATGAGGACGTCTGCCTGCCGCGGACTGAACGACATGCGCTCCATGCCGAACCGGGACAGGTCGAAGTCCGTCGCAAAGGCGGCCATCATCTCGATGGCACAGCACGCCGTACCGAAGGGCATGGGCCAGAGCGAGCTTCTCCGCGCCCAGTTGACGACGTAGTCCACTTTGGTCGTGAGGAAGGTGGGGCTACCCGCGCCCAGGATTCCCCCGGATCGCGCGCTCGTCCCTCCTCCGGGCAGCTCTACTCCCACTCGAGACCTCCCTTCTTCCACTCATACAACAGGCCGACGGCGAGAACGACCACGAAGATCGCCATGGCCAGAAACGGCCCCCAACCCAACTCCCGCATGCGCACCGCCCACGGGATCAGGAAGATCGTCTCCAGGTCGAAGACGATGAAGCTGATCGCCACCATGTAGAACTTCACCGAGAAGCGGGCACGGGTGTCGCCCAGGGGGATCATGCCCGACTCGTAGGGCATCGCCTTCTGGGCCGTGGGTCGGGCGGGGTTCAGGATGTGGGTCAGAACCACCATCCCGACAGCGGTTGCCAGAGAGACGCCGAACAACAGCAGCAGGGGCAGATACGCTCCCGACATGGGGGGCCGCCACGGTTTGTGAAATCGTTCACTTGCGGACGTGAAAAAGTACCGGAGGCCGCGGAGGGGTGTCAACCTGGGTAGCCGGGCTTTTTTCCCAATTTTCGCGGGTTTGCCCGACCCTCGCACCGGTGTCTATCTTTCCCACTCCTTCCACCCCCGAGGCGGGGCCGGTCGGGCGCCTGCACCGCCTGCCCAACTCCCCCCGGAATACCTCATCGCCATGCCGATCAAGAGCGACAACTGGATCCGTCGGATGTCCCAGGAACACGGGATGATCGAGCCCTTCGAAGCCGGTCAGGTGCGAGAGGGCGTCATCTCGTACGGGCTCTCCTCCTACGGATACGACATTCGGGTCGCGCCCGAGTTCAAGGTGTTCACCAACGTCCACAACGTGATCGTCGATCCCAAGCGCTTCGACGATCGCTCCTTCGTGGATATCCACGAAAACGAGTGTATCATCCCGCCGAATTCTTTCGCCCTCGCCCGGACCCTGGAGTACTTTCGCATCCCACGGGACGTTCTCGTGGTGTGCCTGGGCAAGTCCACCTATGCCCGTTGTGGCATCATCGTGAACGTCACTCCCCTGGAGCCCACCTGGGAGGGCTACCTGACCCTCGAGATCTCCAACACGACACCGCTGCCCGCCAAGATCTATGCCGGGGAGGGGATCGCCCAGCTTCTCTTCTTCGAGGGAGACGAGGAGCCGGAGGTGGCGTACGCGGATCGGGCCGGCAAGTACATGAAGCAAATGGGCGTCACTCTGCCCAAGATGTGACAAGTGGCCGACGACGAAGTGGCCGGATGGGCGGCCCGCGCCGTGGCGTTCGTCGAGACGCTACCGGCCAGGTAGAGGTCAGCTGACCCCCAGCAGCTCCACTTCGAAGATCACGATGGCGCCCGGCGGGATGCCCGGCGCCCCCCTTTCGCCCCAGGCCAGGATGGGCGGGATGATCAGGAGGCGGGTCCCTCCCGCCTTCATGCCCAGCACCCCCTGCTCAAAGCCGGGGATCACGGTGCCATTGCCCATGAGGAAGGACGTGGTGCCCTGGTCGAAGAGCGTGCCGGTGCGGAGCCAGCCCCGGTAATTCACATCTGCGTTGTTGCCGTAGGCGAGGCTCTCGCCCGTCCCCACCACGCGATCGAGAATGTAGACTCCTGAGGGTAGCTTCTCCATGAGGGAGAGGTCGATGTCCAGACCGGGGGCGAACGTGACGTCCTCGATGACTTCGAACACCACGTCCTGACGGTCCGAGCTGGTGATCCCCCCACATCCCGCGAAGGCCGGAAGGCACATCAGGGATATCGCTCGCACTCTTCTCCCGACACGGTTCGACACGGCTCGCTTCCTCGCGGTCACTACGGGAAGCCGGATCGGTCCTCGTCCTGGTGTCCCTCGACGGACCTCCGGCTCTTTCTCCGGGTTGCCCCACCATACGCCGCAGGGAGGCCAGGGTTTCGGACGCGCTTGGCGCTAGCGCACGTCGACGAGCTGCACCTCGAAGACGAGCGTGGCTCCAGGTGGCACGCGGGCGGTGCCGCGCGCCCCATACGCCAGGCCCGGCCGGATCACAAGCTTCCGGCGACCGCCGAGTCGCATCCCCCGGATGCCTTCGTTCCAGCCCCGGATCACCTCGTTTCCTCCCATGCGGAACTGGAAGGGCTCGCCTCCGAGGCTCGCGTCCACGACGGTCCCGTCGGGCAGCCATCCGACGTAGTGGATCGTCACGAGGCTGGTACGCTGCGCCGACGGACCCATACCCTCGGCCAGATCCTCCAGATACAGCCCTGAGGAAGTACGCTCCATGGCGCCCAGGTCCACCTCGAGCTCGGTGGCGAAGGTGATCTCTTCGGGCCCCGGGGGTGCCGGCCCGCCTGGCCCGCAACCCAACACCAGAACCACGGCGGGGAATCCCACCGCGGCGCGGCGTCGAATCCCTCCTTCCGTCACGTGCGCGGTCTCCGGAAGACGACCTTTCCCCCCACGATGGTAAGGTCCACGCGCACATCCTTCAGGTCCGACGGATCGACCTCGAAGGGGTTCTGGTCCAGGACCGCCAGATCTGCGAGAAAGCCCTCCTTCACCTGGCCCAGGCGGTCCTCCATCATGCCGACCCAGGCGTTGTTCACCGTGTAGGCCCGGAGCGCCGTCTCCACGTCGATGCGCTCCTGGGGAAACCAGCCCCCTTCGGGAGTTCCGTCCAGGGTCTGTCGTGTGACCGCCGCGTAGATGCCCTGCAGGGGATTCACGGTATACCACGCGGCGTTGGTGCCGGGCCAGTCGCTCCCGAACGAGAGGAGGACCCCGGCCTCGTTCAAGGTCCGGAAGGCGTAGGCCCACCTTGCCCTCTCGCCGATCCGTTCCTCCATCCACCGCATGTCGTCGATGGTATGGTAGGGCTGCATTTCCGCAATGACTCCCAACTCGGCTTCCCGGAGCGCTGTTTCCTCTCCACGGATGACCTGATTGTGGATGATGGCGAAGCGCCTTCCCTCACGCGGTCCGTTCGTCTCCTGGACCTCCTCGAAGATGTCCAGGATGCGGTCGATGGCTTCGTCGCCGATGGCGTGCACCCGTGGGTTGAAACCCGCCGTGTCAGCCCCGAAGACCAGCGTGCGCATGTTGCCCTCCGGCAGATACCCGGAGCCGTGGTCCGTCACGTAGCCCGTGTTGGTCGAGTCCCGCCAGGCGCCCCGGACCCCGGTGGTGAGGTAGGGTTCGTAGAACCGTGCCTGCGAGCTCCCCATGATTCCGTCCACAAAGCCCTTCAGGCCCTGGTAGCGGATCCATTCGTCCCCGAAGCCCTCGGTGATGCCGGCGTCCCGCATCTCGTCCCAGGTGTCGAGGACCATGCGCATGTTGACCCGGGCGGTCAGCTCCCCTGCCTCACGGAGCCGGTGGTAGACCTCCACCTGTCCCGGGGGCGCGATGTCGAAGAAGGTCGTCACGCCGTATTGCGCCAGGTCCGCGAGGGCCGCCCTGGCCTCGGCCAGCATCTGATCCATGCTCTTCGCCGGAATCGCCTCTCGGATGCGGGCGGCCCCTGCGCGGTCCAGCCGTCCGGTGGGCCGCCCGCTCTCGCACTCCACTCCCTCCCAGGAGCAGTCGGCTCCCGCCGCGGTGAGGGCGGCTCCATTGGCGAGATACTGGGAGCGGTCCCAGTTCCAGAGCAGAGCCGGGGTGTCCGGTGTGGTCGGATCGATGAGCGCCCGGTCGGGCCGGACGAGCTCTTCCGGCTTCGCCTGGTCCGCCCCACTGCCGGTGGAGCTCCCCTCCCACTGCTCGTAGGCGCCCCACTTGCCCCCCACCTCTGCCGGTGGAGCTCACCTCCCACTGCTCGTAGGCGCCCCACATGCCCCCCACCATCCAGGCCCCCCGAGGAAGACGCTCCGCCGTGGCGGCCAACTCCTCCACGAGCCCATCAGCGTCGGAGACCTCCAGGAGGTTCACTCCGAGGAGTAGCTCGCCGGCCCGGTTGAAGTGGGTGTGATTGTCGATGAAGCCTGGAGAAAGGAAGCGTCCGTGAAGGTCGATGAGGCGCGTGCCCTCTCCGCGCAGGGCCAGAACCTCCGCATCGGCCCCGACCCGGACGACGACATCGCCCCGCACGGCGACCGCCTCGGCCCAGGGACGGGCCTCGTCCCCCGTCCACACGCGACCGGTGTGAAGGATGAGATCGGCAGGGAGCTCCTGCCGGGCGCCCAGGGGTCCCGCCAAAACGGCTCCGAGAAGGGCGAGGCTCGCGAGAGCCCATGACGGTCGGGAGGACATGGTTGGCTTCTCCGAGGTGCGGCCGAGTGACGCACCACACTACCGTTCCCGGGAGAGGACGAGCAAGTCGGCCCGGCATCGATGCCAGGGACCGGCGAGGAGGACTGCCTGGACCTCAGGCGATGCCGCCCGGGAGCGCTCCAGACTTGCCGACAACCCAATCGGCCACGCGGTTACGCACGTCCACCATGCCCTCGGGTGTCGGAAGCGACTCTTCCATCTCCCGAAGCCGCCGGCTGAGGTCCTCACCCCGGTGCAGCTCCGAGAGAACGGTCCGGGCCTCGCTCCGGGTACGCTCGAGCGAACGGTGAAACACCAGGGTCGCCAGAGCGCGACGGATGGCCCCCTCCTCCTGGCTCCCCTCCCCCCCGAGCTTGGCGACCCGGAGGACCACGCTTTCGGCGGCAAAGATCTCCATGGCGATGTCGGCGAGGCTCGCCAAGAACTGCTGCCGGGCGGGCTCGTTCAGCCCCTCGGGCCCCAACCGGGCAAGGGCCTCCCCCATGAGCATGAAGTACAGCCGCTTGAGGGCCGCCAGCCGCTCCTCATCGGCGCCACCGTCGCCCGCTCCCCCGCCCTCGGCCGCTCGCTGCAGCCCGTGCGGGTCCGCGAGGGCCTTGACTCCCTGCGCCAGCCCTCCCCCGAAGCCTTTGGCGAGCTTCTTGAAGATGGTTCGCTGGGCATAGAGCCGGCTGATCTCGTTCGTGCCTTCGTAGATGCGGGAGATGCGGGAGTCCCGGTACATCTTCGCCGGAGGATACTCCTCGCTGAATCCGTAGCCGCCGAAGACCTGGACCGCCTCGTCGGCGTTCGTGTTGTAGGCCTCCGAGCTGTAGACCTTGGCCAGCGCGCATTCCACGGAGAACTCCGCGAGTGCCTGGAGGCGCCGCTCCGGGCTGACCGGCGTACCATCATCGAGGGATTCCAGCTTGTGATACACGAGGCCCGCAGTCCTGTACGACAGGGAATCCGCCGCGTATGCCCGGGCCGCCATGTCGGCCAGCTTCCGTTTGATGAGCCCGAACGTGGCAATCGGCACCCCGAACTGGACCCGCTCCGCCGCGTACCGCGCGGCCACCCCGAGGGCGATCTTCGCTCCGGTGGCCGAACCCGCCGCCAGCTTGAGGCGGCCCATGTTCAATGTGCAGAACGCCACCTTGTGGCCTCGACCCACTTCGCCCAGCACGTTCTCCACCGGCACCCGGACGTCTTCCAGGGACAGCGCATTGACCGAGGACCCGTCGTGACCGAGAAGGTGCTCCGGCTCGTGAACGCTCAACCCGGGAGATTCCCGCTCCACGAGGAAGGCGGTGAACTGCTCCCCGCCGACCTTGGCGAAGAGGACGAAGAGATCCGCCCACCCGGCATTGGTGATCCACTGCTTGGATCCGTTCAGGACGTAGTGCGTGCCCGCGTCGTCCAGCTCGGCGCGCGCCTGGATGTTCATGGCGTCGGAACCGGTGCCCGGCTCCGTGAGGGCGAAGGCCGACAGCATGTCGCCTTCCATGCACGGGCCGAGGTACCGCTCGATCTGCTCCGGCGTGCCGAAGTTCACGATGGGGAGCATCCCGATTCCCTGGTGTCCCCAGAGCATCTGGCCCATGGGTCCGATGTCGGCGGGCGGCGAGCACATCGCGGTGATCGCCAGCACCGAGAGATCCAGCCCCCCCATCTCCTCGGGAACCTCGGCCATGAAGATCCCCAGCTCGGCCGCCTTCTTGAACAGCCCCCGGCTGGTTTCGGGGTCGCGGGCCACCAGCTTGTCCATGGCCGGGCCGATCTCCCGTTCGGCGAACTCCACCAGGGAGCGGACGAGCATCCGCTCCTCCTCCCCCAGGTCGTCGGGGGTCACCACGTCCGCTGGGTCCGTCGGCCCAAGGAGGAACGAGGCGCCGCGCTCGGAACGATTCGTCACGTCAATCTCCCGCTGCCTTCCATGAGCTCACGACGAGGTCGCGGTTCAGTCGGGCAATGAAGTCGACGCTGATGCCCTTCGGGCAGGCTTCCTGACAGGCGCCATGATTCGTGCAGCTCCCGAAGGCCTCTGCGTCGTGCTGGGCGACCATGTCCAGGACGCGCGTATACCGTTCGGGTTGGCCCTGCGGCAGCAGGCCGAGGTGGCTGACCTTTGCCGCGGTGAACAGCATGGCCGAGGCGTTGGGACACACCGCCACGCAGGCCCCACATCCTATGCATTGGGCCGCGTCCATGGCCAGATCCGCGTCCCGCGTCCTGATGGGGACCGCATTGGCGTCCTGCGCGCTTCCCGTGCGGACGGAGATGTAGCCGCCCGC
>JARRLD010000219.1:0-11207 GCA_037387345.1 Gemmatimonadota bacterium
CTCGCCCACCACGCCACCCCCGCCTCGAATCGGGCAGATGTGGCGCTGATGTCGATCTCTTCCGTCAAGCCCCGGTACTCCGCCTGAGTGAAGGTGCCAGCGGTCCAGCTCAGGCCGATGTCGATGGCCAGGGACGGGTTCAGGAAGATGGCCACGCCACCGCCCAGCGTCGGGCCGGCGCCCGTGATAGAGAAGGGATCGCCCAGGAGGTCGATCTGCGCGGCCCGTCCGCTGACGCCCCCCATCACGAAGGGCAGCACCTGCGCTTCCGGCCCGCGGAAGTGCACACGGGCGGCGATGTCGAAATGGGCCAGCGCGTACGTGTCGTTCAGGCCCGCCATGTCGACTTCAGCCGCCGATCCCCTGAGGTAGATCGTCACCCTCCGGTTGACGCCCCACCCCAGTGCCAGGGCAATGCCTCCACCCGATTCAGTCTCGTTATCGCCCTCGTACTCGATCGCGGACCCGTTCAGGTAGCCCGCCAGGTGGAAGCCCGTAGGATCCGACGTCACGGGTGGACCCTGCTGCGCGGCGGCACCGGCTGCCAGGAGGATCGCTGCCGCGAGGGCAAGCACGGCGCCAGGGATCAGGGCTCGTTTCATGGGACTCTCCTGCTGGAGTAGGGGCGGCCCGGCGCCCGCCGGGCCACCCTGAATCATAGGCGTACAACTCGACGGAGTGCACGTCACTCGCGCACGAGCTGTCCAATGCGCTCCGCTCCAGGCATGGGCCGGAGCACCACGGTCAGGTAGACCACGCCGTCCGTGCCTGACATCAGGGGCCGGGAGGTGCGCAGCTCGGCCATCACCTGGTCCGGCGAGAGCTTGTAGAGCCCGCCGCTGATGGCATCGACCGCCAGGCCGATGAGCCCACCGAACACGATGTTCCCCCAGACCCATCCGCTCACGGAGCGGGTCAGGCCCATCTCGAACGGCTCGTAACCGTCCATGGCCACCCTGAGCATGTGGTGATCCTTGCGTTTCAGTTCGGCGATGACGGGCGTCACTCCCCGCTCGAACCCGTCCACCGTCACCTGCGCGCCGGTGGGAGCGCTAGAGATGGAGACGGGCTGGGTGGTGCCGTGCATGATGGTGCCGCAGGCGCCGAAGATGGGGATGGCGGCGACGAGGAGGGCCAGTCCTGGAAGCCAGGCGCTCCGGGCGCGTCCATCCAGATGGGAGAAGAAGGTCATGGTACGCCTCCAGTAGGGTTGACGGGCCGGGCTCTTCCGACCCGTTTCCATGCTACCGGAGGGGTGTGACAGCGGGGGGTCAGCTCCCGTCCAGGGCTACCCCGCCCACCCCCCTGACGGCCGTCTCCAGATCCGCGTATTGCCGCACGATGCCACCTCCGTCCCCCTCGACTCGGAAGAAGCCGCTCTCCCACTCGAAGACCTCCGCGGCCGGCTCCTCGGCGCTCGGATCGCCGTCCAGCGCGTACCGGCGGATGCCTTCCGACCGAACCAACGCCTCCACCGAGCGATAGGGGCCACCCACTGTCACGGGATCGGCACGGTGAAAGAACACCCTGCCGTCGATGGCGACGACCTCCAACTCTCCCTGGTGAAACAGCGGCCGGCCGGAGCCGACGATCACACGATGCAGGAAGGCGACCAGCCCACCGGCGTCTGCGATGCGCAGGTTCATTCGGGTCTCCTTTCGTCGGGCGTCGGTCGTTCCGCACGGCCCCAGAGTACTGCGGGCCCTGCCAGCCTATCCCTGTCCATTCAGCCCGGCCATCCTCCTACCCCACTTCGTAGATCCTCACACCCGGGCACCCTGCCCAGACGACGTGGGTCCCATCGGGGCTAAGGTCCCCGTGGTCGATGCAGCAGGGATCAGGAACGGTGCTCCAGATCTCCCGACCCGAGGGCACGTCCCACACCCGAAGCGCTGAATCCACCCCGACCGTCAGCGCTCGTTCTCCGGATGCCGAGAATCGCACGCGCCTGATCCGGGGAGCGCCCTCGTAGCATCCCAGAAGCGGATGCCTGGCCCCGTGCCCCACCCAGGTCGCCACCAGGCGACCCGTCTGTACCGACCACACACGGACCACCTCCCCGTCCCCGGCAACCAGATGCCTCGAGTCCGGCGAAAAGGCGATGGCGCCGATCCCCCCGGCGAACGACAGGGCCGCCGGCATGTCGTCGGGGCGGTCCACGCCCGACGGCCGCGGATCGTGCGGGGCCTCGACAGACAGGACCTCGTCGCGCGTCTCGACGTCCCACAGCTTCATCGTGCCCCGGTCATCACGTGTCATCACGTAGCGCCCATCCGGAGACCAGGCTACGTGGTAAATGCGCCTGGGTGGCTCCGCGGACCCCTCCCTGCCCAGAAGGACGCGAAGGTGCCCGGTGGTCAGGTCCCACACCAGAGCATAGGCCTGCCCATACGCCGCGACGCACTGGTCATCGGTGGGCGAGAAGGCGATGTCGCATACGGCCTGGTAGGGGGGATAGCGCTCCGACCAATCTTCGTACGAGCCATCGGGATAGGAGACCCCCAGGAAGGAGCCGAGGCCCGGGGACTCGGAGGACAGGTATCGCTCCGCATCCGCCGACAGCGCGAGGCCAACCAGGCTGCGCCCGCGGGCGTCGAGCAGATGAACGCCGGATCGGTATGACGCCCAGAGCACCCGGTCACCCCTCGGGGATATCGCCAGCGCCTGAGGCGGGCCGACGCCCTTGGGCACCTCGAGCTCATGCATCTTGGTGCCCGACCACACGCTGCGAAACTCCACCGTCGTGAAGCCCGCGAGGGCGACCAGATCGCCGCGAGAGAGGAACTGCACGCCATGCACGCAGACCGGCAGCTCCTCGAAGCGGACGAGCTCGCCCGTCGACGGGGTGGACGCGCCGAGAATGGACACGTTCATTGGACATCGGCCTCCTTCGGAAGGTGATCAAGGAAGCCGAAAGGCCCCACGGCGCAGACGGCCGTGGAGCCTTCCGACGCTTTAGGCGGACGCCGGTGTCAGGAGCGAGCCCGCCAAGCTGTCGTGATCAAAGCGCTCGCCCCTCCCGGACCTCATGGGGTCCGGGCCGGACTTCTCAGGCTCTCAAACAACAAAGGGCTCCGCGTCGATTCTCAACCGCGCGGAGCCCCCGGGCGGTTTAGCAGCTTGGTCTCCCGGATGCAATCGCCAGAAATCGCCGGGGCACGCAAGCGGGTGCGTGCACCCTCAATATGGGCAAGCCCGCCGGCGCGCGGTAGGGTCTGTGGCGCCTCGGGCCCCGATTCTGTCAAGCCCTGTTGTCCGGCTCCGTAAAGTGTTGCGCGACAGAGGGTAACCGACCCTGCCGTTCGCGGGCTCCGAGTTGGACCCCGATCGGCCCGCTGACCTCCGCCAACCGTGCACACGGATCCGCGTGCGCCTGGGCGCACAGGATTATTGAGGCGGGAGCGCGCCGCACCGGCCGCTGCTCCGCACTCCGCCCCATCCGAAGGAGCTCAGCATGCCTACCGACACCCCCCGGATTCCGAACCCGAGGAGGCACATCACTCCCGCCGAGGTCGCCCGCGCCGTCTACCTCGACTTCGAGAGCTTCCAGGATCAGCAGCCGGCCCTCGTCGGCTACCAGATCGAAGATCATCTCCATCAGGTCGTCACGGACGCGGTCCTTGCGCCCGCTGCCCGGGCCAAGGACCTCCGCGTGGCCACGTTCGAGGAGATCATGACGGAGCTGGTCCGGGTCGCGCGGCAGGAGCACCGCCGCATCGTCGCGTACTCGGAGCACGAGATGCACGTCACTCGGGAGTTCTCCCCCGTCGACCTCGAGCCCTTCTACGCTGACGGGCGAAGAATCCTGAAGCGCTGGTGGAACCGCCTCCGGCCTTTCGAGCGACCGCGAGAATGGACGCTCGCGGAATTCGAGCGCTGCGCGGGGATCGAGAGACCGAAGCACCTGCGCTGCGGCCACGCCACCGCCCGCCTCCGATTCGTGCGCGACCAACTCGCCGCGCGGGGACGCTATGAGAAGCTCACCCGCACGGCGAAGGCCAAGTGGACGAAGCTCCTGGCCTACAACGAGCTGGACGTGCGGAACCTGCGGACGCTGGTGATGAGGGCGGCGGAAGAGGTGGATGATTGGGGTTGTCTGGGCCAAGGGTCAACGACTGCGTCCCCGGCGCCCGGACGGCGGTGCTGGCCTGGGAGCTGCGCGGTGCGCTCCCGCCCCTGGATGCCATCGCTCCGCCCACCGGGACTTTGAGCTTCCCAGCACCCCGGTCTGGGGTGGAGAGGTCCCTCGCGACTACCTCCAGAGATCGACAAGTGTTATCACACCTTCGGGAGACGATCTGGAGCCGGTCTCGGAGAACCGGGCGAAAGCCATCGGGGAGATTGCTGTCCAGCAGGAACCGTGGCACGCCGTCCCCCGCTGCCCGCGAGACTCCGGCGCGCCCCCCGGCGAGATCGTCCCACCAGGGGGCGCCATCGAGCTCATGGGACAGGAATCGACTCAGGATGGTGATCTGGATCGAGTCGGGCGGCGGCCCGGCCGAGTCGAGCAAGAGACCGATCGCACCATCCACTGGACCTCCGGCTGCCACGCGGGCCACGATCTGCTCCGGAGAGGGGAGCGCGACCACGCCCAACCCTCGTCCGATATCGCGGAACACGGACCGTTCCTCTTCCGTGGACGCTTCCCGGTAGCGGTACGCGACATCGTCGCCGACGTCGCGATCAGGATGGGCGAGCCGGAACAGCCCGAACTCGGGCAGCCGAACCCCGAGGATATTGGGCCCCTGCTTGGCCCATTGCGCCCAGAGGTCAGCGGGGGCGTCACGGGCCGGGACGCCCGGCTGATCGGGGTTGCCGGGAACTGGCGCGCCCTCCGCCAGCCGCAGCCCCTGTCTGGCCAGGTAGGTGGCTCGCGGGCTCCTCGCCAGGGCCGCGAGAGCCGGATACCGCTGTGCGGGAGCGAGGGTGAACCAGGCGAAGGTCGCGAGGTCTCGTAGCCGGGGATCCCTCGCCCGTTCCCTCCAGCTCCCGAGCAGCTCGAAGGCCGGCGGGGTCAACGACCATGCACTGGTATCCGTCGTCGTTGCGGGTGGAGCGTCGGCCACGCCCTGCATGAGCCTGGAGTACGCGCTTCCCGTCAGCCCGATCCCCCAGAGACGTTCCGGGTCGTCCAGGAAGGGCAGCATCCTCTCGAGATCCCGGCTCGTGAGCGGAGGTCGGTCCGGCATGCTGAAGTCCTCGATCGCTCCGCGAAGCCAGAGGGCCGTATCGCCCTCCTGCCAGAGGAACTCTTCATAGGTTCCCGGCTCGCTGGAGAGTCTCGTCCGCGCGACCAGGCTCTGCAGCCTCCGACGCTCCTCCGGATCTGGCGTCGTGCGCCAAAGATCCAGCACGGAGTCGGTCGCCGTCGGATCGCCGTTCGTCAGTCGTGTCTCGAGCTCCGTCGGCCCGCGACGCACGGCCATCCCACCACTCCAGGAGAGCCCACGTCCCTCCCAGAACTCGACCAGATAGTCGGCTGGATTGGTTCGGGTAACGGCTCGCTCGGCCTCGTATCGAAGCGGCACGTTCACGATGCGACCGTCCGGGAACTCAGCGTGCACCTCCCCGCGAAGTACGACGGTGTCCTCCCGTGCAGACACGAGGCCGAGCGTATCGAGCCGGGCCACCCCCAGGACGGTCCCCCGCAAGTCCTCCGACATCCGGATGGTGTCGGCGAGCGCGAAGTCGTACGTGCCCCAGCTCCGCCGAACCGTGACCCAGGCGCTGTCACGCACGCTGCGCAAGCCGCCTGGCCCCGAACCCACGACCGAGGAAACGACACGTTCAACCTGAAATCCGCCACGCGAAAGGGAGTCTCCCGACCCTAGCTCGATGCGGTGCATCCAGCGCTTCACTTCCCCCGGCGCGTCCGACGGTCCAAAGAGGAACGGGAGCAGGAACGCTTCCGGCTCGACCCGAAGAAGCCCTGACGAGTGGAATGGCTCCACCCCCGGATTGCCCACCCACTCGGGGGCACGCAGCACATCAGCTCTCCCGTCAGGCGTGACCGCGACCTGTCCCCAGGCGGAGTCGGATGGGGCCCTGGGGTCGATTCCGAGCGTCCAGGTGCGACTGCGATCCTTCGCAGCGTTTGGCGACATACCATCAACCCGGATCCGCCTCACCTCCGACCGGAACGGCGCGAACCGAGCCTCCAGGCTGCCCCATACCGATCGTTCCCGGACTTCTACGCTGAGCAGGTCTCCCCACAGGATCTGACGAACGCCGGTCCGTTGTTGCCAGCGCCACATCCGCCCGATGGTTCCAACTTCCGCTGGCACGCACCCACGGGAGGTACAGCAGCTGCATACGTGGACCATACGCGCTGGCGCGTGTTCCTCGCCGTGACTCCAGACGAACGACGTACCACCCGTCCAGGTCCGGCCTGTCAACAGGTATGCCCCCGACGACCCGTCCGGAAATCCGGGCGAGCGCGGAGTCCTTCTGGGCCGGGGTCGCTCCTGCGTCGAACGCGACCAAGAGCAGGTGCGCCCGCGAGGATTGATCTGCTGCGCGGGCGCGGATGGAGTCCGGGACGCCCGCCGGCGGAGTCGCCGGTACCTGGGCACCGAGCGCAACCGGCAGGCAGAGGGCGAGGAAGCCTTGCACACAGCAGGCGGCCACTCGCGTCCCTCGCCGGCCTGAGCCAGGCACCACGAGGTCCAGCATCATCCTCGCCAGGCGTCCCGTTCGCTTTCTCATCGCCCTCTCTCCTTTGCGAGGAAGACGTTGACGGACTCTTCCCAGTCTCTGGACAGGAGAGCATGACAGCCATACGTCATGTGACGTAGGCGCCGAGCACGAGGAAGGCCTCTCCTCTTCATCCATATCCACGCCGCGAGATCGTCAAGAAGCTTGGAGGAGTCCATTGTGCCGTATGGTGACGGCCCTGGATCTGGAGAGCCCGGGGCCTGATCACCTCACCTCGTACATCCGCATCCCGCGGCACCCAGCCCAGATCACCCGGCGCCCGTCGCGGCTGATGTCCCCCTGCTCCACACAGCAGGCCGGCGGAACCACGCTCCAGATCTCGGTCCCTGACCGAACGTCCCATGCGCGTAACGCCGAATCCACGCCAATGGTCAGGGCCCGCCCCCCGTCCGCGGAGAACCTCCGCCAGAGCCCCCACGGACGTGGGCGTGTCCTCCGGGCGGCCTGCTCCCGCTGCCCCTGCCGGGCGGCTTCGGCCCTCCAGGCGCAGGGTCTCCTACCACGTCGCGGTGTCCCAGAGCCTCAATGGGCCGTGGTCCTCCCGGGTCATCACCGTTCGACCGTCCGGCGCCCACGCCACCCCGCGGACTCGCGTGGGCCGTCCGGTGGGCTTCTCCCTCCCCAGTAGACGCAGCAGCTCGCCGCCCTCCAGGTCCATACCGTCGCGTAAGCCTGGACGTGGGCCGCGGCGCACATCGTCCCATCCGGGGAGAAGGCGACGTTGACAGGGCCCCTCAGCCCATCCCTCGGCCCCACCGACGCTTCTTCCTTGCCATCACCTCGAGTCGCGGTGGCCGGATGCTCGCCACCCGTATCAGGAACCTCGACAAGTGTTATCTTATACGATAACATTATTAGGACACGAAGTTGGGCCGGATCCGTCGTGGAGGATACCTGTTCATCACCTGGTCCGGTGATCATCCGCCTCGCCATGTTCATGTGTACAAGGACGGCCGACAGGTTCTGAAGTGGAACCTCGGCGCGGGATGCCCCATGGAGGGCCGGGCCACCCGTCGGATCGTCCGGCTCATCACGCAGTTGGCACAGGAGGGGAAGCTGTGAGGCCACGCACCAAGGTGCTGAAAGTTCGTCACAACAACCGCAAGCGCGAGCTCGCCTTGGAGCTGACGGGCCGTGGGACACTGACGTTCCCCTACCATCGCTGTGATCCGCCACCGACCCGAGACGACCCGATCCGGGAGCTTCACGTCGACGACGAGCTGGGCCGGGAAGGCGTGACCTACGTGCTCGCCTCCGGAAAGGAAGGTAGCGTAGTCGTCGACATGGTCCTGGATTTCCATCGGGATCCGTCCTACATGCGCGACCTGCTGCTTCACCAGCTCACGGTGGAGGCCCGGAGGCACTTCGAGGCGTCCTCCACGGGCGTGCGTGCGCTGGCCCGCCGATTGGGGACGTCCCCGGCACAGCTGTACCGCCTCCTCGATACGACGAATTACAGCAAGACCGTCGACCGCATGGTGGAGTTGCTTCAGGCCCTGGATGCCGAGGTTGAGGTGACGGTGCGATAGCGCCGCGGGACATGCCAGCGCCGAATCTCCCCTGAGGCATCGAGACCCGGAGAGCATGAAGACCATCCTGATCAGCGACGATGACCTTCTCGTGGGCAAGCTGGAGACCGACGATTGCGATCTCCTGGTCTGCCTGGGGGATCTCTGGGAGCAGACCATCACCATGGCGCTCACGCGGTACAAGCCCAGCCATGCCATGGGGGTGCGCGGCAATCACGATCGTCCTGGACCGTTCCCGGATCCGGTCCGGGACCTGCATCTGAACGTGGTCGGGATCGAGGGGATCCGGTTCGGTGGCTTCTGCGGGAGCTGGAAGTACAAGCCGGTGGGCCACCACCTGTATGAGCAGGAAGAGGTCTCCATGCTCTACGGCGAGACGGTCCTGGATCTGGACACGCCGGAGACCTGATCACGCCACCTCGTAGAGCCGCATGCCGCGGCATCCCGCCCAGATCACGCGGCGCCCGTCGGCGCTGATGTCCCCGTGGTCAATGCAGCATGGCGCGGGGATCGCGCCCCAGATCTGAGTGCCAGTCGGGACGTCCCAGACCCGCAGCGCCGAATCCACCCCGATGGTCAGGGCCCGCCTCCCGTCGGCGGAGAACCGGATCGCATAGATGCGGGGACGGTAGTCGAGACCCCAGTGGCGCGCGCCGTGCCCCACCCACGCCGCTACCTCCCGCCCGGTCTCCACCGACCAGAGGCGGACGACTTCCGCATCGCCGGCCGCCAGGTGCCGGGAGTCCGGTGTGAAGGCGATGGCTCCGAAGCCCGCCGGAGACCAGACGTCTAGCGGCTCATCGTCAGGTCGATCCACTTCCGCCAGGGAGGGATTGCTCCGGCCCACCACACGAAGGGTCTCTCTCCCGGTCTCGACATCCCAGAGCCTCACCACGCCCCGGTCGTCCCGGGTCGCTACCGTCTTGCCATCCGGCGCCCACACCACCCTGCGGATTTGTGTAGGGGGTTGGCGCGGGTCCTCCCTCCCCAGAAGCCGCCACAGCCCACCGCCCTCCAGGTTCCATACCGTCGCGTAGGCCTGGCCGTGTGCCGCCGCGCACATTCTGCCGTCCGGGGAGAACGTGACGTCACAGGCCGTGTGGTAGGCCGGATAGCGTCTCGACAGATCCTCGTGCGCGCCGTCCCCATTCGTGGCGCCGCTCGAGGAACTGAGCCCCGAAAGACCGACCAGATGGAGGCCGGTCTCCTTGCACGCCCAGAGGATCCGGTCCCCTGAGGGAGATAGCGCCCAGGCCATGACATATCTGACACCCTCCGGCATGTGGAGCGTGTGCTCGATCGCGCCCGTCGCGCCGTTGCGGAAAAGGACCTTTGACAAGCCCAGGTGAGCGATGGTGTTGCCCGAGGGAAGGAAGCGCACGTCGAACACGATGATCTGGCGATCCTCGAATACGCGGACTTCGCCGGATACGGTCCCGTCGGAAGAGACGTCCGATGTTGTCATGCCTTGGTCAGATTGAGGTTGAAGTTGTCGAACCCGATCCGTTGAGCCGGACCTGCCCGCCTGGAACACCATGCGGGAGGTGTGTGACAGTCCCCTGGAGACGCCAGGCAGGAGCGTTCATCACTCCGGCGCCGGGCGGAGCCCCGAATGCGCCTACTCCGTCAGCCAGGCCGGCAGGTCCCGCGCCGCATGCAGCACGCGCCAGACGTCGACATGATCTTGGCCTTCGCGGTAGAAGACCACGTACGGATACCGCCCCAGCGGCCAGGAGCGGAGCCCCGGGAGGTCCAGCTCGTAGGCGTACCGCGGGGATCCAGACGCCGGATGCGCTCCGATGTGATCGTACGCCTCTTGGAGCGCCGTCACGAACCCTGCCGCCGCTTCCGGTGCGCCCTTACCCACGTAGTGGTCGACGGCTCGCTCGGCGTCGCGGGTGGCCGCCAGCCTCGGGATGACCAGCTTTCGCATCAACCCTTGTCGGGCGGTCGCGTCCGATCACGAAGGGCCTCGAAGTAGCGATCGTCCGCTGGCCCGTCGGGCTCCGACGCCAGCCCCGACAGGAGGAGCGCGCGGACGTGGACTCGTTCCTGCTCCCTTCGGATCAGCTCGCGGACATATTCGCTGCTGGTGCTGTAGTGCCGTTCTTCGACCTGCTGCTCGACGAAATCCCGCAACGCATCCGGTAGGGAGATGTTCATGGTGGCCATACGCCCACGATAGAGCCTGATGGCAAATATTGGCAAGACTCTCTGCGGTGAGGTGAGATCGACGATCTTGGCCCGACGCTGCCACCGGGTATCGGGCCCCGGAATGGCTGGACGCGTCAGCTGGCCCACCGCGTTGGGGTGTAGAGGCTCCGCTCGACCGCCTGTCAGGCATCGCGCAACAGCACTTGTCGGCGTCCCAACCAAACATGGTCATGGCCGGGAGAGCCTCCTAGATTTGGCGCCCCTGACTCCTTCGTCCCTCGTCCATGACCTCCGACCAGTACACCGAGCTCATCGAGTTCCTCGGCAGGAAGTTCGAGGCCATCGACCGGCGCTTCGAGGCCATCGACCGGCGCTTCGACGCCGTCGAACAGCGCCTCGATACCATGGAGCACCGGTTGGCCGTCCTGGAGGTGAGCCACGAGGCCATGCGGGATGACATCCGGGCCCTGGCCGAGGGACAGACGGTCATCAATGCCCGCCTGGAGCGCCTGGAGAGCCGCGTCGAAGCACTCGAGAGCCGCCAGGATCGCTTCGAAGTCGAGACGCGTGCGCGTTTCGATGGGATCGAAGCCGGCATGGTCCGCCTGGGGTCCCGTATGGACCGCCTGGGGTCCCGCATGGACCGCTTGGAGTCCCGCATGGACAGGTTCGAGACCGCCACGCATGCGCGCTTCGACAAGATCGAGACGCGTTTCGGCCGATGGGAGGTCGATTTCGGAACCGTCGTCTTGGATCACGGGCGACGGCTCCAGGCTCTGGAGGGCTCCGACCCCAACTGACGGGCGGGGG
>JARRLD010000220.1:0-7750 GCA_037387345.1 Gemmatimonadota bacterium
CATGAGGCATACGTAAACGGTATTGACGGCCGGCGCCCCGAAGTGGTAGATGAACTCTCCCCAGAAGGGGATCGGGCGCAGGGTCGGATAGAGGCCCCACGCGATGGTGTTCCAGGCGTCTCGCAGTCCGAATGCGATGACGAACCACATGGCCTGGGACCGTGCCGCCGAACCACGCTCGGCATTCAGGAAGACGACCAGGGAAGCCACCAGCCCGAGCATGGAAACGATCCCGTTAAGCTGCCCGATCCGCGCCCCCCAGGGTCGGAACGAGAAATTCCACGTGGCCCAGGTGGGTGAATAGAGCTCGCCGATGAACGTGGACGGCGACAGCAGGACGAGGAGGGCAGCAGCCGCGCTCAGGATGCCCAGCAGGATGACGGCGCGACGCGATCCGAATAGCGCCACGAGCCGGGTCTCGAGCGCACTGCCGAGGAAGGAGAGGTACTGGAACGGGAGGGCAGCCGCCGCCGCGATTCCGATCTGACTTACCAGGAGGTAGAGGGACCGGTCCTCGATCATGAAGTTGACGACCTGACCTCCCCACATGCCTTCCAGGACCAGCATCGCGGCGAGCCGGCGGTTGAGGGACCGATAGGGGGCGATGCGCAGCAGCGCGACAGCGGCGCTCCAGGCGATGAGAAGCTGGAGGATTCCGGGTACGGACCAGAATGTCCAGGTCAAGGCGAGGCGCCCCCTGCTCGGAGACTGAGTGGATACCCGCAGGCGCTCCAAACCTTGTACCCCTGGTCATTCGTTGGCAAATGGCCGGTCCGGTGCCTCTTCTCCCGTCACGCACACCATGGAAGCGGCTGGGCCTGCCCCCTAGGTTGTCCCCAACGGAGCCGGCCGGGGCCGGCCCGATCCCTCGGTACGTCATCATCACCCACCGCGACAGCGCGGAGGGCGCCGCCCAGGTGCTGGCCAACCTCCACGGGGAAGGGCACCGTGCCATCCAGGTCTCGGCCACGGACTCGGAGGGGCTGAATGCAGCGGCGGCGTCGATCGCGGCGGATGACGGCCGCCTCGACGTCCTCGTCAACAACGCGGCGACCACCAAGCGGATCCCGCACCGGGATCTGGACCGGCTGGACGACGACTTCTTCGACCTGGTCATGCGCACGAACGTCCGAGGCCCGTTCGCCACGGTGCGGGCGTTTCGCGACCTGTTGGCCCGGGACGGAGGAGGCGTGGTGGTGAATATCTCCTCCGTCGCCGCGTTCACCGGAAACGGCAGCAACGTGGCGTACTGCGCCTCGAAAGCGGCGCTGGACAACATGACCATGTCGCTGGCCAGGGCTCTGGCGCCCGAGATCCGCGTCGTGTCGGTGTCTCCCGGGCTGGTCGATACGGAGCTCACGCGCGGCTGGCCTCCCGAGGTGCGTCAGCGAATGCTCGACGACACGCCGCTGGGCAGGCTGGCCGAGCCGGACGACGTGGCCCGGACGGTACTCGCGGTGGTCACGCACATGCCGATGTCGACCGGGATCGTGGCTCCGGTCGACGGTGGCTGGCCCCTGGCTACTCGATTCTGAGTGCCTCGGTCGGGCTGACCCGGGTCGCGCGCCGCGCCGGAAGAAGCGTCGCCAGGATCGCGACGAACAAGACCAGGAAGCTCACGCTCGACAACACCAGCGGGTCGGTGGGCCTCACGCCGAAGAGCAAGCTTCGCATCACCTGCCCGCCGAATCCAGCGAGCACCAGCCCGCCGATGATGCCCAGCACCGTGGGCCGGATTCCCTGCAGGACGACCATCCGCGTCACGCCCGCGCTCCTGGCGCCGAGCGCCATGCGGATTCCGATCTCACGCGTGCGCTGCGAGACGAGGTAGGCGACCACACCGTAGAGCCCTACGCCGGCGAGCACGATGGCCACGCCGGCGAACATCGCCACGAGCATGAGGAACAGGCGCGTGCCCGCGGTGTCGTGCCGCTTGGCCTCGGAGATCGTCTCCACGCCGCGCATCGCCAGGTTGGGATCCAGGCGGGCCACGACGTCGCGCGCGGCGGAAAACGGACTGGGGACGTCGGCCCTGGAGCGCATGTGCACCTGCATGAAGCCGGGACCGTACTGGGTGTGCGGTGGATAGACCTCGGCCACCGGATCCCCCGACATGGTGCGCCGCACGTCTCCCACCACGCCGACCACGCGCCAGTACGGGGATCCGTAGCCGAAGCTGGCGGTGACCCGGATCTTCTGGCCGAGGACCTCCTCGTAGGGGAAGTTCTGCCGCACGAACGCCTCGTTCACGACCGCGACCGGCTCGGTGTCGGTCAGGTCCGTGTCCTCGATGCCTCGCCCGCGCAGGACCGTCATTCCCATCGTCGCGAAGTAGCCAGGCGTCACCGGTCGCATCGAAGCGTCGGTCTCCTCACCGGGTTGGGGATCCGGGCGCCCCTCCACGAGGACCGAGCCGGAGATGTTCCCTCCGGCCAGGGGAGCGCCGTAGACCGATCCTACGGACTCGACACCGGGCAACCCGAGCAACTCGTCCTCGAGCCGACTGTAGAAGCGTACGAGCGAACCCAGGTCTTCGTACCGTGCCGACGGGAGGCTCAACGTGAAGCGGGACACGTCCTCACCGTCGAAGCCCATGTCGACGCGATAGAGCTGATCGAGGCTGCGAAGGAGGAACCCGGAGCCTGCGAGCAGGAGGATCGAGAAGGCCACCTCGACGGCAAGCAACACGGATCGTGCTCTGCCGCCCGCCCGTGCGCCGTCTCGGGCGCCCCCCGAGAGTCGATGAGCACTCCGGCGGCCGGACACGTGCAGCGCCGGGCTCAGGCCGAACAGCAGGGCGACCACGCTGGTCACGGCCACGAGGAAGAGCAGGACGCCGCCGTCGATGCCGACCTCGGCCATGCGGGGCAGCCGGTCTCCGGCGAGCACCTGCAAGCCCCGGAGCAGGGCCGTGGAGAGGACCAGCCCGAAGGCGCTCCCGAGGACGGCGAGCACCACGCTCTCCGTGATCACCTGCGTGAAGAGCCGGCCTCTCGAGGCGCCGAGGGCGGTACGCACCGCCACCTCGCGGCCGCGAGACGACGCCCGCACCAGGAGCAGGTTCGCCGTGTTCGCGCACACGATGAGGAGGACGAGGCCGACGGCTGCCAGCACGACCCACAAGCCGGTGCGCACGTCGCTGACCCGGTAGTCGAGCAGACGCTCGAGCTGCAGGCCCTTGTCGAAGTTGCTGTCCGGATACTCGGCGGAGAGGCTGGCGGCAAGAGCGTCGAGCGCCTGCTGGGCCACGTCCAGCGTCACTCCGTCGGCGAGGCGGACGAGGGCGCCGTTGTACACGTGGCAGCCGCGACCGCATCCGTCGGCCACGTCGAGGCGGTACGGCTCCCAGACCTCGGTGCCCGCCGGATAGTCGAAGTCGGCCGGCGCCACGCCGACGATCTCCCACGTTCGCTCGTTCAGCTCGATCGTGGTCCCGATCACGCCGGGATCGGCGCCGAGTCGGCTCGACCAGAAGCCGTGCGAGACGACCACCGCGCGTCGGGCGTCGGGGAGGTTGTCGTCATGGCGAAGATCCCGCCCCATCAACGGCGGGACACCGAGGAGCGTCAGCAGCCCTCCGGTCGATCGCGCGATGTCCACGCGCTCGGGACGATCCCCGCCCGTCACGGTGGCACCGGAGGTGGTGAGACCCTCCACGGACTCGAAGACAGGGACGTCCCGCATGCTCTCGATGTCCGGCTGGGACATATACCCACGCACAAGCCCACCGGAGGTAGCCACGGGCCCGTCACCGGTGTCGTACGCCCACGCCATCACCAGCTCGTCCGGCTCCGGGAAGGGCAGGGGCTCGAGGAGGACGCCGTCCACGACGGTGAAGACGGCGGTGCTCGCTCCGACACCGAGGGCGAGGGTGAAGAGCGCCACGGCGCTGAAGCCGGGCCGCCGGAGGAGCGAGCGGAACGCAAAGCGCAGGTCCTGGATCATGGCAGTCACGAGGACACCCGGGGCGAGGCCGGTCGTGGGACGGGTGGAGGGCGCCGCGGCGTGGAAGCTCGGGTGCAGACGCTCACGCACAGCGGCGAAGAGAACGTCGGCGGCGAGCCCAGCGACGAGGGCGGGCGCCATGAACCGAGAGCCGGCCCAGATGGTGTCCAGGCGATCTTCCACGGCGGACGCGAGATCCGTCCGGAAGCGGGATCGGAACGAAGCCGGGTAGAGGGCCAGGAGGCCGCGGACGAGGGAGGACGCGAGTCGGCGCATCATGGGCCCATCTCGGACAGAAGGCCGCGTCCCTTGGCGAGCCCCACGGCCGCCTGAAGCCGTGCGGCTTCCTCGCGAAGCGCGCTCTCGCCCGCGACGGTGAGGGCGTAGTACTTCCGTTGCCGGCCCGGGTGAACCTCGTGGGCCGGGGGTGTCGTCCCCTCGACGTGCTCGACGAGACCGGTGCTCACGAGCCTGGCGATCACACGGTACAGAGATCCGATCTCCGGATCGATCGCGCCGCCGGATTCACTTTCGAGCGCTCTCTTGATCGCGTACCCGTAGAGCGCTCCCTGGCTCAGAACGAGAAGGACGTGGAAATCGGTCGGGCTCATCGGGTCCCGTGGGCTCATGGCGCAACAGCCTCTCGTGGGTCAGGGTCATATACATGTAATGTGCATGTATATGGAAGGCAAGGGCTGCTATTCGCCTTCGGGCCGTGAGACCTCGGTGATCACCTCGAGGAACCCAGGGTCGGTGCGGAGCCCGTCGTAGACCGGATTCACCGCCAGATACTGGTCCACCCAGGACCGATCCTCCACCGAGCGACGCAGCCAGCGGACGGCTCCGTCCCGCGATCCCACCAGGGCATGGAGGGCAGCGACGGTGCCGGCCGACACCGGCGCCCCGCCCGCCTCCAGGGACTGCAGCCCGAGCGGGACATCCCCCGGAACCCCGGTCCGCCGGTACTCGACCATGGCCTCCGCGAGCTGCCCGGCCAGGGACGGTGCCAGCCCGCTCACCGCGGCCCACTGGGCGAACGCCATCTGGAGGGGCACGGGCTCGTTCCGCTCCAGTGCTACCAGCGCGCGTCCGTACAGCGCCGGAGGGAACCGGAAGTCCAGCTGGAGCGCGGCATCGAACGCGGCCTCGGCGGCATCCACCTGTCCCGACCACAAGAGGATCCGACCCATGTCCGAGGCGATCGCGGGGGACAACGGATCCAGCCTGGCCGCCTTTTCCACATCCCTGACGGCGGCCTCCAGCTGGCCCATGTCCGCGAGCACGTTGGCCCTCCAGTGGAGGGCGGGAGCGCAGGACGGGTTGAGCTCCAGGGCCTGGCCGAAGGAGGCGAGGGCGCCGGCACGGTCCCGCTCCAGCGCCCGCACCAGGCCGAGCGATGCGTAGGGCTCGGCCAGAGTGGGGTCGAGCTCGATGGCCTTGAGGGCGGCTGCCTCCGCGTGAGAGGTAGCCACGTCAGGATCCATGCCCGTGACGAACAGGGGAAGCAGGGCGTACGCGTCTGCGAGGCCGGCATAGGCCTCCGGGTATTCGGGGTCGAGGGTCAAAGCGCGCTCGAAGAGCCGCAGCGCTCCCGGGATGCCTGCGGCGTCCCGTCGATTCCACTGCGCCCGTCCCTGCCAATAGGCCTCCTGCGCCTCCGGCGGTGCGACGTGTCGTGACGTGGAGCGCCCGGTGATGTCCAGCTGGCCCAGAAGCGCCCCGACGATGGAGCCCGCGATCTCGTCCTGGACCTGGAAGAGGTCACGTACCTCTCGATCGTAGGTGTTCGACCAGAGATGGAATCCAGTCTCCGCGTCGATGAGCTGCGCCGTGATGCGCACCCGTCGCTGGTCCCGGCGGATGCTGCCCTCGAGGACGGTCGCCACCCCGAGCTGCCGGCCCACGTCGCGGATATCCTGGGACGCGTCCCGGAAGGCGAAGGCCGACGTCCTCGCTGCGACGTGCAGGTCTCCGACACCGGCCAGCACGTTCAGGATCTCCTCGGCGAGGCCGTCCCCGAGGTATGCCTGGTCTCCGCCCTCGCTCAGGTCGACGAAGGGGAGCACGGCGATGGACGACTCCGATACCGGCCGCGAGTCCCCCTCGCCCACCCCCCGGATGGCCCACCAGCCCAGGAGCCCCAGGCCGGCCCCGCTCGCGACCACACCGACGGTCATCACGATGGGAGCCAGCCCCGACCCTGAGCCGCCGGCGTCCGTGCGTTTGAGGCCCGTACGGGTGACGTCGTAGACCCAGGAAAACGCCAGGACAACGGGGAAGCCGGCGAGGAGGGCTCCCAGCAGCAGCCGTATGGCCGAAGGCTCGAGACCGAACGCGGGAAAGAGGATCTCGGAGAGTTGGAGCGCCACGAACGCGACAGCCGCGTAGGCGGCGGCTGCGCCCACGACGCGCCGCTGCCTAAGCTCACGCCACAGCTCCTTGATCCGGTCGATCATCCACCCCGCCCCTGGGAAGTAGCTCCGCGGGCGTACCGCGGGCCCCCATCACATACGGATTAGACAGACCTGCCGCTGCTCGGGTTGCCACGCCGGTGTCGGCGCGCCCGGACAGTGAAATCTACGGATGTGGGTCCCGATCGGTACTGGCGACCCGGCCCGGACCTGCCTCGCTCCGCTCAGCGCGTCACTTCATCATCCTCATCATCCTCGTTGTGGATCTGGGGATCGCAGGTGTGGACGGGACTTCCGTCGTACGTGCCCAGCACGGTATAGGTGTAGGTCTTGCCGGCCGGGCCGGTGTCGCTGAGAACGAGGGTCTCGCCGTTGCCACGCGTGGACGCGGCGAGTCCGTCCTGGTTGTCCGGGTCGATGCCGGTGAGGTTCAGACGGGCCGTCTTCGCGTGATACAGGACCTGCGCTCCGTGCCGACCGGTACGATCCGTCCTGGACACGTGGATCTCCGTGGGGCCGTCATTGGGATGATCCGGAGGATTGGCGTTGACCCGCGAGAGGTCGACTACCATGTGCTCGGTCTCCGTGCCGTTTTTTCAGGCTCCGGAAACGACCTTCACGTCGCGGTTCCACGTGGCACCCATGTTGTTCTCCTTGATCGTGGAGGGGCATTCCTTCCCCCGGGGTCCGGGGGGTCGAGTCAGGGATCGGTTCCCGAGGGCGGCGCCGACAGGAACGGCTGCCGGTACCCCTGGGTTCGGAGGATCCGCAGCTCCGCTTCGGCCGCCGCACGGTGGTCCAGGGCCAGCAGCGCGTCGGCGAGACCCGGACGGAACTCCTCGCCGCCAGGTTGTCCGACCAGGTCCTCCAGCAGGGTGAGAGCGCCCTCCCGCGCGGCGGTTGCCTCGGCGCCTCGCCCCAGGGCCTCCAGGGACGCCCCGCGGGCCAGGCCCGCCCACGCGAGCTGGTATCGGGTCTCCCGGTCTGCTTCGGCCTGTGGACTGAGAAGCTCCTCGGCTCGGTCGGCCTCCTGCAGCGCCATCCGAGGCCGCCCGGCGCGGACGAGCGCCAGCGCGTGCTCCATGTGAGCCCAGCCGAGCGTGCCTGTATACTGCGGGTTGTCCGGCGAGCGCCGCACCAGGGCCTCGGCCTCCTGGACGGCGCGTGCGAAGTCGCCAAGAGCTTCCCTGTGGCGACCGGCGAGCGAATGCGCCTGAGCCCGGCGGGCTCTGAAGTTAACCTGGGAGCGAGCCACGCTCTGGTTGGTGGGGTCGAGGGCCGCGAGGCTGTCGGCGATCGCCAGAGCCGCCGCGAATCGGTCGGTCGCCGCGTCCGTGTTTCCCAGGGCCAACTCGACAGAGCCCCGGTAGTACTCCGCCCAGGCAAGTCGGCGC
>JARRLD010000221.1:0-17793 GCA_037387345.1 Gemmatimonadota bacterium
TCGGTCTGCCGTAGAGCGTAGATGATGGGCACCGCGGCGTAGTAGAGTATCTCCCAATCCTCGTATGAGATGGACTCGCCTTTCTCCAGGGAGGTTACCTCGCGCTGGTACTCTTCTATCAGCCGGTACTCAGCTTCCGCGTAGTCACCGGCCAACGCCGCACCCTCCGCTTCCCGTACCAGGTACTTGAGTGATTCTGCGCTCTCGTGCGGCAACCGCTCGCTGTCCGCAAGATAGTCGACGGTCTCTTCGAGCACCTCGAATGCCGCACCCTCCATCCTCGCCTCGACCGGTGCCGCATCTCGGAGCGCTACGCCGTCACTGTGCTTGATGAAGGCGACGGGCACGGTGAATGCATCCACCCCGTCTGGGATGTCGCCCACGGTGATCCGCATCAGGCGCTCCCCGCTCTGCCTCACATTCTCATCGTATGCCCGGTTGTAGATAATTACGCCGGTGGCCCCAGCCGGGGCTGGCTCGGGAGCCCCCTTGCTGGCGGGTCGACGAGGACCTGTTGAGCGACTCATTTGACGATAGCGGCGCTCAGGGGCGATCATTCACGTTGTCAGTAGATAACTCCTGCCCAGCTCACGAACCTCGGTTCCTTCCTCGTACGTGCTCGCGCGGGAGTCTCATGTTCACGTTGCTGCTCCTACCTGCCATCCTTCTGGTCGTTGTCCCACTGGCCCTCCTGGTGGTGTTGTCTTTCCGGCACCGTCACGGATGCGACGCGTGCACCGCCACGAGCTACTCGTGTGCGCGCCGCGTGGCGGGAAAGGGTTGCCCGTTCTTCGATTGATCCCACCATGGAGTGATCCATCGGATGCGGCCGCAGCGGGTGGTCGGGGCGATCCTGGGCACCCGAATGTCCCCGGCACGACTCGAACGCGTGACCTACTGCCAACGAAGACTCTCCTCCCCGGCCCCATTCCGGTGGGTTTCGCATAGAATAAGGCGTTTCGCAGGCTCGATCACCGGATCGGTGGTTCCACTCGGACCGGCCCGGATAGCCGGATCGGGTTGCCGGACCGCCGCTCATGTGGCCCAAAAGCGCGAACACCCGGCGAACCTCGCCGGAATCGGGTAGGAGCGTCCGCTAACCCGCTCTTCCGTAATTCGATATCCGTCGGAGTTGGCACGATCGTGATTGCGCGCGCATCTTGCCGCCGTGCCCCCGATCATCTGCCTGAACACGGCACGGAGCCGCGCCTAGCATGAGCCAGACGGTCGAACGGCTGAATGCGGCTCTGGGAGACCGCTACCGCATCGAGCGGCAACTCGGTGAGGGCGGGATGGCGACCGTCTACCTGGCCGACGACCTGAAGCACGAGCGGAAGGTCGCCCTCAAGGTTCTGAAGCCCGAGCTGGCAGCGGTCGTCGGAGCGGAGCGATTCCTCGCCGAGATCAAGACCACGGCGAGCCTCCAGCATCCACACATCCTGCCGCTGTTCGACTCGGGTGAGGCGGACTCGTTCCTGTTCTACGTGATGCCGTACGTCGAGGGCGAGAGCCTGCGGGAGCGTCTCGACCGTGAGCACCAGCTTCCGGTGGACGAGGCGGTCCAGATCACAAGGAATGTCGCCGAGGCCCTCGACTACGCGCACCGTCACCGTGTCATCCATCGGGACATCAAGCCGGCCAACATCCTGCTCCAGGATGGCAAGCCGGTCGTGTCGGACTTCGGCATCGCGCTCGCCGTCGGTGTCGCGGGCGGGGGCCGCCTGACCGAAACCGGCCTGAGCCTGGGCACGCCGCATTACATGAGCCCGGAGCAAGCGACAGGCGACCTTTCTGTAGGTGCCGCGACCGACATCTACGCCCTCGGCTGCGTCCTGTACGAGATGCTTATCGGCGAGCCGCCCCACACGGGGAGCACGCCGCAGGCGATCCTGGGCAAGATCATCGCGGGCGAGCCGACATCCGCGACGAAGCAGCGCCCTTCGGTGCCGGCCAACGTCGACGCGGCGATTCGGAGGGCGCTCGAAACCGTCCCGGCCGATCGCTTCACGAGAGCGGAGGGCTTCGCCACCGCGCTGGCTCAGCCCGCCTTTCGGCACGGCACAGCCGTGGAAGGCGCGACGGACGCCGCGCCCGCGGGGATGTGGACGCCATTGGCGCGCGCTCTAGCGGTACTCTCCGTACTCTTCGCAGCCGTCGTGGGTTGGACCGTGTTCCGACCGGAGTCGCCCCTATCGGTGGTGCGCTCGGCGATACCGTTGCCGACGGACCTGGCACTCCAAACCGACCCTGGCGTCGCTTTCGCGCTGTCTCCCGACGGGTCGGATCTCGTCTTTGCGGGCACCCGGGGAAGTGTGACTCAGCTATGGCATCGGCGGCTGGACCAGCTCGACGCCACACCGATTCCTGCCACCGAGGGCGCGCGCACGCCGGTGTTTTCGCCCGACGGCGGTGCCGTGGCGTTCGTCAGCACCGGACGCCTGATGGTCGCCTCCCTGACGGGCGCTCCGCCCCTCACTCTGGTCGAAACCGGCCTGGCGGGTGGCGCGAGCGGCCTCGCATGGAGCCAGGACGGGTGGCTCTACTTCCGACGCGCGGATGAAGGGGGCCTCTCGCGGCTGCGAGACGACGGATCGGGGCGCGAAGAGGCCGTGACGACGAGCACGGCTCAAGACCTACAACCGGACGCGATTCCGGGTGGACGCGGCCTCCTGTTCACCCGCAGCCGGAGTGGCTCCGACCCGCAGATCTTGCTGCTCGATCTCGAGAGCGGGGAAAGCCGGCCTCTCTTCGGGGGGATGACTGCCCGATACGCCTCCTCGGGACACATCGTCTACAGCTCGAGGGACGGAGCCGTGCTGGCGATCCCCTTCGACGCGAAGCGGTTGGAGGTGACGGGTCCGCCCAGGGCGCTCTTCGATGGGGTCCAGACCGCTCTCCTCGCGGGCAGTCAGTTCGCACTGTCGCGAACAGGGACCCTCCTCTACGCGGAAGGCGCCGCCAACGCGGGCTTGGCTCTTGCGGAGGTCGATCTGGCGGGCAACCAGCGCCTGCTTCCACTCGCGCCCCGTGACTACACCCGCTTCGGTCCGATCTGGTCCCCAGACGGGGAGTCCGTGGCTTTCTCGAGTGATTCGCAGATCTACACGTACAACACGAGACTCAACACGACGCCGAGGCAGGTCACGTTCGAAGGCGGAAACGTCTCCCCGGTCTTCTCTCCCGATGGTCGCCGAATCGCTTTCTCCTCGAATCGCGGCGCCACGCTCGACATCTTCATCAAGGATTTGGCGAGCGATGCCCCGCCGCGGAGTGTTCTCGTTCGTGACGGGGCCCAGCTCGTGACACAGTGGGTAGCGAATACACTGCTTCTCTTCGAAGACCAGGACGACCAGTTCGCCGGCGCATTGTGGACTCTCGACATTTCGGATCCCGATCGTCCCAGCGCTCAGCTCTACCTGCGCACTGAGGCCGACCTTGGCGACGTCGTGGTCTCGCCGGACGGAACGCTCGCGGCGTACCGCTCGATCGAGTCGGGCCAGGAGGGACTCTATGTGCGAAGCTTCCCCGAGCCGGATGAGCCCACGGTCGTGGGTGAGGGCGGGGGTGTTCCGTTCTGGTCCCCGGACGGGAACACGCTCTACTACGCCACACGCCTCGACAGGTGGCTCGTGGCGGCGCATCTGGAGCGGGAGCCGGTGCTGAGGGTCCTGTCCATCGATTCTCTCTTCCCTAATCCGGACATCGGACAGATACCCATGCCCGGAGCGTCATTGCACCCTGACGGGGACAGATTCATTCTCGCGGTCTATCCGCATATGCGCGGTGCGAGCCGTGAGTCGGATTCAGGGCGACGATTGGTCATGGTCCAGAACTTCTTCGAGGAGCTGAAGCGGCTCGCGCCGAGCTGAGCTACCTGAGTCCAACGCTCGTCGGACTACCCGAATTCTGGGCGATGCGAGGCCTACTTCGGCTGGCCGCGGCGCATTCGCCCCCCCAAGTTGAGCGCATCATCGAACGTCCGAACGCTTCCGGAACGCCACTTCGAAGGAGTCGACGTGATTGATCGGCTCAATGCGGCCTTGAGCGGCCCCTACCGCATCGAGCGCGAGCTCGGGGCGGGTGGGATGGCCACCCGACGGGGATCCCGCACACGAACTACGACGTCTCGCCGGACGGGGAGACGTTCGTGATGGTGAAGTTCAACTGGGCCAGCCGGATCATGGTCATCCAGAACCTGCCCGAGCTCGTGTCGAGGCTGGAATACGGGCCGCGATGATCGGGCGTCTCACCGCCGCCCTCGCGGAACGCTACCGCGTCGAGCGCAAGCTCGGCGAAGGCGGCATGGCCACGGTCTACCTGGCCGACGACCTGAAGCACGACCGCCGGGTCGCCATCAAGGTCCTCAAGCCGGAGCTGGCCGCGGTGATCGGCGCGGAGCGGTTCCTGGCCGAGATCCGTACTACCGCCAACCTGCAGCACCCCCACATCCTTCCCCTCTTCGACTCGGGCGCGGTCGAGGGCTTCCTCTTCTACGTGATGCCGTACGTCGAGGGGGAGTCGCTCAGGGAGCGGCTGGACCGGGAAACGCAGCTCGGTGTCGAGGAGGCGGTCGGGATCGCCACCGACGTGGCCGAGGCGCTCGACTACGCGCACCGCCAGGGCGTCATCCACCGGGACGTCAAGCCCGCCAACATCCTCCTGCACGATGGACGACCCCTGGTCGCCGACTTCGGCATCGCGCTGGCGTTGACCGCGGCGGGTCAGGGGCGGATGACCGAGACCGGGCTCAGCCTCGGCACACCCCACTACATGAGCCCGGAGCAGGCCACCGCCGACCGGGACCTCACCAGCCGCGCCGACGTCTACTCCCTGGGTGCGGTGCTCTACGAGATGCTGGTCGGCGAGCCGCCCCACACCGGGCCGACCGGGCAGGCGGTCCTGGTGAAGATCCTCACCGACGAGGTCCGTCCGATCACGGATCTCCGCAAGAGCGTACCTCGACATGTGGCCGCGGCCGTGATGAAGGCGCTGGAGAAGCTCCCCGCGGACCGCTGGAGCAGCGCGGCAGACTTCGCTGAGGCGCTCGCCAGGCCGGAGATGACGGCGACGCCCATGGCGGCGACCGCGGGGCCGGCGGCGACGGGGCCGCATGGGCTGTTCGGCAACGTGCCCTTCCTCGCCGCGATGTCCGTGGCGGCCCTCACGGGCGCCGTCGCGCTCTGGAGTCTCACCCGACCGGAGCCGGGGGCGCCGGTCTCACGGTTCAGCATCGCCCTTCCGGCCGACCAGGCAATCGAGGATCAGGGGGGGACGACGGCCGAGCTGTCCCCGGACGGAAGGCGATTCGTGTATGTCGGCCCCGGCGACAACGGCCCTCGGCTCTGGCTGCGGGAGATGAACCAGCTCAGCGCGACGCCGATCCCGGGCACGGAAGGCGCATCCTCTCCGTTCTTCTTCCCCGACGGCCGGTCGGTTGCCTTCTTCACCCCGGGGTCGCTGCACGTGGTCTCCCTCACGGGAGGACCGCCCATCACCCTCGTAGAGGACAGCCTGTACCAGGTGGGCGGCGCGTGGGGAGACGACGGCTTCCTGTACGTGATCGAGGCGGGTCCGGAGCTCGATCCCGTCGTCCGACTATCCCCCGCCGGTGGGCCCCCCGACACGGTCGCCGTACCCGACACGACGGCGGGCCGGGAGTTCGCCTGGCCCGATGTGCTTCCGAATGGCGCCGGCGTGCTCTTCACGACGCACTCCCCGAGCGGCCTGAACGAGGATGCGGAGATCGCCGTGGCTTCGGTGGCCACGGGTGAGGTGACCACGATTCTGGAGGGCGTGCGGGCTCGCTACGTGGAGCCCGGCCTGGTGGTGTACGCGAGGGACGACGGAGCGCTGTTGGCGGCGCCTTTCGACGCGGAGGCCCTGGAAGTGACCGGTCCCTCCACGCCCCTCCTCCAGGGCGTTCTCACCAAGGGTATCCAGGCGGCCGAGTTTTCGATCGCGCGGGACGGATCGCTCCTGTATCTCAAGGGAGAGAGGTCGGAGCAGCTCGTGTGGGTCGACCGGGACGGCGGAGAGCAGGCGATCGACATCGACGCCGCGGGGGATATCGAGAGCATGGCCCTGTCGCCGGACGGCGGACGGGCCGCCGTCTCGGTGGTCGGTGAACAGGGTGAGAACATCTGGATCGCGGAGCTCGAGCAGGGCACGATCTCGCGGCTCACCTTCCAGGGGGAAGACAACCAGCGTCCGGAATGGCTGCCCGAAGGCCGGGAACTCACCTTCATCTCGGTGTTCGACGGCTCGCGGGGCCTGTACACGATGCCCGCCGACGGCAGTGCTAGGCCCCGGCTCACCGTCGGGTCGCAGTGGCCGGTCTGGGAAGCGTCGTGGTCTCGAGATGGGCGCTACCTCGTGTACCGGGTGACCATCGATGGTGACGGGCGCGACATCCGGTACCGGGAGCGGGGAGACAGCACGGAACGGGTCTTTCTGGCCACGGAGTTCGACGAGTGGAATCCGAAGATCTCTCCGGGTGGGCGGTGGCTCGCCTACGTGTCCGACGAATCGGGGCGGGACGAGGTCTACGTCCGACCGTTCCCGGGTCCGGGCGGACGGTGGCAGATCTCGAGGGGCGGCGGGACGGAGCCGCTGTGGTCCCGCGACGGAAGCGAGATCTTCTACCGTAGCCTCGATGGATACCTGGTCAGCGCGGCAGTCACGGCTGGGGAGGCCTTCCTGGTGGGACAGCGAACGGTGCTGTTCTCGGCCGAGGACTACTCCACGAGTCGCAACCACACGCACTACGACATCAGCCCCGACGGTCAACGCTTCCTCATGGTCAAGCGGACCGGCGGGTCACCCGAGCTCATCCTCGTCCAGAACTGGGTCACGGAGGTGCTGGAGAGGATGGGAAGGTAGGACCAGTGCCGACGACCGTGCCTCTGCCATGGGGCTGGCTTCCCCTCCCCCCGCGGACGTCAGGTACAGCTGGGGTCCGTTTCCGCCCAGGGCGGACAACCGCGGGGGAGCCAGAAGGAGGGAGAAAAGGACGAGGAGGAAGACACGAAGAGTGACGGGGCGGCATGCGGAGTCCCGGGGGTTGGTCGTGGCCGCCGGTCATGACGGCCGGATCCATGGGCTGCCGGATGTCCGGCTCGAACTGGTTGTTCTCCCCGAAGAGGCCGTCCGGGGTGCGCCACCCGCCCATGGGAATCCCGAAGACCAGTGTCGGGTCGATCTGCCTCTCCCACCAGACGAAGGTTCCCGTGCCCGGGACCGGCATGCCCACGGTCTGCCCGATCCCCTTCTCCCTGTAGGCCAATGGGAAGAGGTGGGCGTCGGAGTAGTCGCTCTCGTTGATGATCACGATGGACGGGCTCGTCCACTTGTTGAAGGGCTCCTGCCCGACCTGCTGGCCGTGCGGGATCACGTCGAAGTACGCCTCGCCGCTCAGGAAGTCCGAGAGCTGCTCGTGGATGTTGCCGCCTCCGTTGAAGCGCGTGTCCACGACGATCCCCTCCTTGCCCCATCCCATCCCCATCGCCTCGTCGAACACCGTGCGCATGCTGGCGTCGTCCATGGATCGCACGTGGACGTAGCCGAGCCGTCCGTTCGACAGGGAGTCCACCTCGGCCCGCCGGCGCCGCACCCAGCGCTGGTACATGAGCTCGTTGTTCGTTTGCAGATTGACCGGCTTCACGGTCTCGTCCCACGTCGAGCCCGAGCCGGGATCGCGCAAGGAGAGCAGCGTGGGATCGCCGACCTTGCGGTTCAGCAGCGCATAGAAGTCGATGTCGGCTGTCACCGGCGTGCCGTCGATCGCCGTGACGATCGTTCCGGGGCGGATCCGCGAGGCGGCCTTGTCGGCCGGACCGCCCTCGATCACCTCGGCGACGCGCAGCCCCTCGCCCGTCCAGCCGTAGTCGTAGAGCAGGCCGAGCTCGGCGGTCTGGTCCGTGTTTGGCCGTGTGGGCCGGAAGCGGCCGCCGGTGTGCGAGACGTTCACCTCGCCGAGCATCTCGCTCAGGAGCTCCGCGAAGTCGTAGTTGTTGTCGATGTGGGGCAGGAACCGGACGTACTCCGTGCGGTACGCGGGCCAGTCGATATGGGTGATCTCGGGCAGGTAGAACTTCTCCCGGAACTGCCGCCAGGCGTGGTCGAAGATGTACGCGCGCTCGTTCGCCGTGCGCAGGATCATCTCTCCGGTCGTGCGCAGCGGCGTCACGGCCCCGTCGGACGTGGAGACCTTCACGGGCTTCCCGTCCGCGAGGATGAACAGCCAGGACCCGTCCGGTGACATCTCGGCGCTCACACTGCCCGCACCCATCTTGGCGAGGAGCTTCGTCTCACGCGTGCGCGTCTCCGTGACCCAGACGTCGTTGTCGTGATCGAACTCGGTCAGGTAGAAGAGCTTCTCACCGTCCTTGGACAGGACCCAGTCCGAGATCGGCGAGGTGTTCACGGTCAGCCGCGCCTTGCGCAGGTCCAGCCCGTCCCAGTCGATCGTCACCTCCGCCTGAGTGGTGTCGGCGACCGACGCGCTGTCCGCCTTCTCGGCTTCCTTCACCACGGCGAGCTCTTCCTTCGTGAGGCGGAAGCGGTCCCAGGCCGCGTGCGAGAAGAACATGGCGTAGACGTCACCGCTCGTAGAACCACCGCCCTGTGCGAGGGTCCCTTCGCGGTCCGAGGCCCAGATCATGGCGTTCCCACCCATGACCCACTTCGGGCCGAAGTCGTCGTAGCCGCTCCTGGTCAGGTCGCGCAGCTCGCCCCCGCCGTCCGCCGCGACGAGGCCGACCTGCGGCGTGAAGATGCGGTTCTGGTAGCCGTACTGGACCAGAAACCAGCGTCCATCCGGCGACCATGTGTAGTACTGGTCGCCGTCGGCGTAGGAGTAGTTGTGCTCGGCCGTGAGGATCGTGCGCCGCTCGCCGCTCGCGAGGTTCACGACCCGGAGAACGACGCGGTTCTCCAGATAGGCGACCTCGTTCCCGTCCGGCGAGAAGGCCGGCTGGTACTCCTCTGCCTCCGTCGTGACGACGGCCTTCTCCTCCAGGAGCGTGGCGGCGTGGAAGAACGGCTCCTCGTCGCGTGCGATCGTGGTCGTGTACACGTTCCAGCTCCCATCCCGCTCGGCCGCGTACACGACGGATCGGCCGTCCGGGCTGAAGCGCACGCTCCGCTCCTGCCACGGGGTGTCGGTCACGCGCTTGGTCATGCCGCCCTCCACGGCGCTCACGAAGATCTCGCCGCGGAAGACGTAGGCGAACTCCTTGCCGTTCGGCGACAGGGTCGCCTCGGTGAAGCCCTGGTTGACCGGCACCGTCTCGTCGATCGCCGTACGCCCATCCTGCGCGATGCGGATCGGAACCTTCGATGGCTCGCCACCTGGCGCCATGGTGTAGATCTCGCCGCGGAAGCCGAAGCAGAGCGTGCAGCAGAGCGTGCCATTCCCTGCGCGCGTCAGAAAGCGTACCGGGTTGTCCTCGAAGCGAGTCAGCTGCGTGCTCGTGGACGGCGTGGACAGAGAGCTCCGCCAGATGTTGAACGAGCCGCTCCGCTCGGAGAGGTAGAAGAAGCCGTCACCGTCGTCGTCGAAGACCGGGTTGCGGTTCTCGCCCTCGAAGTCCGAGAGCTGACGGTAGCTGCCGTCGCCCAGGTCGTGGACCCAGACGTCGCGCGTCACGGATGACGTGTGGTGCTTGCGCCAGGCGTCCTCGTAGCCTTTCACGTCCTCGTAGATGAGCTTGCCGCCGGACCCGTCCACCGTCGCGTTGAGGGCCGGCACGGGCAGCACCATGTCGACCCGTCCCCCTGTCGTCGGCACCGAATACAGGTGCGTCATGAGGGGGATGGGAAACTGCACGTCCGTGGCGAGCTGCTGCCGGTATCCGGGGAAGAGGACGGCGCTGTCGTCCGCGGTGAAGCTGCTCGGAACCTCCGGCAGCGAATGGAAGGTCAGGCGCCTGGCCTCACCGCCCGCCGCCGGCATGACGAAGACATCGAAGTTGCCGTACCGGTCCGACGCGAAGGCGATCGACGAGCCGTCGTGACTCCACACCGGAGCGAACTCGTACGTCTCGCCCAGGGTGAGCGCGCGCGCCGTGCCGCCGGCCAACGGCACGGTGTACAGGTCGCCCTTGTAGCTGAAGACAATCGTCGAGCCGTCCGGCGAGATCGCGGGGTAGCGCATCCACAGGGCGGCGTCCTGGGCTCGAACGGGCGCCACGCTGGCCAGTGCCAGCGCTATGGCGAGGGGGACGCGCGCAGCCAGCGCGCGACGGACGTTCTCGATCATGGGGCCTCCTGAACCTGCCGCGAAGCGCCGCCTCATCCCCGCCGGCGGCGCGCAACTCGCTCGGAGACTAGCGGACGCCTGCCTCGGGGTCGAGGGTCGGGTGCCCCGACGGGTCAGCCGGCACTGTACCGAGGCCCGCTTCCGCCTGTCTCAGCGGTGCCGCGGCAGCTGGCGCGATCCACCGTGCGGAGGCACACTTCGGATGTTGTGGGCACCGGGGAGCAGGGCAGGCATGTGCAAGGACAGCGTCGGATGGATGTAGCGCCTGGATGGTCGAGTGAGACTCATCGTCGAGCGCTCGGGGCGCCTGACCGTCACACAGGGCAGGGGCTTCACACGAGCGGCCACCGCGAGACGGCGCCGACACCCGGGGTCCCAGTGGAGCCCCCCGGAAGTCTGACGCCCTTCTGACTGGCGTGGCGGATGGTTGGGCGGATCATGATGTGCACGGTGGCCGTCAGCATTGCCACGCTCCTGCCCTGCCCGACGACCGCCCAGAGGCTGGAGTTGCCGTCGCGCCCACCGAGCGCGGTATCCGGTACTGAGTTTGCACGGGCGATCGAGGGCCTTGGGGTCGAGGCACGCGATGACCGCATCGTCTCGGAGATCCTCCAGGGCAACGTGCCAGAGTGGCTTCGTGATCTCAGCCCGGTGCGAATCGGGACGGTCCGTGGCGGTGTTGTCGAGATCCGGGTCACGCCGGACTATCTGGCTGTGGGTTCTGACTCGGACTATCTCCTCGTCCCGATGACTCCACAGGCTGCGCAGCGGATCGCGGACGAGCTCGAGATGTCTCTGCCGACGCCGGTGCTCGTGGATGCGATATGGGCCGGGGCCGTCCTCAAGTTGAATCCCGAGCCGATCCCGCCGAGTCCGGAGATGACCACCGTTCCCGTGTTCCTGCGCCACTCCCTCGCGGTTCGATCCCAGCGTGAGCGCGCGTCTACGCCCATGGGCTCGCTGGTATCCGGCCACAAGAAGGACATCGTGGTCTGTCAGTCCCTTGCATCCAACCCCGGTCGGGTCGCGATCTACGGGTGGCACAAAGCGGATGGTGAGCCGATTCAGCCGCTCTACCTGGGGCATACTGATCGCTGGGTCGACTACAGCCACGGGGTGCGGCTCGTGAGCCGAGCCATATCGGTGGGTGGCGAGACGATGGATCTGTGGGATGCCCTTCGGGATCCCGCTCTCGCGCGGCTCCTCAGCAGGGAGGGGGTCCTCGACCATCCTTGGTACCCGTGGCGATAGAGGCCGGCACCCGCGGCACCCATTGGGCCGCGCATGCCCCGGGCTGTATTCGACGGTGCGTCGGGATTCCCTCTGGCGTGCTCCCGATGTACCTGAAGACCGGGATTGGGGTGAAACAGAGGGAGCTGGGCTACCGCATCGGGACTTCTCGGAGCAGCAGTCCCGTGGTCGAGACCCTGACCTCCAATCTCATTGGCTCACCGACTTCGACATACGTCGCAGAGCCATACTCCGCATCCGCCAGGAACCTGAGCAGTGAGTACCGCTGCAGGAGCTCGTAGAGATCCACGGACTTGTCCACTCCCAACGAGTGTACGGTGCGCTCGAGTGCACGCTCTTCGTCAATGTCAACGTACCGCCCCGTGAGGCGATCGAGCTCATACTGGGTACGAAGCCCGAGCAGGTTGCCGAGGTACTTCCACTTCAGGATGCGGGCATCCACCAGGATCTGATCCCCACGTACCGCCAGGGCCGTATCCCGACCATCGGGAAACTCCACATACGCTTGGAAGGCCCCTGGGCCGGTAGGCACCGTGGTGATGGTCAACGCAACCTCTTCCGAGGTCAGGGCGCGGTAGCCCTGCGTTGCCAGGCTCAGCGTTGCCGCTAGCGCCGCGAGGGAGGCGAACAGGAGTCCCAGAGTCGTTCGGAGCGCCGACGCGACCCATCGACGGGACCGAAACGTACGGACCGAAAGGGCCACGAACGCCACGGTCAACACACCGAAGCCGAGTGACAATACGATCAGGACCTTCAAGGGAGGTTCTCCAGGTCGAATGGAATGACAGGGGCAGCTGCGGCCCGCGGTTGTGCCGAAGCCTATCTCCACCATGGGGCGGAGCAAACGGCATGGACAACTCCTTCTTCCCGGAGCACTCAACGCCGAACCGGTCGCCGCGGCGACCGAGGCCGGGCACTGCGTGATGGGGCTCACCCGGAGTGGCAGGGGGACCTGAGGTCCGTAGATTGCCGCGAAGCCGGCGGTGGCGGCAGAACTCCGATCCGTCACGTGCGGCTCTGGCGATCATGGAGGGCTCAGGGGGGAGGAACGTGGAAGCCTTCGAATACCTGTCGGTGCTCATCTCGATCGTGCTCGGCCTGGGAATCACTCACCTCCTTCTGGGCTTTGGACGGTGGCTGGAGCGCCGAGACACATTCCGCCCATTCGGTCCGTCACTGGCGTGGGCGGGGTTCATTCTGCTCGTCCATCTGCAAACATGGTGGACGATGTTCGGATACCGAGAGTACTCGGAATGGAACTTCCTTCAGTTCACCGTGGTGCTTCTCCAGCCGATCGTTCTGTTCCTTCTCGCCATGGTGGTATTCCCGAGCGGAGAGACACCGCTGCGCGATCTTCGGGAGAATTTCTTTCATCAACGTCCGTGGCTGTTCGGATTGCTTATCGTGCTCCTGGGCGTGAGCCTTCTGAAGGACCTGGTGCGGTCAGGAAGCCTGCCGGACCCGATGAACCTCGGGTTTCACGGCGTCTTCCTCTGCCTCGCGGTGGGGGGTCTCGTCCTGAAGACGGTACGTGGTCAGCGGCCGATCGCGCATGTCGGGCTCCTCAGCATCGTCGCCTACATCACGGCTCTCTTCTTCGAGCTTTGACCGTGCTGACGAACGGCGTTCTCCTGGGCTGCGGACGGGGTCCGACTGGAGCGATCAGCCCCCGCCTCCGAGCAGCTCTCGCGTCTCCTCTTCGGTGAGCCCGGCCTCGTCCACGTCGGCGCCGGCGTCGAGCAGCTCTCGGTCCTCTGCCCTTCTGGCCAGGGCGAGCGAGCCGGCGGCGCAGACCGAACCCGACAGAGCGAACACGGGGCCCAGTACCAGGAGGGCACCCCCTCCAAGCCCCGCCACCGGGACGAAGATCCCGGACAGCAGAAGACCCCCGAGGGCGCCCCACGCCGCAAAGCGCGAAAGCGACATCTGGTCGAACCTGCGCCGGCCCTCGACGATTCCGAGAACCCCGGAAAACGTGACGCCGGCAAGAAAGCCCAGGAGACCGAAGCCGAGGGGAAACGGGACATCGGCGGCGCCGAACCCGACAATGAGGAGGAGGATCATGCCCGCGCTGAACCACGCGAGCGCCCAGGTCAGGCCCATCCCTATTGCACCGCGGAGTCGCCTCAACCACTTCCTCATGGGCACCTTCCATCCCGCTTGAGCTCGCGCCCATCGACACCCGATGCGCGCACACTTTGCAACGCAAAGTAAGTCAGGCGGGATCATGGAAACAAGAGCGCTTCCTCGGGAAGGAGAGCCGCGCCCTACAAACGCACCATCTCGGCCAGCCTGGTCACAGTCCGCCAATTGCGCACGGTCATCGTGGTACCCAGGCGCCGGTCGAAATAGTCTGTGGTGAGCCTGGTCCGGGCCATTCCGCCCGGCACGTGCAGGTAGACCTCTCGGCCCCGAACCACGAAGCGGTCTGTGCTTGAACGCTCCGGGTCGAGGGACTCGATGGCGGTCTCGCCAGGGGCCGCGGCGAGGAACCCGATGTGCAGGTGCGTCGGATCGGTGGGCTCTTGGAGGAATGGGTTGGCAGCGATCGCTCCATGGATGTCTTTGGCGCTCCGCACGAGGACCGGCACCCTGAAGCCGAAGCGTTCCTCGACCAGGCGGGGGATGTCATGGACAACCCTGCGGCCCAGGGCGCTGCCACCCTCGAACACCACGTTGCCGCTCTGGATGTAGGTGCGGACCGAGCGGCACCCGACGGCCTCGAAGAGCGCGACGAGCTCGCTCATGGGCAGCTTGTTTCTTCCCCCGACATTGATGCCACGGAGGAGCGCAACGTGTCGTGCCATGGGTTCACCTGGCTCCGTGAAATCAACCCTGTCCGACGTCGGAGCATTGTACGGGCGGGTGGGGCCGCGTCGCGGGTAGCGACGATTCCCGCCGTTGCCCACTACTACGCGTAACTCAGCGTCTCGGCCAGCGACCCGGCGACCGAAGGGCAGCCGGCGCCGGGTTGGCGGGGGAGGGGACGGGTCGCATTGTTAGGGTCGAAGGCTGCACCCCCACGGGGCCCCGCCCCTCGAAACGCCAGGTCTCAGCGAATCCAATGGACGCCATCACCGTCTCGCCCCACCGCCGCCCGGCTGAGCGCTTCGGGCGCGCCGCCAGGGTCCACGTGGCCATCATGGCCACCACCCTCTTCTCGACGCTCCTGCCGGGTGACGCGGCCGCCCAGCAGGTCGAGCGCCTCTTCTACTACGTGGACCGCGAGACGAGCTACGAGAGCTTCGTAGCCAACGTCGACCGCATCGACATCCTCGCGCCGTCCTCCTACAACATCGACGAGGACGGCGTGGTGTACGGTGAGGTGGACCCGACGGTGCTGGAGCTCGCCCGCGAGCACGGCGTGCGCGTCATGCCGCTCCTGGTGAACCGCGGCTTCAACCAGGCCGACCTGACCACCTTCCTCGAGGACGAGGATGCCCGGACACGGGTGATCGAGACGCTGGTCGAGCTCTGCCGTCGTCACGACTACGACGGCATCCAGCTCGACATCGAGAACCTGAGCATCCACGACCGCGACGTCTTCACGGAGTTCTACCGCGCGGCGGCGGCGGCGCTGCACGCCGAGGGGTACGAGATCAGCGCCGCGGTGGTGCACAAGCCGGACGAGCTCGCTGGTGCAACGGCGTACCAGGAGTGGCTCTTCGACTCGTGGCGCGGGGGATACGACCTCGCGGCCATGGCCGAGGTGAGCGACTTCCTCTCGGTCATGACCTATTCGCAACACACACGCCGCACGCCTCCGGGGCCCCAGGCGGGGTTGCCGTGGATGGAGGCCGTGATCGACGTCTTCCTGGAGCACATGCCCCCGGAGAAGCTGTCGCTCGGGATCGCGGTGGGCTCGCCCCACTGGTACACGTCGTACGAGGAGCGCATCACCCCCGAGCTGGCGCGCTCGTACAACCGCGTCGAGACCCACGGCTGGGCGACGCACCTCATCGAGCGCACCGGTGCCGAACTCCACTGGGACGACGAGCAGAAGGTGAGCTACGCCTACTTCCCCGTCGAGGGCACGTGGGAGTGGATCTTCCTGGAGGACGCGCGCTCCTTCGATGCCCGCCTCGATCTGGTCCGGCGCAGGGGGCTGCGGGGCTTCTCGGTATGGGTGATCGGCCACGAAGACCCGGCGCTCTGGGAGTTGCTGCCGCAGCGTGCCGGGCGCTGAGGCTGTCGGCAGCCGGGCCTGCAGCACGCTTGTCGGCCTCGCCGCAAACCGTCAATGTGGCGGATCCCGCACGCCCAGGAGGTGACCGATGACAGAGTCCGCGCCGATGACGACCTCTGCCGGAGTCCTCCTGACTCTGCTCGCGTGGAGCGGCGCGATGCCCGGCCCGGTACAGGCCCAGGACGCCCCCGCAGAATTCATCGCGCGCATCGAGGCCGCAGAACCGGATGCGGAGGAAGGCGGCCTCGCGTCGCTCACCATCCAGGAGCTTTTGGACCGTTTCCACGTGCCTGGCGTGAGCGTCGCGGTGATCCGCGACTTCGAGATCCACTGGGCGAAGGGCTACGGGATCGCGGACGTCGAGACCGGGGCCCCGGTCGACACCGAAACCATGTTCCAGGCCGCGTCGATCAGCAAGCCGGTAGCGGCCATGGCCGTGCTCGAGGCCGTTCAGGACGGCCTCTTCGGGCTCGACGACGACATCAACGACATTCTGACCTCGTGGCACCTCGACGGAGGCGAGTTCACGGCGCGCCGGCCGGTGACGCCGCGCTCGCTCACGAGCCACGTGTCGGGCCTCGGCGACGCGTTCGGCTTCCCGGGGTACGACCCGGACGACCCGATCCCCACCCCCGTCCAGATCTTCGAGGGTCACGAGACGTCGAACGTCGGCAAGCTGGCAAGCTGTTCATGGAGCGGGAGCCCTACGAAGCGTTCGAGTATTCGGGAGGCGGCGTCACGCTCATGCAGCAAGCCCTCGAGGACGCACGCGGGCGCCCCTTCGCCGAGGTGATGCAGGAGGACGTGCTCACCCCCATCGGGATGACGCGCAGCTCGTATCGACAGCCGATCTCGCCCGAGCACGATCGGAACGCCGCGAGAGCGCACGACGGTGAGGGCCGGTCGAGGGGACCCAAGTGGCACGTGTATCCCGAGATGGCGGCCGCAGGGCTCTGGACCACGCCCACGGACCTGGCGCGCTTCGCCATCGAGGTCCAGAAGTCCGCGATCGGTGAATCGAACCGTGTCCTCACACGCACGATGGTCCAGGAGATGCTCTCGCCCGTGGGGGTCGGCAGCTACGCCGTGGGATTCGGCCTCTCGAAGATGGGCGAGGGCTGGTACTTCCAGCACGGTGGATCGAACTGGGGCTTCAGGGGCACGCTCATCGCACACAAGGTGAAGGGCTATGGCCTCGCGATCATGACCAACGCGGACCAGGGCGGAGCGGTCGCCGCCGAGATCAGCCGGCGCATCCAGCGGGCCTACGAGTGGGACTCCATGGCTGATCCGGTACCACGCGGCTACGCGCCTCCCGTCGAGCGCACCGAGATCGATCTCGACGAGGGGGTGATGGCGCGCTACGTCGGATCGTACCGACTCAACGACGAGCTCACCCTCGTGGTCACACTCGAAGAGGGCGGGCTGCACGTCCAGCCCACGGGTCAGGGGAAGTTTCCGGTGTTCCCGGAAAGCGAGACGGACTTCTTCCTTCGCGTCGCGAACGTGCAGCTGACGTTCACCCTCGATGCGTCGGGCGAAGTCGACGGTCTCGTGCTCCACCAGGCTGGTCGGGACCGGCGCGCGGAGCGGATCCGCTAGGGCTCGGGAAGGGAAGGCGGTAGGACGGCCGTGTATAGCACCTGCATGTTCTGCAATCGCTCGTTGGGCACGAACGACGTGATCGAGCAGTTTCCCGTGGGGCAGCGACTGGCGTTCGATGCCGCCAAAGGCCGGCTATGGGTCGTGTGCCGGAGGTGCGAGCGGTGGAACCTCACCCCGCTGGAAGAGCGCTGGGAGGCGGTGGAGACCTGTGAGAAGATCTTCCGGGAGACGCGCCTCCGTGTCTCGACGGAGAACATCGGCCTGGCACGGCATCCATGGGGCTGGAGCTCGTGCGGGTCGGGGCGCCCCTGAGGCAGGAGTTCGCGGCCTGGCGATATGGAGATCAGTTCGGCCGCCGACGTGTTCGCTCGATGGTGCTCGGTGGAGCCGGAGCGGCCCTCCTCGTGGGCGGGGGCTTCGTCGACCCGGCGATCCTCGGGGGTTCGGGATTGGGCGGGTACTGGCTCTGGCAGATGATGGACGTGTGGTCGGC
>JARRLD010000222.1:0-7037 GCA_037387345.1 Gemmatimonadota bacterium
GCGGAACGCATCGGACCGGCGGGCCAGGGTCTCGTAGTAGGCATCGGGCACCCGCGTTCCGTACCGCTCGCCGAGCAGCTCCACATCCTGTGCGGCGACAGGGACGGTGAGCAGCCCGGCGAGGAGCAGGGCGGGGCCAGAAGCGTTCCGCATAGGCATGACGGCAGGGTGAGAGGTTCGCTTCCCTTACACGCGCTGTCCGCAGGCGGTTCCTGTGGGGGCGTGGGCCGACCGTCGCGAACGGGACCGCGCGACGACGCCCGGGATCAGGCGCGGCGGAGGTCCTCGCCTCGGATACCGAGCTCGGTACCGATGGAACGCAGCCCTTCGATGACGTTCTGGATGTGCTCGCTCCGCTCGAGCCCGATGAGCTCGATGCCCGCGTTGACGTCCTCCCGGCTCACACCGGCGGCGAACGTCTTGTCCTTGAGCTTCTTGACGACGGATTTCGGCTTCAGATCGTCGATGCCGTTGGGGCGCACCAGACAGCAGGCGAAGACGAGGCCGGAAAGCTCGTCACAGGCGAAGAGAACCTTGTCCAGCTCCGTCTCGGGGGGCACGCCCGTGAAATCCGCCCGGTGCGCCAGAATGGCATGGACGACCTCCTCCGGGTAACCCAGCTCCCGCAGCCGGTCGACGGCCTTGAGCGGGTGATGCTCCGGGTGCTTCTCCCAGTCCAGGTCGTGGAGCAGGCCGGCCAACCCCCAGACGTCCTCGTCGGCTCCCCTGAGACGTGCGTAGTGCCTGACCGCCGCTTCCACGGCGTACATGTGTTTCCTGAGGGCCTCGTTGTCCACCCACTTCTCGAGGAGCGCGACGGCTTCGGTACGGTTCGGCATGGCGGGCGATCACACGGGCTTGATGGCAGGGTGGGCTGCGGACACTCGGCAACCTCGGGGCCCGGTCTGTTGGGGTCAAGCGTCCGCCGTGGTGTTCGGGGGAAATCCCCCACAGAGGCCGTCGACCCGATCCCTCCTTGCGGTCCGGTGCGGACGTTCGAGCTTTCCACAGTGACGGTTTCCCCATCTCGTTGACCATCCGAACGAACCGGAGCGATCCGTGGACAAGCAGACCCTCATCGACCACCTGAACGAAGACCTCGCGGGCGAGCTGAGCGCCATCATCCAGTACATCACCTACGCCGCAAAGGCGACCGGCCCCTATCGACCCCAGCTGGCGAGCTTCTTCCTGGCGGAGGTGGTGGACGAGCAGGGACATGCCCAGTTCCTCGCCAACAAGATCGTCGCCCTCGGGGGCGAGCCTGCCACCACCCCCCGACCCGTGCCGGCGGCGGCGTCCAACCGGGAGATGCTCGAGGCTGTGCTGGCTGCAGAGCGACAGGCGACGGAGGATTACACCCGTCGGGCGGAGGAGGCAGACGCGTTCGGGGACAAGGGCCTGGCGGTCCAGCTGGAGGACATGGTCAGGGACGAGAGCGGGCACTCCGAGGAGACGGAGCGGATCCTGCGCGATTGGCCCCTCTGAGGCTCCGTCTCCAGCGTCGTCGGACGCGGTCTCCGTCAGACCCGGGACGACGGGCACAGGTGCGAGGCGACGCAGGCCTCGCACCTGGGCCTCCGGGCGTCGCAGACGCGACGCCCGTGCCAGATGAGCAGGTGGGAGAGGAGCGTCCAACGCTCCCTGGGGAACAGCTCCATCAGGTCGCGCTCGATCTTCTCCGGCGTCTTCTCCCGCGTGAACGCCATCCGCGTCGCCAGACGCTTCACATGCGTGTCCACCACTACGCCCTCGTCTACACCGAAGGCGTTGCCCAGGATCACGTTGGCGGTCTTCCGACCCACCCCGGGCAGGGAGGACAGCTCGGCCATGGTCCGCGGGACATCGCCGCCGTGGGCCTCCAGGAGACCCCGGGCAAACCCGATGATGTTCCGCGCCTTGTTCCGGAAGAACCCGGTGGAGCGGATGATCTCCTCGACCTCGTCCTGACTCGCCGATGCAAGGGCCTCGGCGTCGGGATAGCGGCGGAACAGCTCTGGGGTGACCATGTTCACCCGCTCGTCCGTTGTCTGCGCCGAGAGGACGGTGGCCACGGCCAGTTGGAACGGGCTGACGAAGTCGAGCTCACAGTGGGCCGCCGGGTACTCGGCCTGGAGCAGATCGAACACTTCGGCCGCCCTCCCCCGACGCGCACGCTTCGACTCCCTAGGCACGGTGATCCACCCGCGCGAAAGGAAGCGCCGAGGGAGACACCGACTCCCGCTCCTCCTGGACCGGGGCGTGGGACTCCACCGATTCCGGCAGGGCCGTCACGTACCGAAACAGCCGTGCCACGAGCTTGAGCGCTTCTCCGGCGGTCTCGATGGAGTAGAGCCCGTCGAGCTCGCCGCCGGGAAGCGTGGTGGCGAAGTCCCGGCCCGTGGCGCGCATCTGGGCGCTCAGCCAATGGGGAGCGTCGGTCCAGGGGACCTCGGGTACGATCACGGCAGCCAGGCCCGGTCGATCGTCCCTCAGACCGAGCGCCAGAAGGAGGTGCAATACCTCCCGACCGGCGAGGGACCAGAACAGGCCGTCGACGGGTTCCGCCGGGCTCCCCGGAGCCGGTCGCATCCAGAACAGGTTGCGTGGCATCTGGACGTATCCGGCGGGACCGGGGGCATCCAGGTCGGCGGGCACGACCCCGCCGGCTCCAGGCTCCTCCTCCACCAGATGGCGCGCGAGGGCCGTGCTGACCAGAAAGAGGGGACGGCCGGCACGATGGAAATGAAAGGCATGGAAGGCCATCGCCCCGTACTCCTGGAACGTCTCCGGTCCGGCCTCCGGAGGCTGAAGCTCCCGGAGCAACGATCCAACGCTGCCAAGCATCATGAAGGCGCCGCGGTTCCGCGTGTCGACCCCCAGCTGCTCGGCCTCTTCCGCGACGGACGCGATGAGCTCCTCGAGCCGATGGGCGTCCGGGAAGGCCAGCTCGAAGGGCGTGCGCCGGGCGTAGGTATCGTGGAACTTCATGCCGCCCCCCGCTACCCCGCCCCGGCGATCGGTTCCGCCCAGGCTTCCGATTCCATGATCACCGGACGACGGACCCCCAGCAGACGCTTTGCGTCCTCCCACCACGTCCGTCTTCGCACGAGGACCAGCTCCAGGGTTTCCGGGGGTTCGACGACACCGTGGATCCACACGAAGTGCAGGTCACCGAGCTCGGAGGGGCGTGGGATCCGGTACGCCGTCCGCGACCAGGTGAACTCGCACGCCTGGGCGGCGGAGAACGCCTGCTCGGACCAGAGCTGCTCGACGTACTGGTTCCGCTCCACCCGGTAGACACCTGGGGCGATCACCTCTCCGTGCTGGTAGTACCACGGATCGAACGTGAGGCCTTCGTCGCGCTTGAAGGTCTCGTCGGCCGCGTAGTCCACACCCTCCAGCGCGTCCTCGCGCGCCAGGGACTCGAGGTGGTGTCTCAGCTCGTGGGTGAGGGTTTCCCAGAGCTCCTCCTCCCAATCGAACTCCGGATCCCGCTGCGCGAGGCTCTTGAAGGAGCCCCAGTAGAGCACGACGACGGAGCGGGTGGTGTCCGGACCCGACCAATCGGTGGAGTAATCCTCGGTGCGGCATTCGCCCAGCGTGAAGATGTCGGGAAGCGTGGGGTGGGGCGGCGCCTCGCGGCTGACGACGAGACCGTCCACCCCCTCCTTGTAGTCCTCGGGGATCGACTCGTACACATGCCGAGCGGCTCGCTCGAAATCTCGGTATCTCAGTGGCCCACGCCTCCCGGGCAGGAGGACCGCCCACGTCCGCGACGGCGCTCCCGAACGGCTTCAGGAGCTTTCGGCTGCGTCTCCGTCTGCGGATCTGGCCAGCCATCGGTTCAGAGCGAAAAGGACAACGAGGACCACCGCCGACTGGATGAGCACCGATCCGATGTTGTAGGGGCTGAACAGGGTGAGCGTCGCTCCCCAATCGGTGTTGCCCGCGTCATCCATCACGCGCGCGCTCCCCAGCCACCACACCACCAGGACCACCGCTTCCACCACCACCAGGCGCATGGCCCAGTCCCACCAGGCGCCGATGCGTACGTCGGAGCCTTCCTGGTTGATGAACTTCTCTCTCCATCGGGTCACGCCGTACCGAAGCACGGCGAACGCGAAGAAGAAGCCCGACAACATGAGTCCCACGCCCCATACCCAGTCCTGGTTCTGGAAGAAGCCGAGCTTCAGCGCGGACGGGATACCGAAGAGAACCCCCGCCGCTCCCACCAGGGTGATGGCTTTGCGCCGGGTCAGGCCGAGATCGATGAGGACCCTCGAGGCGAGCTCGATCATGGACACGAGGCTCGTCCACGCCGCAAATACGAGGGCCAGGAAGAACAGCGCCATGAAGAACCGACCCCCGGGGATCTGGGCAAACAGCTGCGGCACCCAGATGAACGTCAGCCCCTCGTTGCCCGCCCCCACGATCTGGGAGGCCGCCCCAGGCATGACGGAGAACACGGTGCACAGGACCATGATACCGGCGAGCAGGGACATGGAGTTGTTGCCGAAGCCGATGACGAAGGCGTTGAGCGCGGTGTCTTCTCGCGACCTCATGTAGACGGCATAGGTCGTGATGAGACCCCATCCCGCCCCCGTGTCCCAGGCGTTCTGCGTCAGAGCCTGAAGCCAGATCTCATAGTTGGCCAGCTCCGCGAGCCTGGGCGTGAACAGGAACTGGAGTCCCTGGGACGCTCCGGGAAGCGTGAGCGCCTTCACGGCCAGGACGATCACCAGGACGATGAGCGACGGGATGAGGATCTTCGCCGCCGTCTCGATGCCCTTGACTCCTCTCGACACCACCAGCACGCCCAGACCCATGGCCACGAGGTGCGTGAGGAGGGCCTGGGGGGTCGAATGGAAGCCCTCCCAGAAGGCTTCGGGAACCGCGGTCGGGATTTCGCCGGTGAGGGTCGCCACGAAGAACCGGATGGTCCATCCCATGACCACCGAGTAGTAGAACATGATGGCGGTGGCCACGAAGGCCACCCAGGCGCCCATCCAGGCGAACTTCGGACCGAGGGTGCGCGCGAACGCACCCACCGTTCCCCGGCGTGTCCCCTTCCCGATGGCGAACTCGAGGATGATGAGGGGCACGGACCAGGCGAGCAGGAAGACCACCCACGCCACGAGGAACGACCCTCCCCCGTTCGACGCGGCGATCCTGGGAAAACGCCAGATGTTTCCCGTGCCCACCGCCATGCCGAGCATGGCCAGGAGCATCCCCCATCGCGAGCTGAACACCTCGGACCTGGACGCCACTCGAGACTCCCCCCTTCTGGTCGTACACGGACGCGCCAGTATACGGACCGACGAGCGGCGGTGCTACGGCCCTCCCTCAGCCGACAATGCGTCGATGGCCCGCGAAGTCAGGTTGTCTCCAGCTGCGACGTGCACATCGGGCACCGCCGAGCTCCCAGAGGAATGCTCGACGCGCAGAACGGACAGTCCTTGGTCGTAGGCGCCGGGGGCGGCGTCGCTTCCTCGGCACGCTTGAGCCGGTTCATGCCCTTCACGAGCAGGAATACGGCAAACGCGACGATGGCGAAGCTGACGGCCGCATTGATGAACAGCCCCATGTTGAGCGTGACCGCGCCGGCCTCCCGGGCGGCAGCGAGCGTCTCGTAGGGGCCGGGCGTGCTTCCCTCCCTGAGCACCAGGAGGATGTCCTGGAAGTCGATATCGCCGATGAGCAGGCCCAGCGGAGGCATCAGGACGTCGTCGACGAAGCTCTTCACCACGGTCCCGAACGCACCCCCGATGATGATACCGACGGCCATGTCCACCACGTTGCCCTTGACCGCGAACTCCTTGAACTCCTTCACCATGCCCATGTGCTCTCCTTGATCAGTACGCCTTGCTCACTCAGCCAGCCGGTCCCGAATCCACGATACGACCTTGTCGGTAGCCACCCGGATCTGCCCGAGGCTGTCCCGGTCCCGAACCGTCACCGTGTCGTCCTCATGGGTCTGTCCATCGACCGTGACGCACCAGGGGGTACCCGCCTCGTCCTGGCGGCGGTAGCGCCTTCCGATGGCTCCGGCCTGATCGTAGAACGACGGGATGGCGGCGGCACGTAGATCCTGGTGGATCCTGGTCGCGATCTCGGGCAGGCCGTCCTTCTTCACGAGGGGAAAGACCCCCGCCTTGAGCGGGGCCAGTCTCGGCTGAAGTCCGAGCACCACCCGGGTCTCGCCGTCGACCTCCTCCTCCCGATAGGCGTCGGCAAGGAGGACCAGGAGGGTCCGATCCACACCCATGGACGTCTCGATCACATAGGGAATGAAGCGCTCGTTGGTGGGCGCATCGATGTACTCGAGTCGCTTGCCGGAATACTCCTGATGCCGAGCGAGATCGAAGTCGGTGCGGTTGTGGATGCCCTCGAACTCCTTCCATCCGAAAGGAAACTCGTATTCGATGTCGAAGGCCTTCTTGGCGTAGTGCGCCAGCTCGTCGGCGACGTGCTCGTGGAAGCGCAGCTTCTCCCGTTGGACCCCGAGGCTCTGGTGCCACGCCATGCGCAGGTCCTTCCACCGCTCGAACCAGGCTTCGTCCTCGCCCGGTTTCACGAAGAACTGCATCTCCGCTTGCTCGAACTCCCGGGTCCGGAAGATGAAGTTCCCTGGTGTGATCTCGTTGCGGAACGCTTTGCCGATCTGGGCAATCCCGAAGGGCACCTTCTGGCGGGCCGTTCCCTGGACGTTGAGGAAGTTGACGTAGATCCCCTGGGCCGTCTCCGGTCGCATGTAGACGTTGCTGGCCGCGTCCTCGACGGGGCCCATGAACGTCTTGAACATGAGGTTGAACTTCCGGGGCTCGGTGAAGGCGTCCCGGGTGCCGCACGTCGGGCACTGACCATCCGCCACCTCGGGGAGATCCGCCCGGAAGCGACGGTGGCAGTTGGTGCACTCTACCAGCGGGTCGGTGAAGCCCTCGACATGTCCGGAGGCCTCCCAGACCCTGGGATGCATGAGGATCGCCGCATCGAGCCCCTCGATGTCATCCCGCTGATGGAGTGCACCAACTGCCACCGTCGCTTCCGGGCGGATCTCC
>JARRLD010000223.1:0-12744 GCA_037387345.1 Gemmatimonadota bacterium
TGGTCCAACCAGAATCGACTACCGTGCCGCTCGAACACCAGGTCGTCGGGAGTGTCCTCGACCTGAGCGATCTCCTCCATGATCACCTCCCGCTCCAGCTCGAGATCATCGGACCGAAGCAGCGGATGGAGGACGAGATCGGCGAGGACATCCAGGGCGAGGGGCACGTCCTGGTCCAGAACTCGTGCCTGGTAGGACGTGTGCTCACGGCTCGTATAGGCGTCCAGGGACCCGCCCCTGCCCTCGAGGGCGATGGCCAGCTCTCTGGCCGTCCGCTTCCGGGTACCCTTGAACACCATGTGCTCCAGGAGGTGACTCACCCCCGCCAGAGCGGCAGGCTCGTGTGCGGCCCCGTGCAGCACCCACACGCCTACGGCTGCCGAGCGCACGCCCGGGATACGCTCGGAGAGGATGCGCGCGCCATTGTCCAGCACGGTCTCCGCCATGGAGGCCTCTGCGACCGACCGGCCGGCGAGGCTGCCCAGGGACGCACGAGAGGGCACCGGCCGCGGCCCGTGCCCCCTCCCGGTGGTTTCGCTCACCGCGCCCGCATCACGCCTCGGCTGGCGCCTCGGCTTCGGCCGGTGCGTCCTTCCCAGCCGCCGCTTCGGCCAGGGCCGCCTTGCGCGAAAGACGAAGGCGCCCCTTCTCGTCGATGGACAGGAGCTTCACCTTGGTGATATCGCCCTTCTTCAGGACGTCCTCGGTCCTCTCCGTCCGTACTTCCTGCAGCTCGGAGATATGGCAGAGGCCTTCCGTTCCCGGAAGGATCTCGATGAACGCGCCGAAGGTAGTGGTGTTCTTGACCGGGCCCTCGTAGATGCGCCCCACCTCGGGCTCCTGTACGATGGCTTCGATCATCTCCCGAGCGCGGGCGCCAGCTTCTCCGGAGACGGCGGCGATCTTGACCACGCCCGAGTCGTCGATGTCGATGGTCGCGCCGGACTCCTCCTGAATGGCCCGGATCGTCTTCCCCTTGGGCCCGATGATCTCCCCGATCTTCTCCGGGTTGATCTGGATGCTCATGATCCTCGGCGCGTACTGGGAGATGTCCTCCCGCGGCTTCGCGATGGCCTGATCCATGACGTCGAGGATGTGCATCCTCGCCTGATTGGCCCGCTCAAGCGCCTCCTGGAGGATGGCGGCAGTGAGGCCCTCGATCTTGATGTCCATCTGGATGGACGTCACGCCCTTGCGTGTCCCCGCGACCTTGAAGTCCATATCACCCAGGGCGTCCTCCAGACCGAGGATGTCGGTGAGGACCGTCACCCGATCTCCCTCCTTGATCAGCCCCATGGCCACCCCGGCGCACGCATCCCGGAGCGGAACTCCCGCCTCCATGAGGGCGAGCGACGACGAGCAGACCGTGGCCATGGACGAGGACCCGTTGGACTCGAGGATGTCCGAGACGATCCGGATCGTGTAGGGGAAGTCATCATAGGCAGGCAGAAGCGGTTGGATCGCCCGCTCCGCCAGGTTCCCGTGCCCGACCTCACGTCGAGAGGTCCCCCGGTACGGACGCGCCTCGCCGACGGAGAAGGGCGGGAAGTTGTAGTGCAGCATGAACGACTTCGTTACTTCCTCGCGGGTGTCGATGGAGTCCACACGCTGCTCGTCCCGGGCTGTTCCGAGCGTAACCACACCCAGGGACTGGGTCTGCCCGCGCGTGAACAGGGCCGACCCGTGGGTCCGAGGCAGCACTCCGACCTCACAGGTGATGGGTCGGACCTCGTCGGGACCGCGTCCGTCGGCGCGTTCGCCCCGGGCGAGGATCGTCTCACGCATGGTCCTCTTCTCGATGCCCCGGAGGACGTCGCCGACGTCCTTGGCATGGTCGGCCCAGCTCTCGTCCTCATCCTCCACGAGCTGGTTCACCACGTCCTCTTTCAACGCCGCCATGGCCTGCTGACGTTCCTGCTTGTCCGTCAAGCCCAGCGCTTCTTCCACGCGGGACGCCGCCAGGGCCTCGACCTTGGCCTTCAGATCGCTCTCGGGCTCCACGGGAGACCAGTCCATGTCGGGAACCTTGTGGTCCTCGATGAACTCGTTCTGGAGCGCGATCAGCTCCTTGATTCCCTCGTGGGCCACCTGCAGGCCCTCCAGGATCTCCGCTTCCGGGACTTCGAGGGCACCGCCCTCCACCATGATGATGGCCTCTTCGGACCCCGCCACGGTGACGTCGAGATCCGAGTATTCCAGCTGCTCGAACGTGGGATTCAGAAGCCAGGTCCCCTTGATCCGGCCGATGCGCACCGCCGCGATGGGCGTGTTGAACGGGACCTTGGACATGTTGAGGGCGACGGAGCACCCCAGCACGGCGAGGACGTCGGCATCGTTCTCCTGATCGGCCGACAGCACGAAGCAGGCAAGCTGCGTCTCGTTCATGAAGCCCTCGGGGAAGAGCGGCCGAAGCGGTCGGTCGATCTGGCGTGCGGCGAGGATCTCCTTCTCTCCCGGACGCCCTTCGCGCTTGAAGAAACCTCCCGGGATCTTCCCCGCCGCGTAACTCTTCTCCCTGTATTCCACGGTCAGTGGGAAGAAGGGAAGGTGGGTGGGGCGGTCCTGCACGGTGGCCGCGCACAGCACCACGGTGTCCCCGTATTGGATCAGGCACGAGCCATGCGCTAGCCTGGCCATGCGGCCAATCTCGAGCGACAGGGTCCGGCCAGCAAACTGCCGCTCCATTCTCTGGATCATGTAATCTCACTCACTCCGGTTGCTGGACCCACGGGATTCGGGGTCCGGGGAATCAGATTGCCGAAGGAGCGTCGAAGATCCGGAGGAGAGAGCGACCGCCGCCTGGGGCACGCCTTCGCGCGGCCCGTAATACGCAGCCTCTGTCGTTGGTTGAGGCCGTCTCTCATCCGAGGCACCGAGGCACTCCGGCAAACAAATCGGCGATGGTCATTCGACCACCGCCAGGAAACGCTAGTGACGGAGCCCGAGATCCGCGATGAGCTCGCGGTACCTCTCCACATCCGTCTTCTTGAGGTACTCCAGCAGCCTCCGGCGTCGTCCTACCATCTTGAGGAGGCCCCGGCGGCTGTGATGGTCTTTCTTGTGCTGATCGAAATGGCTCCGCAGGTCATTGATGCGAGCCGTGAGGATCGCGATCTGCACCGGGGCGCTGCCCCGATCATTCTCGTGAACCTGGTAGTTCTTGATGATGTCGTCCTTGACGATCGCCATCGGCGTCGTGCCTCCTCGAGAGTCGTCGCTGCAAGGGAAGCGAACTGTGTAAACTGAGCCGTGAAACATAGACGAACTAGGTGGTGCGGTCCAGAACCTCCCGGGCGGCCTCGACGTCCTCACGCATTTGCTCCACCAACAAGGCTACCGAGTCGAAGGGTCGTACCTCCCGGAGGCGCTCCACGAAATCCACCCGCACTTCCTCCCCGTACAGGTTCCCTTCGAAGTCCAGGAGATGCAGCTCCACGGTGGGCGGAGATCCTCGGAACGTCGGTCTCGGCCCGAGGTGCAGCGCCCCTGGATGCGTTCCCGAGCGGAGCACCCCCCGCACCGCGTAGATGCCCGGGGGCGGGATCAGCTTCTCTGCATTGGAGACCTTGAGGTTGGCCGTGGGAAAGCCCAAACCACGGCCCCGCCCGTCCCCCCGGACCACGATCCCCCGAACGGAATAGGGTCGGCCGAGACACGCCCCCGCCTCCCCAAGCCTTCCCTCTGCGACGGCGGTGCGGATGCGGGACGAAGATACGGCTTGAGGGCCGCTGCTCACGGGTGGCACCACGTCCACCTCGAAGCCCAGCTCGACCCCGATGGACCGGAGCGTGCTCGCGTCACCCGACCGATCCCGACCGAAGCCGTGGTCGTAGCCGATCACGAGCTCCCGGACTCCGAGGCGATTCACGAGGACCTCCTCCACGAACTGCCGGGGTGAATACCGCGACAGAGCCTCCGTGAAGGAGAGGAAGACCGCGTAGTCGAGCCCGCTTTCCGCGAGGATCTCCTTCTTCTCCACCGGCGTGGTCAGAAGGGGCGGGGCATGCTGGGGTCTGAGGATGCGAAGGGGATGGGGGTCGAAGGTCACCAGCACGCTTCGTCGTCCGGTCGCCTCGGCCCGGCGCCGGATCTCCTGAAGAACCTCCCAGTGCCCCCGATGCACTCCGTCGAAGGTGCCGACGGTGATGACCGTTCCTCGGTCGGGAGGGATGCCGGGGGCCTGAGCCCATTGAATGGCACTACCCATCGGCGAAGACCTTCCTTGGCCGGAAGAGGGTGCCGGTCACCTCTCCCACGGCCACCAGGCGGTCACCGAAGGTGGCCGCGGCCGGCCCCGTCGGCCCCCCTCCGACGGCAGGTACGGGGCGTCCGTGTCGGACCGCCGCCACCTCCGCCGAGGAGAGCTCCACCCGTGGAAGGTGCGCCAGGGCCTCGAGGGGGGACATCCACACGCCCTCCACGCGGGCCGCGTGGTCGAGCCGCGCCGCGGGAAGGGCTCGGGACACCGAGACGGATCCGACGGCCGTGCGCCGGAGTCCCACGAGGTGAGCACCGACGCCCAGCGCCCTACCGAGATCCCGGGCCAGGCTCCGCACATACGTGCCGCTCGAGCAGCGCACGTGGAAACCCACTCGGGGCAGGTCCAGATCCGTCAGGACCAGCTCGTGAACCTTCACGTGCTGCGGTGCCAGCTCGACGGGCTGTCCCCGCCGGGCCCGCCGGTGGGACGCAATCCCCCCGACCTTCTTGGCGCTGAACGCAGGCGGCGTTTGGACGATATCACCCCGAAGCTCCCCGAGAGCGTCCTCCACGGCCTGGACGGTCACGCCGGTCCATGCCGACGTCTCTTCCAGGACCGTACCCTCCCGATCCTCCGTGTCGGTGCTCACGCCGAGTCGGGCCACCGCATCGTAGGTCTTGTCCAGGCCGGTAAGGAACTGGACGAGCCGTGTCCAAGGCCCCACGCACAGGAGCAGAAGCCCCGAGGCGAAGGGATCCAGCGTGCCGGTGTGACCGACCCGGCGTTCTCCCAGTGCCTTCCGGGCTGCCTGCACCACGTCGTGGGAGGTCGGGCCCTCGGGCTTGTCCACCAGGAGCACACCTTCGGCGTGACGGACTGTCACGATTCCGGAACCGGTGGATCATCCACCGCATCGTCGGGATCGTCACCGGCGGGGAGAACTTCGTCCAGGAGGCTCTCGATGCGCCGAGCATGCTCCAGCGAACGATCCGGCCGGAAGCGAAGCTCCGGCACGCGGCGCACGTGCAACGAGCGACCCAGGGTCCGGCGAAGGAAGGGAGCGGCCGCGTCCAGGCCCTCGAGGGACTCGGCGCGTTCCCCCTCCGTTCCGGTGAGGAGCACAAACACTCGGGCGACAGAGAGATCGGAGGACACCTGGACCGCTGTAACCGATACGGCCCCCACACGGGGATCCCGGACTTCCCGACGAAGGAGCTCCGAGATCTCGCGCCTGAGTTGCTCGTTCAGCCGCGCGATTCGCTTCGACACCATCGTGTTGCCCGGTTGATCAGTAGAACTCCCGCTGCTCGCGGACCACCACCGCACGCCCGTTCGTCTCGACGAGACCATCGGCCTTGTCGAGCACGCTTTCCGCCAGGCGGCGACCGTTGGCCACCAGAGCCACGGAGATCTCCGCCCGGGAATGGACGTCCTGGAGGCCCGTCTCGGCCACCGAAAGACGGAAGCGGCTGTGGAGGCGGTCCTTCAGCGACCGCACCACCGAGCGCTTCTCCTTGAGCGTGCGGCATCCGGGAAGCACCAATTCCCAGGTCTGCGAGGCTACCACCATCGGCTCACCCCCGGTTCGCTGCGCGCGCTCTACTTGGCCTCAGCCAACGTTCTGGCGATCTCCTCGACCTGGTAGCACTCGATGACGTCGCCCACCTTCACGTCATTGAAGTTCTGGATGCCGATGCCGCACTCGAAGCCCTCCCGGACCTCCTTGGCGTCGTCCTTGAACCTCTTCAGCGACGACAGCTCTCCATCGTAGGTCACGATGCCGTCCCGAATCACCCGAGCGCGGCCCTTGCGATCGATGTGGCCCTCGGTGACATAACACCCGGCGATGGTGCCCACCTTGGAGATCCTGAACGTCTCCCGGACCTCCGCCGCACCGAGGACGGTCTCCTTCTTCTCGGGTTTCAGCATTCCCTCGAGAGCCGCGCGGACGTCGTCCACGGCCTCGTAGATGACGTCGTAGGTCTGGATGTCGACATCGGCCCGCTCCGCCTCCACCCGGGCCACCGTCTGCGGTCGTACCCGGAACCCGATGATCACCGCCCCGGCCGTCTGGGCGAGGAGGACGTCGGTCTCGTTGATGGCGCCGACGCCTCGGTGGACGATCTCCACCTGGACCTCGTCGGTTGCCAGCTGCTCGAGGGAGTCGGCCACGGCCTGCACCGATCCGTCCACGTCTCCCTTGATGACCAGCGGAAGCCTGGACACCTGCCCCTCGGCCACGAGCTTGGAGAAGTCGCCCAGCGTGGATCCACGCTCCCGGATGCGCAGCTGCTTCTCCCGGTCGAGGCGCTGCCGGGCCTGAGCGATCTCGCCGGCCTTGTCCTGGTCCATGACCTGGAAGACGTCCCCGGCCTGGGGGACGCCGGACGAGCCCAGCACCTGCACCGGGATCCCCGGTCCCGCATCCTCCACCTGGTTGCCTCGCTCGTCGATCAGCGCACGCACGCGGCCGTCGTACATACCGCAGAGGAAGGAGTCGCCAACGCGAAGCGTGCCACGCTGCACCAGTGTGGAGACCACGGGTCCCTTCCCCACGTCCAGCTGCGCCTCGATGACCGTCCCCTGCGCCTCGCGGTTTGGATTGGCCCGGAGCTCGAGCATCTCCGCCTGCAGCAGAATCTTCTCGAGCAGGTCGTCGATGCCGTCGCCGGTCTTGGCCGAAATCTCCGACGCCAGCACGTCCCCGCCGAAGTCTTCCACCTGGACCGACTGCTGGAGGAGCTCCTGTTTCACCTTCAGAGGATTGGCCGCGGGGAGATCCACCTTGTTGACCGCCACGATGATGGGGACCCCCGCGTTCCGGTCACTTCGGCGCCGCGAGCTCTCATGGCCGTGAACGCCGCGTGCCCCGGGGTATCCAGGAAGGTGATCTTCCGGCCGTCGGGGAGCTCCACGTGGTAGGCGCCGATGTGCTGCGTGATCCCTCCGGCCTCGCCCGCGACCACATTCGATTTCCGGATGCGGTCCAGCAGCAGGGTCTTCCCGTGGTCCACGTGTCCCATGACGGTAACCACCGGAGAGCGGGGCAGCAGGTCTTCGGGCGCGTCGACCTCCTCCTCCAGCTCCTCCTCGGCTCCGTACTCCTCTTCCCGCACCGCAGTGAACCCGAAGTCGTCCAGAAGAAGCTCGATCTGGGTGAAGTCGAGGCGCTGATTGATGGTCACCGGAAGACCGAGGTTCTTGAACGCCGAGCCGATGATCTCCGTCGAGGACACGTCCATGAGCTCGGCAAGCTCCGCCACCGTGAGGAACTCGTTCACCCTCACCGTACGGGCCTCGCGCTCGCGTTCCTGACGCTGCTCCTCCTCCTTGGCCTCGACCTCCTCGCGCGTCTGGGACCGGCGGCGCTTCTTTCCCTTGCCCCCGCCACCCCTGAGCTCGGCCATGACCCGCTGGATGTTCTCCTGCACCTCGTCCTGATCGACGCGCTGTCGCTTCTTCCCCTTCTTCTTGCCACGCTCTTTTCTGCGACCGTCGGGCGTATAGCCCTCGGCCTGGATGCGAACCTGGCCACCCGGGCCGGCGCTGGCCGCCGGAGCAGGCGTGGGGCGTCGAATCGTGCGCACGGGCGCGTCGGGTACCCCGGCTCGCGCCGGCTTCGGCTTCTCCACCGGAGAAGGCCGGGGGGTGAGAACGTCCGCATCGACGGACTCGGCCACCGACTCCTCGGCGGCGGACACTGCCTCAGCGTCCTCGTCTTCGGAACCCTCGCCTACGGGCGCTGCCTCGCCGTCCACCTCTACCTCGTCCGGCCCCTCCGCGGCCAGAGGCTGCTCGAGCTCCTCGGACCCACCGGCGAGCTCCGCCGCGGGCTCCTCTTCGAACTCCTCCTCCGCGAGCTCCGCCTCCGGCTCCGCGAGCTCCGCCTCCGGCTCCTCGACCTCCTCCCCGGCCGCCGGCTCCTCGACCTCGTCCACGATCTCTCCCAGCTCCGCCTCCGGAGATTGCGCCTCGGACTCGAGGTCGGCCTCCTCGGCCACGTCACCCTGGGCCTCGGAGTCCCCGTCGGCCTCGGCTTCGGTGGCCTCTTCCTCGGCCTCCTCCGCCGGCCCTGCCGTGGTCCTGGCCACGCGGCGGCGGCGACGACGACGACGTGGTCCGGCCGATGCCTCCTCCACGGCAGCCTGGACCGCCTCAGCCGTCTTCTTGTGGCCGGCACGACGCTCCCGTTCCACCTTGGCCAGGACCTTCGCCACCTGGCCGTCGGTGATGGAGGCATCCTCGTCTGCGACGGGGATCCCCATCTCCCTGAGAAGGTGGACCAGGAGGTCCGTGTCGACCTTGAGGTCCTGAGCTAGCTCGATGACCCGCATACTATCGCTACTCCTCTACTCCACTCGGCCCGGCCGGACCACCGATACCCAACTGCAGCCGCAGCTGGTCGGCAAACGACTCGGCCGTAACGGCCACCGCCGATACGGGCGCACGCCCCACGGCGGCACCTAACGTGGCACGATCCCCCAGGGTCCCCTGGGGGATCGGCCGGTTTTGCAGCACCTGTCGTACCTTATCCAACTGGACGCGCGACGCGTCCCCAGCCATCAACACCAGTCGGGCCTCGCCCTGCAGGACGGCGCGGCGTGCCCTCTCCGTGCCGGACACAACCGCCCCGGCCCGTTGAGCCAGGCCCAGCAGCTGGAGGGCCTCAGCCCTCCTGCTCCCCTTCACGTTCGGACTCCTCCGCGGCTCCGGCCTCGTCTTTCGCCGCCTCCTCACTGGGGGGCGGCTCGCCCTGGAAGTCGAACAGTGCCCCGGATCCTCAGCCGCCGGGGCCTCGCCTTCCACGACCGTGAGCTCGTCGATCAATTGGAGGAGCCGATCTGCCTCCGCTTCGCCCACCCCGGAAATGGCAAGGAAATCTGCCCGTTCCAGGTCGATAATCTGTAGAAATGTATCATACCCGGCCGCCGAAAGGGCCGCCAGGGTGGTCTCCTTCAGCTCCAACTCCTGGATGGGGAAGTCCGCGGTCTCGTACTGCTCCTCCTCTCCGCCGCTGAAGAGCGAGAGATCGGCCCCCCGCTCCAGCCATTCCCGGGAGCCGTACAGGTCGATCTGCCATCCGATGAGCTGTGACGCCAGCCTGACGTTCTGGCCGTTCCGCCCGATGGCCAACGAGAGCTGATCCTCGTCGACGATGGCCGTGATGACCTGACGCTCCGGATCGCTCAACACCTTGGACACCCGGGCCGGCGCCAGGGACCGCCGGGCGAATACGTCCGTGTCGGGGTGCCAGGGCACGATGTCGATGCGCTCGCCGCTGAGCTCGTTGACGACGGCCTGGACCCGGGACCCCTTCAGCCCCACGCACGCCCCCACCGGATCGATGGAGTCGTCCCGGCTGTAGACCGCGATCTTCGTGCGTCCCCCCACCTCGCGGGCGAATTCCTTGATCTCCACGATGCCCTGGTAGATCTCGGGGACCTCGAGCTTGAAGAGCGCCGCCACAAACAGGGGATCCGCCCGGGAGAGGATGAGGCGCGGTCCCTTCGGTGTCTCCTCGACCTTCTTCAGCACGGCCCGAATGGGATCACCCTGCCGGAACCTCTCCCTGGGATTCTGCTCCTTCCACGGAATGATCGCCTCCGCATCGCGGAAGCGATTGATCATCACCACCAGCTTGCCACGCTCGGTCTGCTGGACCTCGCCGGACAGCAGCTCTCCCACGCGATCCGAGAATTCGTCCCGAATCCGATCCCGCTCGTTCTCCCGGACACGCTGGACGATACGCTGCTTCACGGCCATCACCGCGTTCCTGCCGAACTCGGCGAAGTCCACCGGGATCTCCATGACATCACCCACTTCGTAGGTGTCATCGTCCCAGCGGGCCTCCTCCAGGGAAATCTCGCAGGCGGGATCCTCCACCTCGGCGACCACACGACGCAGCACGACGATATCGAATTCGCCGGTATCCTCGTCGATGTCGATCTCGGCCTGCACGTTCGGCCCGTAGATCCTCGCGAGCCCCGCAAGGATTCCGTCCTTGATGAGATCGTTCATCTCCTCCGGGGACAGGCTCTTGGTAGAAGCCACATCCCTGAAGGCCGCTACGATCTGGGCGGCGTTGGGCATCGTTCCTCTCTCACTTCCATGTGAACACGAGGTTTGCCCCCACGATCTCCGATCGTGGGATGCTCACCTCGTCACCGTCGGGAAGCCGCAGCCTCACGGCGGCATCCCCCTCGTCCTCCTCCAGGCCCAGGAGCTCGCCCTCCAACCGCCGGGCCCTCCCGGCGAGCACGTCGTGACCCTTCACGGCCACCCGCTCCCCCCGGAACCGCTCATAGTCGCCGTCCTTGACCAGGGGCCGATCCACGCCGGGCGAGGATACCTCGAGGACATACCGTTCTGGCAGATCCTCGCGACCGTCCAGCCAGGGCTCCAGGGAGCGGCTCACCGCAGCACAGTCGCCCACCGTGACTCCCTCTCCAGGGCGCGAGTCCTTCAGGTCGATGCGCACCCGCAAGCTGGGCCGGCGGGAGCTTCCTCCCCAGCGAACGTCCACGAGCTCGAAACCCAGGGCGTGGACTCGCCCTTCGAGCTCCCGTTCGATCTCGGGAATCGACTTCATCCGACCTCCAAACATCGACCATAAAGAACAAAAAAGCGGGGGCTACCAGCTCCCCCACTTCGCAAGGAGCCGCCCGCAGGGGCGGCTCTGCCGGTCAGAAAATATACTGACGGGCCGTTCCAGTCTCAAGGGAGCACCCACCGGGTCCGGCGGGGGGCGCTCGGCCGACCCTATTCGTCGGCGGGTTCCTCGGCCTCCTCGCCCTGCGCCTGACCCGCCGCCGGCGCAGGTTCGGCTGACCCGCCCAGACGCTCTTCCAGGGCGCTGACACGCTTGCGAATCCCGTCCACCACATCCCCGAGGGCGTCGAGCTCCTTCTGGGTCGCGAAGTCCAGCCGGTCCTTGGCCCCTTCTGCGGCCTCCTGGGCCTTGTGCAGCGCGTCCTTCATGACCTCTTTGGCCCGCTCCGCCGAGAGGTCGCCACGCTCTTTCGCCTCGTTGATGGTCTCCTCCAGGGCGTCTTTGAACGCGGACAGCACGCCGATGCCCTGCTTGATCCCGTCGGAGACCTTCGCCCTGGCACTCTTCTTCTCTTCCGTCATGACGTTCCTTTCGTTCGTGATCGCCCAGAGGGGACCTCCGCCCCCGTCCTTCCCCCTACGACCCGTCGCGGGAGAAGGTTCAGGGCATTTCAGTCCAATCGCTCGATGCTGGCCCCCAGAGCCCGTAGCCGATCGTCGATGCGCTCGTACCCCCGCTCAATCTGACCGATATTCTTGATCCTGCTCACCCCATCTGCCCCCAGGGCCGCGATCAGAAGGGCCATGCCCGCACGAATGTCCGGGCTCTCCACGACTCCACCGGTGAGGCGGCTGGGTCCGACCACCACCGCCCGGTGGGGGTCGCACAAGATGATGGAGGCACCGAGGGCCACGAGCTTGTCGGTGAAATACATCCGAGACTCGAACATCTTCTCGTGAATGAGGATCGTCCCCGTGCACTGGGTGGCGGTGACCAGAGCGATGGACGTGAGGTCCGCTGGAAACGCGGGCCACGGTCCGTCGTCGATCTTGGGGACATGCCCGAAGGCGTCCTGGCGGATGACATGATCGCCGGACCCCCTGACGTGCAGGTCCGTGCCGTCGACCGAGCACTCGACTCCCAGGCGCCGGAATCCGAGGAGCGTCGAGTCCAGATGGTCCATGGGCGCGTCTTCCACCACGACATCGCTCCCCGTCACCACCGCCATTCCGATGAAGGACCCGGTCTCGATGTGGTCGGAGCCGATACGGTAGCGTGCACCGGACAGCTCGGACACACCCTCGATCTCCAGCTCATGGCCGCCGATGCCCCGGATCCGGGCCCCCATGGCGACGAGAAGGTGGCATAGGTCCTGAACATGGGGCTCGGCTGCCGCATTCCGGATCCGCGTGACGCCCTCCGCCCGGACGGCCGCCATGACCGCGTTCTCCGTGCCCGTGACGGATGGCTCGTCCAGGAACATGTCCGCGCCTCGCAGGGCTCGGGCTCGGACGGTCAAGCCGCCGTTCAGGCGGACCTCTGCCCCCAGCGCTTCGAAGGCGAGGAAATGCGTATCCATACGCCGCCGACCGATGACGTCACCACCGGGAGGCGGGAGCTGGACGTGTCCGAAGCGGGCGAGGAGCGGGCCTGCAAGAAGCAGTGAAGCGCGGATCCGCTCGGCCATGTCCCGATCGATCGCATCGACTTCGAGGTTCCGCGGATCCACCGAAACCTGGTTGGGCCCGGTCCACTCAATGCCCGCTCCCAGAGACTCGACGATCTCGAGGAAGGTCTGCACGTCGTGGATGCGGGGCACGTTCTCCAACGTGACCGGCTCAGAGGCCAGGACAGAAGCGGCCAGACAGGGCAGCGCGGCGTTCTTGTTTCCCGCAGGCCGAATCCGGCCAGACAGCTGTTTACCGCCTTCGACCAGGAAGGTCGCCATTCGCTCGCTTCGAAGTGGGATGGGCCCAGAGGTCGCCAGGTCGAG
>JARRLD010000224.1:0-7017 GCA_037387345.1 Gemmatimonadota bacterium
CGCTGCACTCCCCCGGGTGGAGCCGCTGAGGGATGAAACCCTTTTGTCCTCTTGTCCGTCTACAGGAACGGTGTTTCTGTAGATGACCAACAGAAGTCGGACGGAGCAGGGGGCGGGACATGTCGTGGATGCATGGGGTGGGGGAGCGCGTGCGGGCGTTGTTCAACCGCTCGGAGGAAGAGCGGGATCTGGACGAGGAGGTCCGCTTCCACCTGGAGATGGAGGAGCGGAAGCTCGTCGGTGAGGGGATGACCCAGCCCCAGGCGCGGCGGGAGGCACGCCGCCGGTTCGGCGGCGAGGACCGGATGAAGGAGCGGACCCGGGACGAGCGGGGCACGCGCGTTCTGGAGGATTTGATCCAGGACTCGCGCTACGGGGCCAGGAGCCTCGCCCGCAGCCCCGGCTTCACGGTGACGGCCGTCGTCACACTGGCACTGGGTATCGGCGCCGCTACCGCCGTCTTCAGCCTGGTCGATGGCGTCCTTCTTCGTCCTCTCCCCTACACCGGCGCGGACCGCCTCGTGGAGATCCGCGAGCTGGGCCAGGGGCGACGCTTCTTCCCGTCCTTCCCCAACTTTCTGGACTGGCGCGATCGGGCCGCGAGCTTCGACGGCATGGTGGCGGTCCAGACCATGGGCATGCTCCCGGTACTCGATGCCGGCGATCCGGTCCGTGTCCCCTTCCTCCAGGTGAGCCGGGACTTCATGGCCACGGCCGGCGTTACGCCGTTCCTGGGCCGGGACCTGGCCGGGGAGGAACACGTTCCCGGTGGGCCCGACGTGGCCCTGGTGAGCCACCGGTTCTGGCAGACCCGCTTGGGCGCCGACCCGGATCTGGACCGCCTGGGCTTCAACGCCTTCGGCAGCCGCTTCCGGGTGGTGGGGGTGCTCCCCCGGGGCTTCCGGTTGCTCTACGACGCCGACGTGTACATCTCCGCCGAGCGGTGGCCGGGAACGGTGCGGAGCGCCCACGCCTACCGCGTCGTGGGCAGAATGAAGCGAGGGGTCTCGGTGGCCGTGGCGGACCAGGAGCTGGACGCGGTCACCGCCGCCATGGCCGAAGAATACGGGGGCGACACCTCCGCGGAGACGGCCCAGGTCCGCTCACTCCGCGACGTCCTCCTGGGAAATCAGCGCCGGCCTCTGATCCTCCTCCTGGTCGCGTCGGGACTGGTCCTGGCCGTGGCCTGCGCCAACGTCGCCGGTACCCTGCTCGCCCGCGGCTCGGGACGCCGGCGAGAGCTGGCGGTGCGGGCGTCCCTGGGTGGGCGGAGGGCGCGTCTGGTCCGACTGCTCCTCACGGAGAACGGCCTGTTGGCGGTACTGGCCGGAGCCCTGGGCGCTGCCCTGGCGTGGATCGCCGTGCGGGCCGCGGTCGTGCTGGCTCCCGGGGTACTCCCGCGGTTGGAGACGGTGTCGGTGGACGCCAGGGCCCTGGCCTTCGCCGCGGCCACGGCGCTCGGCACGACCCTTGTCTTCGGCCTCTGGCCGGCGCTGCACCTGACCCGGACCGGAACGGCCGACGGCCTCCGTGCCGGAGGTCGGGGTCGCACCACTCGCCGGGCGCGCGCCTGGGACGTGCTCATCGCCGGGGAGGTAGCCCTGGCCCTGGTGCTTCTGGTGGGCGCCGGGCTTCTGGTCCGGAGCCTCCTCACCATCGTCACCCTGGACGCGGGGTGGGAGCCGAAGGGTGTGCTCCAGATGACCCTCACACCCCCCAGTGGGGTGTTCACCTCCGAAGAGGCGGCGGTGGCTTACGTCCGGCGGGTCGAGGAGGAATTGGCGGAGCTGCCAGGGGTCACGGATGTGGGGATCGGCAACCTCGGCCCCCTGGATGCGGGCAACTGGACCGCTCCCGCCCGGGACGCCGACACCGGGGGCGACATCGGAGGCTACGCCGGGTGGCGCCTCGTGGACGCCGGGTACTTCCCGGCGCTGGGGGTCTCGCTGGTGAAGGGACGTCTCTTCAAGCCGGGCGACCAGGGCGTCGCCGTGGTCAATGAGGCCTTCGCCCGGGGCCTCTGGGGCGAGGACGACGCCCTGGGCAAGCGGGTGGTGAGCAACTTCGATCCGCGCATGGAGACCCTCGAGGTGGTGGGCGTGGTCCGCCAGGCCCGGGATTGGCGCTTCGCCGCCGAGGAGCAGATGGAGATGTTCGTGCCGTGGTGGCGGTACACCCAGCAGGTGAACACGCTGCGATATCTGGTTCGCACCACGGGAGACCCCGGCGACCTCATCGCACCAGCGAGGGAGCGGGTGAGCGCCCTCGAGGCCCGGATCCCGCTGGAGTTCACGACCCTGGAGGACGAGTTCGCGGACTCGACGGCCGAACGCCGCTTCGTGGCCGGCATCCTGCTGACCTTCGCGGCCACCGGGCTACTCCTATCCCTGGTGGGAATCTTCGGCGTCGTCTCGTACGCGGTGGCTCAGCGCCGCAGGGAGATCGGCATCCGCATGGCCCTGGGGGCCCGTTCGGACCGCGTCCGGGCCGAGGCACGGGCGTCGGCTCTGGGCCCCGCCGTCGCGGGCCTGCTTCTGGGCGGGGCGGGGGCGATGCTGCTCTCGAGGTTCGTGGAGGCGCTGCTCTACGAGGGCGTCCCGCCCAGGGACCCCGTCCTGTACCTGGGCGTGGCCGTCGTCTTCCTGGCGGCCGCGGCGGCGGCTTCGGATCTACCTGCCCGCCGGGCCGCGTCGGCAGACCCGGCCATGGTGCTCCGGGAGGAATGAGGAATCGGCGTGGACCCCATCGGGCACCCTCAGGTCGCGACGCAGTAGAGCCGGTAGACGTGGACGTCGCGGTTCAGGAAGCTCCCCGTGATCCCGGCCAGGAAGATCTGCCACGCGCGTAGCGTCGCCTCGTCCAGGAACTCACGCATGGTCTCGCGCTGCTCCATCATGCGCTCGTACCACGCCGCGGTCGTCTTGGCGTAGTGGCGCGTGAGGCTCAGGACCTGCTCCACCTGGAATCCGTTCTTCTCGAGCGCACGCACGTGCTCCCCGACCGTGAACCAGTGGAAGCCGGGCCACACGTAGCGCTTGTTGAACGCGATACCGACGTTCATGTCGATCGGCAGCCTGGTGTAGCGGGTCATGAGCGCGTGGTGCAGGTAACGGCCTCCGCTGCGGATCCGACGGCGAACCTCGCGGACGTAGGGAACCAGGCCACGCGGCCCCACGTGGCTGATCATGCCCGTGGAGGTGACGTGGTCGTACACCCGGCGGTCCTCGCGGTAGTCACCCTCGTTCAGCTCCCATCGCTCCTCGGGGAAGCGCTCCAGGAGGCGTCGGCCCTCCCTCGCCTGGTTCGCCGAATGCGTCCAGCCCACGATCTTCCCCACCGGGTGGCTCTCCAGCGCAACCAGGAGCTGTCCGCCATAGCCACAGCCCACGTCCAACACGGACTCGTCGGGTGCCGGTCGGACGTAGTCCACGGCGTCCCTGAACTTCCGCCACTGCGCCTTCTCGAGGGAATCGAAGTCGTCGGCCTCGCCGATTCCGGGCCGGCGCAGCTCCTGCACATCCAGGTCGTCCGGGTCCTCGAACATCCCGCACGAATAGGACATGTAGACACGGTCCAGGTAGACGTTGAGCGCCTCCTGCGGGATATCGTAGTGGCTCTTCACGCTCACGCGGGCCCGCCGCGCGTTCTGGAAGGCCAGCACCCGGAGGACCCTCCCGACGAGGGTCCGGAGCTTGAGGTTCAGCCGTGCGTCCCTGCGCAGCGAGGCGAGGACGTAGAGGTTTCCCTGCAGGTCGACGCGCTCCTCCAGGAAGGCCTCCAGGAAGCGCATCCCGTCGAGTCGAAGGAGGTGTCGTGCCGGCTCCTCCGAGTGAAAGCGGATGTCGAGGGCGCGGCCGCTCCAGTGCGGCTCTCCGCGCCCGGCCTCCCATCGGACGCCGTGCCAGTCGGTGACCCGGATGCGGTGAGGGAAGTCCGCCAGAGCGCTCTGGACGAAGTCGCGACACTCGGTGGCGAGGCCCGGCTGCGTCGCGGTTGGCTCCGTCGGCCCAATGGGTGGGGCCGATGCCGGCCTCCCCGTCCTCTCGGAGTCCGCGTGGGACCTTTCGCGCCTCTTCGTCTCCATGTCTCTCCTCCTGTCCGGCAGGCACCGGAGCGCGAACGCCGCGGGGCCACCGGGTCGAGCAGCGTAGGTGGAACAGGTAGCAGACCGGCCGGGTGCCGGGCAAGGACGGAGGGACGGCGGAGGTTTGGATCTGTTCGCCGAGACACGCATCCGGCGCGAGCGCCGTGCCCTTCGGCGGGCTACGCTGCCACGCGACCCAGGAACGCCTAGCCTGCGCAGGCCAGGTTGATGTCGAAGGAGACCTCGATCGAGACGGGCTCCCCCGTGCCGCCGTCGGTGAGGGTCCCGGTCACGGTTCCGGACATGCGGCCCCCCATTCCCCTGCCCGTGTGCGATTCGATCGTCAGCGTGCCCGTTCCCGCGAGCCGGCTCGGGACCCGGACCGGTGAATCGGCTGGCATGTTCGCAGGGATCTCGACGCCGTTGTCCCACACGACGTTGGTGAGCTCCACCTCGCCCGTGTGGCCCCGCGCGACGGGCGCGCCCGACTCCATCTGGAACTGAGCGTCGTGATCAGGGTGGTGGCTGCGGCCGAACGGTTCATGGGAAGACTCCGCGTGGTGGCGATGGGCAGGCCCGGACTCCTCACGGGGCGGGCGCTCAGGATGCCCGCAGGACCTCGGGCGAGCAACCACGGATCGATTCGCACCACGCCATCCCGCCGCCCGCAGACCGCCGCCCGCCGCGCAAAGTCGAATGAAAACCACGCGACTCGACGGGCCATCTTGTCGTCGTCCCGACCAGACATGGTCATGACCCGCAGCGTCTCCTAGATTTGCACCCCTGACTCCTCCGTCCCCTCTCCATGACCTCCGACCCCTATACCGAGCTCATCGAATTCCTCGGCAGGAAGTTCGAAGCCATCGAACAGCGTTTCGACGCCATCGAACGGCGTTTCGACGCCATCGAACGGCGCCTCGACGCCATGGAGCACCGACTCTCCGTCCTGGAGGTAGGCCACGAAGCTATGCGCGGCGATATCCGGGCCCTGGCCGACGGACAGGCGGTCATCAACGCCCGTCTGGATCGCGTGGAGAGCCGTGTCGAGGCACTCGAGGGCCGCCTGGACCGCTCCGAGGTCGAGACGCGTGCGCGCTTCGACGGCATCGAGACCCGCTTGGAGCGCTTCGAGGTCGAGACGCGTGCGCGTTTCGGTGGCATCGAGACCCGCTTCGATCGGTTCGAGGTCGACTTCGGAACCGTCGTCCTGGATCACGGCCGAAGGATCCAGGGTCTGGAGGGCTCCGACCCCAACTGACGGGTGATCTCCGGAGATCCTCTACGCCTGGAGCTCGGGGCGTGACACGACCGCCCACCGCTGCTGATCCGACCCAGTCATTCTCCAACCGGTAACCCAGCCATGACTTTCGTATCCGACCTCGAGCCGAAGCCCCTGTGGAGCCACTTCGACGCGATCCTGACCATCCCCCGGGGATCCAAGGAAGAGGACGAGATCCGGGCCTTCGTGATCGGCGTCGCCGAGCGCAATGGCCTGGAGCACCGCGTCGACGCCACGGGTAATGTGGTGGTGAGGAAGCCCGGGTCCGCGGGCAGGGAGGACGCGCCTGCCACCATCCTGCAGGCGCACCTGGACATGGTGAACGAGAAGAACTCCGACGTGGACTTCGACTTCGCCACGGACGCCATCAAGCCCGTGATGAGTGGGGAGTACCTGACCGCGGACGGCACCACGCTGGGCTCGGACAATGGCATCGGTGTCGCGGCCATGCTGGCCATCATGGAAGCCACCGATCTGGTACACGGTCCCCTCGAGCTCCTCTTCACCATCGATGAAGAGACCGGACTCACCGGCGCCATGGGCCTCGACGCGTCCCTCTTGTCGGCGAAGCGGCTCATCAACCTGGACTCCGAGGAAGAGGGCGCGCTCACGGTCGGGTGCGCCGGCGGCGCCGACACCGACGTGACGCTCGCCCTGGACGCCGCGCCGGTCCCCGCGGGCGCGACGGCACACACGGTGAAGCTGCTCGGGCTCAACGGAGGCCATTCGGGCATAGACATCCACATGCAGCGAGGCAATGCCGTCCAGCTCCTGGCGCGGATGCTGAATGCCGCGGCCCTGCCCGGATTCCTCGCGGACATCCAGGGCGGCAACAAGCACAACGCCATCCCACGGGAGGCCTGGGCCACCGTGGTGATCCCCGACGACGATACCTCGGATGTCTTCGGGCGCCTGGAAGCCGAGCTCCAGCGCGTGAAGGCCGAGTTCTCCGTGCCCGAGCCTGACATGGCGATGAGCGTGGCCGAAGCCGCCCTGCCGGATGCGGTGTGGAGCGCCGACACCGGCGCTCGGGTGCTACGCCTTCTGATGGCCCTCCCCCACGGCATCGTGGCCATGAGCAACGACATCCCGGGACTCGTGGAGACCAGCACGAACCTGGCCGCCGTGAAGAGCGACGGCGGAGAGCTGAAGGTGCTCATGAGCTCCCGATCGTCCGTTGCCTCGGGCCTAGACTGGATCCGGCACAAGATCGAGGCGGTGGCGACGTTGGCGGGCGGCGCCGTGGTCCATCATGCGGGCTACCCCGGGTGGAAGCCCGACCTGAGCTCGCCACTGCTGGGCGTCGTGAAGGCCGTGCACACCACGGTGCTGGGCTTCGAGCCTCGGGTGGGAGCCATTCACGCGGGCCTCGAGTGCGGGCTCATCGGTGAGATGGTGCCGGGCATGGACATGATCTCCATCGGCCCCCAGATCGAGTTCCCCCACTCCCCCAACGAGCGTGTGCAGGTGGCGTCCGTGGGCCGCTTCTACGACCTCCTCACCCAGACCCTGGAGAAGCTGGCGATGTAGCCCGGGAGGCCTTGGCCGACCGCGTGCCGGTCAGCACCCTAGCCCGCGCAGGCCAGGTTGATGTCGAAGGAGACCTCGATCGGGACGGGCTCCCCCGCGCCACCGTCGGTGAGGGTGCCGCTCA
>JARRLD010000225.1:0-10203 GCA_037387345.1 Gemmatimonadota bacterium
CACAGCTCTATGATATCTCCGCGGTCCCCGGCTGCCACGAACTCCTCCGTGGTCTGTTGCTCCGGCACCTCCGGGCGGCCCTCGTAGAGGAGCTCCGAGCACGGGCCACAGGGTCCCGTATCGGCCATCTGCCAGAAGTTGTCCTTGTCCCCCAGTCGGAAGATCCGGTCCGGGGGGAGGCCCACTTCCGATTCCCACAGCCCCGCCGCCTCGTCGTCGGAATGATGCACCGTCGCGTACAGGCGTGCCGGATCCATCCCGAACACGTCCGTCATGAGCTCCCAGGCGTACCGGATGGCATCCTTCTTGAAGTAGTCACCGAAGGAGAAGTTGCCCAACATCTCGAAGAACGTGTGATGCCTGGCGGTCCTTCCCACCTCCTCCAGATCGTTGTGCTTGCCTCCGGCACGTACACACTTCTGCGATGTGGCAGCCCTGCGGTAGGGGACGTCCTCCTGGCCCAGAAAGACCTGCTTGAACTGAACCATGCCCGCATTGGTGAACAACAGCGTCGGGTCGTCCGCCGGCACCAGGGAGGAGCTGGGGCGGACAGCGTGGCCACGCTCCTGGAAGAATTCGAGGAACTTCTGTCGGATCTCGCCGGCCTTCATATTCGCCCGCTGGGTGGAAGCGCCGTTTCTCCGGGAAACGGCTTCTCGTTGGGGTTGGTTGGGCTGGATGCATCGCCGTTAGGAATGTGGTCGGAACATGGGATGCAGTCCACCAGAACAGCAAAGTTAACCGACCCCTCCGAGGGGGCTCAATGCGATCCGGGGCTGGAACGAGGGAGGGGTTCCGAGCCCGGGCCCGGAACCCCTCGACGGCGGAGCAGACGGGGACGGAGCTCAGTCCGTCACCTCCGCCCCTCCCCCCTCGGCCTCCTCTCCGTCTCCGTCCATTCCCAGGGCCACACGGAGTCTCGACTCGACCTCCTGCGCGATGTCGGGGTTGTCCACGAGGAACTGTCGAGCGTTTTCCTTCCCCTGCCCAAGACGAAGATCTCCGTAGGAGAACCACGACCCCGACTTCTCGACGATCTCGTGCTCCACTCCGAGGTCCACCAGGAGGCTCGTGTGGCTGATCCCTTCGTTGTACAGGATGTCGAACTCCGCCTGCCGGAACGGCGGAGCGCACTTGTTCTTCACCACCTTGACACGGGTGCGGTTCCCGATGATGTCCTGCCCGTCCTTGATGGCCCCGATCCGCCGGATATCCAGTCGAATCGAGGCGTAGAACTTCAGCGCCCGTCCCCCCGAGGTGGTTTCGGGGTTGCCGAACATGACCCCGACCTTTTCGCGGATCTGGTTCGTGAAGATCACTGCCGTGTGCGATCGGTTCACGGCACCGGTGAGCTTGCGCAAGGCCTGGCTCATCAGGCGCGCCTGGAGACCCACGTGCGTGTCCCCCATCTCTCCCTCGATCTCGGCTCTGGGCACCAGAGCGGCCACCGAGTCGATCACCACCACGTCCACGGCGCTGCTCCGGATGAGGACCTCGGCGATCTCGAGCGCCTGCTCTCCGGTATCGGGCTGGGACACCAGGAGATTGTCCACATCTACACCCAGCTTTCGCGCATACTGGACGTCCAGGGCATGCTCGGCGTCGATGAACGCGGCGATCCCCCCGGCGCGCTGGGCGTTGGCGATCACGTGCAGGCAGAGGGTCGTCTTTCCGGACGATTCCGGACCATAGACCTCGCTGATCCGGCCCCGTGGCATTCCCCCGATCCCGATGGCTGCATCCAGATTCAGAGAGCCCGTGGAGATCCCCTGGATCTGAACCTTGGCGCCCTCGGTCCCCATTCGCATGATGGCGCCCTGCCCGTAGGACCGTTCGATCTGGGAAATGGCTGTGCTGAGCGCCTTCTGCTTCTTCTCGCTGACTTCCGCCGTCGCCATTTCTACCTCTGGTTGGGGTCCGGGCTCCGCAAAAGGGGAGCGGGCTTCAAGGTAAGCAACCCGAAGATAAAGCGAAAGTCCCGGCCCGGGCCCGTGGTCTGCGTGGGACAACCTAGGAGAGCAGACGGGTCTCCGGAATGCCTGACCGAGCCGGACGGGACGATTCACCGCCGGCACCGCTTGCCCAAGCGCCCCGGATGCACCGAAGTTGGGGCATCACCTTGGAGTCATGGAATGTCCGATCAACGTCAACGCCTCCGCTTCGAGGCCATCACCGTCGAGGTGACCCCGAGCGGCCACTGCAAGGTCGCCGTCAGCCTTGAATGGGACGGTCGGGTCGTGGAAGGGACCGCCCAGCGCTTGGACACGCACCAGGGTCGAATCCAGGCCGCGGCCGGGGCCACGGTGCGCGCCGCCCTCCTGGCTGCAGGAGAGGGAATCCAGTTCGAGATCGCCGGCGTGAAATCGGTGCGGGCGTTCGACGGCTGGGTCGTCATCATGCGGGTCAACGCCACGGTCGGACCCGCCAATCACCGCCTTCTCGGATCGGCGGCATGCGAAAAGGAAGCCGAGCTTCCCCGAACGGCGGCCCTGGCCCTCCTCGACGCATCCAACCGGCTCCTCGCGCGGCACGTCGACACCTGAGGGTCGGGGCGGTCCTCCCGCCCTATCCGCCGGGAGCCTCAGCCCGGTACCCCTGCCACAACCCCGGACGTACCGGTACGTAGAGAACCCGGGTGGGCATCTCCGCTCCGCGTGGCGCGAACAGGGGTACGCCACGGTACTCCCCGACGCGTTCGATAGCGCCACACCGAAGGCGGCGGAGACCCTCCCAGGGCTCGTACCGTCGTGCGTCGAACGCGACGGTGGCGTCGGTCCCATACCACTCGGTGTCGGCGGCGTAGGCTCCAGCGAAGCCCATCCCCGGCCGGAGCTGGTCGAGGGGCACCCGCCCCGGACCCACCAACGTGTCGCCCTCGGCGGTTACCCGGACCCCGATCTCGTCCCCCGTGGAAAGACACACCAGGGCGGGAGTGCCGGTCGGCAGGGGAGGCGGGACCTCCCGCGCCACGACGACGGTATCCGGCGGCGGTGCGGGAAGCTGGACCACCCGAGGGAGCTGCCGCTGGGCCACAGTGGGCTTGCAGAGGACGGTCCCGCCCGACGGGCACGCCGCCAGGGAGACGAGGACGCCGAGCTTGGGCCGTCGGTATTCGCTGGAGTATCCTCCGAGGGGCTCGGTTTGGTTCACACCCAGCACGTGTGCGCCGATCCGTAGGCCCCCAACGTCCACCTGCGCTCCCAGATTCACGTCGAAGCCGTTGTACTCCCCGAGGAACGACAGCGCAGCGTCGTTCGTCAGTCCCACGTGAAGCGAGGAACCGAAGAACCATCCGTCCGAGTCGGCCCCGCTGTAGAACGGAAGATGCCCTCCGCTCTGGAACATCCCGGATCCGTATCCCAGGCTGAAGGTGAGGTCGTGCCTCGGCAGCAGGCCACCCCAGGGAGAGCTTGGTCGCGACATCCCCTGCGGAGCCCTCATAGGTCGAGCGAAGCCGCTCGTCCGGAATGCCGAGACGACCCGGCTGGCGGGAGATGCCGTCCCCGAAGTCCGGCGCCGTCACGTATCGGGCGCCCACTGCCAGGCCCAACCCTTCCCGGGGGGCGCGCACGACCTGCAATCGGCCGAACATCCCCCACATGTTGCCGCCATCCGAACCCACGTTCAGGGCCTGGAGGGTGGTGCCCACCTCCATCCGGTCGAAGAGGCCCAGAGCGAACGATGCGTCGGCGTAGTACTCCGCCAGGCCGGCCCCGTAGCCTGACGTGGCTCCGGAGGAAGCCACCTGCTCCCTCCGGTCGAGATCCACGAAGAACCCCGAGTACGTGCCGATGACGGCCAGGTGGGGAAGAACGCCGGCCACCGGGATGTCGAGGAGGCCCGAGCCATAGCGCAGGGTAGACGGCATGGTGGTCGTCTCCGTCTGCGCCATGGCGCTGGGCGGCAGCAACAAGAAGAGGGACAGGGCGCGCGCCGCCCTGCCGGGCGCCGTCCGCATGGCGCGACTCCTCAGGCGTTCAGACGTCGCTCCAGGCGGGCCAGGCGTCGGGCCACCGCCACGAGCCAACCGAACACGAACACCCAGAGGATCGCATAGGCGACGAAGACGAACGCGTAAGGTCTCAGACTCTGCCCCGCCGCGTCGGAACCGGGGAGGGCCGCCTCCTGGGCAACGGCGGGAGCCGCCAGGGCCAGGGCGCAGACCAGGCTGAGCCCCCATCCGTGCATGCGCGTGAGACGTTTCATGATACCTCGGCAGGTCGAGGGTTCGAGTCCGAGCCCCGGCGCTCGCGCACCGCGACGACGTGAGACATGGCTTCCAGGCAGTAGCGGAGAAGGAATACACCCAGGAACAGTGCCGTGAACGACGCAAGCCCGACCATCAGCGTCGCCAGCATGTCGGGGTGCAGGGTCGGGCCTTCCGGCTTCATCACCACCGGGGTGGGATGCAGGGAGCGGAACCATACTACGCTGAGATGGATGAGGGGAATGTCTGCCGCGCCGACCAGCCCCACCACCGCGGCGAACCGCTTCCCTCGTTCCGGATTCTCCGTCGAGGCCCTGACCAGGAAATACCCCAGATAGATGAACCACAGAAGAAGCGTGAGGGTGAGACGGGGCTCCCAGGTCCAGAAGGTGCCCCACGCGATCCTCCCCCACAGGGGACCTGTGAGCAGCACGACCGTGGTGAAGACCATGCCACCCTCCGCCGCGGACACGGCGGCCTGGTCGAGCCGTTCGTCGCCAAGCCAGAGGTACATGGCTCCGCAGATTGCCACGATACCGAATGCGAAGAAGGCCACCCAGGCAGAGGGCACGTGGATGTAGAAGATCCGTTGGATGATCCCCATGCTCGCCTCGGTGGGGACCCAGAAGAACACCATCCAGTGCAACCCCAGGACGCCCAGGGCACCCAGGGCGGTAAGGGTCAGCCCGGCCGTGCGAATACTCTTGGACGGCATCACTCCTCCACGACAAACCGAAACAGCACCGCTCCAGCTCCGACGGCCAGAACGGCGAAGGCTGCCAACATGCGCACGTTACCTTCCACCTCGTCGAGAGGCCGGTCGGCCAGAAGCCTCCCGGTGGCCGATACGCCGTAGATCACCATCGGGACCAGCAACGGGAAGACGAGGATGGGGAGTAGCGTCTCCCCCATGTGTGTCCCTGACGATACGGCGGCGAACAGCGTGCCCAGGGCGACGAAGCCGAGAGCGCCGAGGGCCAACGCCAGAGCCAGCACCCCGGGGCTCGTCCCCAGCTCCAGGCCGAAGAAGAGGGTGAACACGGCCACCACGAGAAGGGCGACGACGTAGAGGAGAATGAAGTTCGCCAGCATCTTTCCCAGGAAGATGGCATCCTTGGGCGCCGGGCTGGTGAGCACTCCCTGGAACGCCCCGTCCTGGGCCTCCAGGTAGAACGTGCGCCCGATCCCCAGAAGACCCCCGAACACGATGGTCATCCAGATCAGGCCAGCCGCGATATCCTGGGGACGGACCACCGTGGCGTCGATGGAGAAGTTGAACAGCACGCCCGCCAGGACGGCGAAGGCCCCCATGGCTGCGATCCGCTCCCGCGTACGCAGCTCCAGCAGCAGGTCCTTCCACACCAGGGCGTAGATCTGGGACAGGTACGTCATCCGCGCCCGTCCTCGACCACCTGGTGGTAGAGGTGCTCGAAGTCCTCCCGATCCACCTCGTCATCGCGACCCTCCCATGCCAGCCGGCCACGAACCTGGATGGCGACCCGGTTCGCGAGCTCCAGACCCTGGGTGAGGTTGTGCGTCACCATGACGACGGTCCGCCGCCCGTCTCTCAGCGACGACAGCACATCTCTCAGCACCGACGCCGCATGGGGGTCGAGACCGGTATACGGCTCGTCGAGGAGCACCACGTCAGGGTCGTGCAGCAGAGCACGGGCAAGGGCTGCCCGCTGCCTCATGCCATGGGACAGCTGCCGCACCAGGAAATCCGCCCGTTCCCCGAGGCCGACCTGCTCCAGACGCCTCGGGATCCGGTCGTTCAGATCCCTGAGCCCGAAGAGCCGGCCGAAGAACCGGAGGTTCTCCTCCAGGGTCAGATGGGCATACATGAAGCTCTGGTGGGACAGGATCCCGATCCTTGTCCGCCAGGTGGTCTCCCCGAAGTGAAGGCGCTCGCCCGCCACCACGACCTCTCCCCGGCTGGGCCGAAGCCGTCCCCCCAGCAAGCTCAGGAGCGTGGTCTTTCCCGCCCCATTGGGCCCGAACACGGTGAGAAAATCGCCGGCCTCGAGCTCAAGATCGATGCCGTCCACAGCCACCACGACACCGAACTCCCGGACCAGGCCCCGAGCCATCAGAACGGGGCCTGTCCGGGCCGAGGTTCCAGGGACCGGAACAGTCGGAGCTTCCACCAGGAGGACGTCGTCAGCCAGCGGGAACCGCCTGGAGGGCATGGCCGCAGGAGGCGCAGAACCGACTCGCCGGCTCGTTCGCGAATCCACAGTCGGAACAGGTGATGCTCTCACGGAGCTCGCTCCGCACCTGGGCGATCTCCGCTTCGAGGTCTGCCACGGTGGTCGCACCCTCCCTCGCCTTCTCGTCGGCTTCCAGTGCCGCCAGCGCTTCGGCGGTGAGCTCCCCCTTCAGGGACCTATAGTCGGTTTCGTCGAGCTTTCCGGCCAGGAAATCATACTCCACGTCCCTGAGGGCCAGGAGAGCCACTCGCTTCCGTGCTTCGGTCTCGGTGAGCTCGTCCTCCTCGCGATCCAGGGAGGCGTGCAGGCCTTTGGCCACCGGCTGCAGGATGAAGAGGATCACGGCCGCCGCAACGAGGGCGGCTCCGACGAAGAGCCCCATCCTACGCCTCCACCGGGACCGGTTCGTCTCTGGGGGCGGATTCCTCCTCGACCGGTCGGCGCTCGACGCTGGGCCAGAGTCCGACGAGGGCTCCCAGGGCCAGGATCAGTCCGCCGTACCAGATCCATCCGACCAACGGCTTGATCAGCACCTGGAGATCCACACCCTGGGCAGACGAGTCGGCGTTCAGCGCCCCTCCCAGGTCATCGACGGCCGAAAGGATGAGATAGAGGTCTTCCACGGGGGTCGAGCGGATTCCGACCTCCGTCATGGGCTGCTCGCTCGTGAAGTACTGACGCTTTTCGGTCGTGAGGTTCCCCAGAGCCCGCCCATCCTTCTCGACCGATACCAGGGCGATGGCCTGCCAGTTCAGGTTGCGCTGCCCTCGCCCCACAGAAACCGAGAGTCCCTCGTACGTGAGGGTATAGCTGTGGCCGAAGGGAGACGAAACCTCCACGACGTCACCCGGCATCAAGTGCTGGCGCACGTCCACGTTGTAGGCGGCCCCGGCGAACCCCATGAAGACGACCACCGTCCCGACATGAACGATGTAGCCGCCCCACCGCCTCCGGTTTCGGGAGACCAGGTGATAGAGGGCCCTGAGGTGGCCCTCTCCCTCGATGCGGGCGCGCGCCCGGGTGCCCTTCCAGAACTCGACCACGATGATGTACAGCACGAAGGACCCCAAGCCCCACGTGGTGAGCGCCAGCGGGTGTCGTGCCCCCACCGACCACAGGACTGCGGACACCAGCAGACCCGCGAGGATCGGGGCGACGAAGTTGCGCTGCAGGTTCCTCCGGGTGGCCCGCCGCCAGGCGATCACGGGCCCGATGCCGGTGAGGGCGAGGAGAACCAGGCCGATGGGGAAGTTCACCTTCTGGAAGAACGGCGGACCGACGCTGACCTGTTGTCCTGTCACACCCTCGGAGATGAGGGGGAAGAGCGTGCCCCACATGACGGCGAAGGCGGCTCCCAGGAAGATCAGGTTGTTGAAGAGGAAGGCCGACTCCCGGGACAGGAAGGACTCGATGCGGTTCTCACTCTGAAGGTTGGGAAGTCGGTAGAGGATGAGCACCACCGACGCCGCCAGGACGGATCCCATGAAGGTGAGGAAGATGTACGCGATCTTCAGCTCCTGGGCGAAGGAGTGCACCGACTCGATCAATCCCGAGCGCGTGAGGAACGTGGCGAAGATCGTGAGGAGGAAGGTGAGGAGGACCAGCGACATGTTCCACACCTTCAGCATACCCCTCTTCTCCTGGATCTGGATGGAGTGGAGGAAGGCCGTCGCCGTGAGCCACGGAAGCAGCGATGCGTTCTCCACCGGATCCCAGAACCAGTACCCTCCCCAACCCAGCTCCTCGTAGGCCCAGCGCATGCCGAAGATGATCCCCACCGACAGGAAGAACCACGACAGCAGGGTCCATCTCCGGGTGAGCTCGATCCAACGCGAGTCGAGCCGACCGTTGAGGAGCGCGGCCATTCCGAACGCGAAGGGAATGGTGAAGGCCGTGAACCCGAGGTAGAGCGTGGGCGGATGGATGGTCATCCAGTAGTTCTGAAGCTGCGGGTTCAGACCCTGGCCGTTGGCCGGGATGAAGCCGAGACGCTCGAAGGGGTTCACGTCGGCGAAGAGCAGCACCACGATGAAGAACGTCAGGATGCCCTGGAGCACGCCGACGACGTAGGGCATGAACTCCCGGTTCTTCCTGCGGTTGAGGAAGACGGCGATGCTCGAGAAGAATCCCAGCAGCAATGCCCAGAAGAGGAGGGAGCCCCGCTGTCCCGCCCAGAGCCCCGAGACCTTGTAGAAGGTCTCGAGCTCCCGGTTCGAGTAGCTGGCCACGTACCAGTACTCGAACTTGTCCCCCAGAAAGGCCGCCATGACGCCGGCCGACGCCAGGACCAGGAGGAAGGTGACGGCGTAGATGCTGCGCTCGGAGCTGAGCACCATGTCACCCCGTTGCGACCGGCCTCCGAGGAAGCCGAGGGCCATGCCCCAGATCGCGACGGGGAGCGCGATCCACAGGGCGAATTCGCCGAGAATGGTCACCCGGCGAGATCCTCCGGAGCCGCCTCGTAGCGGCTGCCGCACTTGGTGAGAAGGGTATTCGCCTGGAAGACTCCTTGGGCGTCCATCCGTCCCTCCAGCACCACCTCCACGTCTTCGCTGAACGTGTCGGGAAGCGCGTCACGGAACTCGACCGGGAAGGTCACGGACTCGTCGGCGAGGTCTCTCACCTCGAACCGGTGCAGCAACTCCCCCTCCACGCGCTGATAGGTGCCGGGGATCACCTTGCCGCTGACCTTGACCCCCACCTCCGTGAACGTCGGGTCATCCGCCACCTTGGCCATGAGCTCCGCGGGCGTCAGGTAGTACACCATCGTCTCGCTGACACCCGTCCAGACCAGATAGGTCACGACGGCGGCGACACCGACGAGACCGACCATGAACCGGCCGTGCTTCTTCATGCGGGCACCTCGCTGTTGCTCGGCCCAGAGGGCCGGATTGGGCAGTGGTCGTGGGCTGCAGGCCCACGGAAATGTAGGCGAGACCGCGCCTCGGAGACCAGTCAGGAAAACCCCCTACTCTTCCCTCCGGTACGTACCTGACCCGGCGCGGGAGGTTTCCCCACGCCGCTCCCGGGCCCGATCCAACGCCCAGCGGGCCGCATCGGCGGGGTCGGAAAGCGCCGGCAGCCCCAGGCCCGTCGCGGGCGGTCGACCCAGGGTCCCCACGGCCAGGCCCATCTTGCTGGCCAGGGCGATCTCGGAGAGCGTGCCCCACGAGCCCCCCACCGCCACCACCGCCTCCGCCGCCCTCACGATCAAGGCGTTGCGGGCGTCTCCAAGGCCGGTGGCCAGCGGGAGCGTGATCCAGGAGTTGGCGGACTCCGAATCCTCACCCCTGAGGAGGCCCACGACCAGCCCGCCGGCCTCCGCGGCGCCTCTCGCCACCCCCTCCATCACGCCGCCATGTCCTCCGCACAGGACCACGGCACCGGCCTCGGCAAGCGCGGCCCCGAGGGCACGAGCGTCCTCGTAGTCGCCGGGAGCCGCTGCCGCGGCTCCGACCACCGCGATCCGCAGCGGGCGTCGGCGGGGTTCCTCTCCCATCACCCCCCCACGTCCCTGGCCCAGCTCACGGCCGCCCTGACGGCCCGCTTCCAGCCTTCCAGGAGATGGTTGCGGTGGTCCGGGTCCATGCCCGCCTCGAACCGCGACGGCTCACCCTGGGATGCGAGGAACTCCTCTCCGGAGGCCCAGACTCCCTCGGCGATGCCCGCCAGCCCCGCCGCTCCGAGCGCCGTGGTCTCCACCGACGCAGGGCGCCGCACCGGCGCTCCGATGAGGTCGGCCTGGAACTGTACGAGCCAGTCGTTCAAGGCTGCCCCCCCATCCAC
>JARRLD010000226.1:0-13039 GCA_037387345.1 Gemmatimonadota bacterium
CCCATGCGGCACCCGCCCCCGGGGTGATCCTGCACTTCGTCCACCGACGTACGCAGCACGCGTCCTACGCCCGCCCGGGCCAGGCCGGCGAAGACCCCCCGGATGCGCTCCTCCGTAGGCGCCCGCAGCTCGCGGGAGACGGGAGCGTCCCGGAAGGCGATGCGGGGCAGCGGGTCGCCGAAGCGGTTTCGTCGGGAGGCGTCCAGCGTGACCCGGCTGTCGGCGTCGGGAATGATGTCGTAGTAGCCCCTCAGGCGCGTTGTGCCCGTCGCGGTACGGGCCCGCCAGTCGGCCAGAACCTCGTCACCCAGCAGAAGCCGGCCCCCGTCGTCCCTCAGGCGGGGACCCCGGGCCGTGGTGGACTCCCACACACGGAAGTCGTGACGCATGAACCCCCGGGAGAGCCCGGGTCCGCCGGGGAGGGTAGGACGCTGGAAGTACTTGGAGATGAGAGAGTGGCCGAAGTACATGCCGGGGAGCAGCCTGAGCGGAAGCTCCACGAACGCGCTCACGCTCCGGTGCCCGGCCATGTACGCGCCCACCAGCCCCGACGAGTTGGCCAGGCCGTCCTCCCATCGTCCCTGGGCCGACAGGAGCAGCAGATGGGGGCTCCACGTGTACCCGGCGGCCAGCACGAACGTACCCGCCCGGAAGACGACGTCGGTGTCGGGCTCGTCGTAGCTGCGTCCTACGGCGGCGTGGAGTCGCGAGCCGCCGGGCTCCAGCTCCAGGCGGCGGACCAGGGTGCCGGTACGGAGCCGCGCCCGTCCAGCCTCCACGAGGCGGGCAAACGTGAACTCGGGGGTGTACTTGGCGCCTGTGGGACAAATGTTGCACGTATCACACCGCTGGCACACGGGCCGCCCCCTCCACGGCACCGTGTTTTTCGCCACGGGGTTGGTCCAGGCGGGGATGCCGGCGTCGGTCACCCACGTACGGAGGCGCTCCAGCGTCCAGGTGAGCGGCACCGGGGGCATGGGAAAGGGGGCGCCTCGTGGGTCCAGCGGCTCCGGGCCCTGCTCGCCGGCCACGCCGATGCGCTCCTCGGCCTCCTGGTAGAAGGGGTCCAGGGTCTCGTAGTCCAGGGGCCAGTCGACGTGGACGCCGAAGAGCGAGCGGTGGCGGAAGTCCTCGGGGGTGAAGCGGGGGGTGGTGGCCCCCCAGTGGAGCGCCTGTCCCCCGACCACCATGGAGCGGGACATGATCCCGGTCGCCGACTGGTCCTCCACGTGGTCGTCGGCCCAGGGGTTCTCGCCGTAGTCCATGTACCGCTGCCGTGTCTCGAAGCGGCGCTCCAGGGGCGTGGAATGCGTACCGGCTTCCACCACCAGCACGTCCACGTCGCGCTCGTCGGTGAGCTTCTCGGCCACCATGGCCGCCGTGATGCCTCCGCCGATGATGACCACGTCCGCTTCCTCGATGCGCCGCCTCACGGGAGCGCCTCCGGCTCCGAAGCCGCCCCCTCGATGCCCCGACACGTCCGGGGTGAGATCCGCGCTTTGTAGCACCGATCCGTGGCGTCGGGGCTGGCGAACCAGTGGGCCATGAGGGCCACTGCCACGTGGCGGGCGCGCAGGGGGTCGGGGAGGTTGGCGCTCTGGTCCGTCACGTGACGCCGCAGGAGCCCGGCGCGCAGGTCGGGATCCAGAGAGGCGAAGCCCTCCCCGTGGCGCCTGTCGGCCTCCAGGTCCAGGGCCCGGAGCTGCGCTGCCCACCCGGGCACCGGATCCGGCGGGCCGTAGCGGATGTCCGCGGTGCCGTAGCCGTGGTTGAGCTCAGGCACGGGGTCGTAGGCGGACGCCCACGTCTCGAAGCTCCGGACGGCGTCTTCCAGCTCCTCGACGCCGAGCTCCGAGGGCAGCACCAGAGGGGCCACGGCCAGGAGAAGGTCGGGGTCCAGCACGCCGGCCTCCCCGGCGGCCTCTTCGCGGGGGGCGTCGCCGGGAGCGCAGCCCCCTGCGGCGGCCACGGAGAGCGCCGCCCCGGTCCTCTTGAGGAAGGTCCGTCGGTCGTGGGTCATGCTCGACTCCTCGGAGGCAGCGGGTGGACTCATCCCGGCAGCGCGAAGACCACCAGCGTGCCGCCGTCTGGGCCACCGCCCGTGGCGATGGCCACGAACTGGCGGCCGTCGGCGGTGGCGTAGGTCATGGGATTGGCGTAGCCTCGCGCGGGCAACCGGCCGAGCCAAAGCACCTCGCCTGTGGCCGCGTCGAACGCCCACAGGGCGTCGTCCCCGCCTGTAACGAAGACCAACCCTCCGGCGGTGACGATAGGTCCGGGCGCGCCGGTCACCCCTGTGCGCTCCGGCAGCTCTGCGTCCGCCAGCTGCGGGTTGCTCCGGAGTCGCTCGTCATCTCCCACCGTCTCCTGCCAGACGATCTCGCCCCGGTTCATGTCGATGGCCGTAACCGTCCCGTACGGCGGATCGATGATGGGGACGCCCTGCACCCGGGTCATGCCCCGGGCCTGACGGTCGATGTCCCACTCCGCCACCACGCGGGTCGTGTCCGCCGGAGCGAGCTTGAAGAGGGCGGGGCTCTCCGTCGACTTCACGTAGAGATACCCGGTCCCGGGATCGAGCGCCGCGCCGCCCCAGTTGCCCCCACCGATGATCCCGGGCAGGCCGAGCGTGCCTTCCAGGGAGGGAGGGGTGTACAGAGATCCGAAGCGGAGGCCTCGTGTGAGCTCCCTGGCCTGCCGGTTCAACTCGGGAGTCAGGCTCACCAGGTCGTCCTCGGTGAAGCCCTGCCGGGCAAAGGGAGGGGGCCGCGTCGGGAAGGGCTGCGTGGGGGACGCGCGCTCGCCAGGCACGTCGCTGGAGGGCACCGGGCGCTCGTCGACAGGCCAGACAGGCTCGCCCGTCACCCGTTCGAAGGCGTACACGAAGCCCGTCTTTCCGGCCACGGCGACGGCGTCTACCCTGCGTCCGTCCACCTCGGCGGTGTACAGCACGGGCGCACCGGGCAGGTCGTAATCCCACAGCCCGTGGTGCACGGTCTGGAAGTGCCAGACCCGCTCGCCGGTGCGTGCGTCCAGGCAGAGCAGGGTCTCGGCGAACAGGTTGTCTCCCTTCCGGTCGCCTCCGTAGTAGTCGCCGCTGGGTGTGCCCATGGGGGCGTAGAGCAGGCCTCGCTCCTCGTCCAGTGTCATGGGGGCCCAGGCGTTGGTGTGCCCCTTCACCTGCCAGGAGCCGTCCTCCCAGGTCTCGTTGCCGAATTCGCCTTCCTGGGGGATGGGATTGAAGCTCCAGACCGGCGAGCCGGTGTGGACGTCGAAGGCCTGGATGTCGCCAGGCGGATCCCGGGGATACACGAAGCCGTCCCACACGCCGTTGCCCACGATGACGAGGTCCTCGAAGACCACCGGGGGGGATGTCTGCGTGTAGTGCAGCCGGTTGGTGTGCCACAGGAGGTTTTCGGGGTGGCGAAGTCCAGGGCGATGAGCCGCCAGCGGGTATTCAGGAATACGCGGCGCCCGGCGGGCCCGGTCCACACAGCGACGCCCCGGTGCACGAGCCCGGTGCCGTTGGGGGGCCTGCCCCATTCCACGGTGCCGGGGTCGTATGACCAGAGCTCCCGTCCGCTCGCCGCATCCAGGGCCACCACCCGATTGAAGGGTGTGGACAGGACCATGGTGTCGCCGATCACGAGCGGCGTGACCTCGAAGTTCCCCGCCCGCACGTCCTGGCCCGGGATGGGGCGCATGGGGCCGGGGACCGGGACGTCCCCGGTGGTCCACGTCCACGCCACCTCGAGACGCCCCACGTTCTGGCGGTCGATGGTCTCCAGCGCCGAGTAGCGTCCCCCTCCCTGGTCGCCGCCGTAGTAAGCCCACTCCCGGTGGGATGGGGTCCACGCCGCCGAGGAGGTGTCGTGGTCCCCAGGGGTGCAGGACGCGACGGCCGCGAGGAGGAGGGTCGCCGAGGTCGCGTTGCGGGTATAAACGCGGCGGGAGACGACGGTCCCGGCTACCATCGGATTTCCGCCGCGTTGAGGAAGCGGGTGCCGGCCCCGAGGGCGTCGTCCAGGGCCTCGAGACTCCGGTTCCGCTCCCGCTGCAGATACGCCATCGCGAAGCCGTACCGATCCGATCCGACGTGCTCGTCCGCCAGAACCGAGGCCGGCTCGAGGCCCGGGAGGGGGTCCCCGTAGAGCCCGGGATCCGGGTGAACGTCGCTGCCGGGGACGAACATGATCCGGTGGACGGGTCGGAAGATGTCCCGGGCCATGCCGGCCAGCTCGGGGCTCACCTGTCCGTCCTGAACGAAGGGGTCCACCCGCGCGGCGATGGCGGCCAGACGGGCGGCGCGCGCCTTGGCCTCTTCCAGGTCCAGGGCGCCTCCGGACTCGACCTCCCGGGCCTCCAGGGCGGCGAGGAGGGCTTCGGCCTCCGCCATGAGGCTCACCGGCGGGGTGTCGTAGCCGGTGAGGGCGGCCAGGGCGTCGGCGTAGAGATCGGTGTCGATCTTCAGGATGTCGGCGTCGATCTTGTCGTAGGTGTCGTCCGGGGTGTGCCACCACCAGGTGCCCCCGTCCTCCGCCAGCCTCGTGTGGTTGATCTGGAGCAGGGGGAGACCGACCCCGTTGAAGCTCTGGTCGGAGTTCCGGCCAGGCCGGCCGGCCCGGGGCGCCTCGCCGGTGGCGCGGGTGACCACGTCCACGGCCAGCGCCCGCAGGGCGGGGGACGTGGATACACTGAAGCGTCGGGCGTCCTTCTGCCCGACGCCGTCGATGTTCACGTATGCCAGCCCCCGGGTGCGGAGCTCGTCGAAATAGGTGTCGGCGAACCAGGTGGACCCACCGTAACGGGCGTTGGAGTGGCCCGGCCACCACGCCACCACCAGCCCCCGGCGCATGCGGTTCCGATTGGCGTGGAAGGCCAGGGCGAGCTCCAGCATGGCGGCGTTGGAGGCGCCCTCGTCGGTACCCCCGTAGTGCCAGGCGTCGATGTGGCCGCCGAAGAGGACGTAGGGGGTGAGCGGAGTCGCTGTGGGGGGCATGATGCGCGCCACCGGCACCCGCAGGGGCTTCCACCCGGTGTCCACCCTGGTGGAAACGCGGACGCGGACGGCGCCCTGCGCCATCATGGCCCGGAGCCGGTCCCCGTCGCTCCGTTTGATCTGGGCCGTGGGCAGCACGACCAGGCGATGGGCGTTGAGGAGCGACGGCGTTCCCCAGGTGGAGGTGACGATGAGCTCGTTGAGGCGCTCCTCGGGGTTCACGTACACGACCGCCACAGCGCCCAGCTGCTGCAGCGCCGTGGTGGGGACGTTCCGGGGCTGGCCGGTGATGAGCGCCACATTCCCCCGTACGTGGGCGAACCGCTCTCCGTCCCGGACGACGAGACGCTCGCCTGTCCCGACCTCGAGCTCCGGCAGGTCTCGCAGGGTGCCCATGTCCACCACGGGGGCCTCCACCCCGTCCGTCACCCCGGAGAAGGACATGGTGATGGCGTCGGGAGCGAAGTCGGTGCCGGGCACCGTCACCTCCGCCGAGACCGGAGTGGATGTGTAGGCCAGGAACTCGTGCACCTCCACGGGCACGCCGGCGTCCCGCAGGGTAGCCACGATGTAGTCGATGGCAGCGTTCTCTCCGGGACTTCCCGACGGACGCACGTGGCGCGTGATCTCCCGGGCGTGGGCGTCCAGGGCGGCGGCGGTCACGGCCGAGCGAACCGCTGCCCCGAGGCGGCCATCCTGGGTGGAGGGCGTGGCCCCGGCGGATTGGCCGAGGATGGTGGTGGGCAGGAGGAGCTGGGCGGAGAGGAGAACCGGGGCGGCGGCCGTGGCAGAGCGACGGATCATGGAGGGTGCTCCCGCGTGGAGGACGGAACCCCGGTGCGCTGGGCCGGGCCGGTCACGGTAAGGGCCGGCGCGCGCCGGGGGCAAGCGGGCCCGGAGGCGGGCGCGCGCAGGGTTGGGAGCCCGGCGGAGGCTCCTTGTGGGGCTCGGGAGCGCTCCCTATGCTCGCGGCTCGGCGTACGATCCACCGGAGGAAATCATGCCCCTGCCCAGCTGCCGTGTCCTCGTTCTCCCGTGCGCGGCCCTTACCGCCCTCGCCGCCCTCATCGCCGTCGCGCCCCTGCAGGCCCAGGAGCCCGACAGCGCGCAGGTCGCGGAAAAGGAGCGGGTCGAGCAGCCCCTCCCCCTGGAGGGATGGTCGGAGAACCGAAGCCTGCGAAGCCTGTCCATCGACGCCACCGAGGGCACCTGGCTCAGCCTGGACGTGAGCCCGGACGGCCAGACCATCGTCTTCGACTACCTGGGCGATTTGTTCACGCTTCCCCTAACCGGGGGCGACGCCACCCAGCTCACCTCGGGGATGGCGTTCGACGCCCAGCCCCGGTATTCCCCCGACGGCGAGTGGATCGCCTTCCAGTCGGATCGCGACGGAGGGGAGAACCTCTGGCTGATCGCGGCGGACGCGTCGGACACGGTCCAGGTGACGAAGGGGAAGGCCAACCGGATCGAGTCCCCGGAATGGACGCCGGACGGGAACTATCTGGTGGTCTCGAAGGGGGGGTACCGGGGAGCGCTGCCGAAGCTGTGGATGATCCACCGGGACGGAGGAAGCGGCGTCCAGCTCATCAAGGAGCCTCAGGACCAGAAGACCATCGGCGCCGCCTTCGGCCCTGACGGGCGCATCATCTGGTACGCCCGCCGCACCAGGGATTGGCAGTACAACGCCCAGTTCCCGCAGTACCAGCTGGCGGTCTACGACCGGGAGGACGGGCGGACGTACAGCCGGTCGAGCCGCTACGGCTCGGGCATCCGACCGACGCTGTCGCCCGACGGCACGTGGCTGGTGTACGGCACCCGCCACGAGACGGAGACGGGTCTGGTGATCCGGGATCTCTCCACCGGCGACGAGCGGTGGCTGGCCTATCCGGTGCAGCACGACGACCAGGAGTCCCGGGCCTCCCGGGACGCGCTGCCCGGCATGAGCTTCACACCCGACTCGGAATGGCTCGTGGCCAGCTACGGCGGCGGGATCTGGAAGATCCCCGTGGACGGAGGCGAAGCCCAGCAGGTCCCCTTCCGTGTGCGCTTCGACCTGGAGATGGGTCCTCAGGTGGACTTCGACTACCCCGTGCCCGACGAGCCCGGCTTTCTGGTCCGGCAGGTGCGGGACGTCGTGTTCTCCCCTGACGGGTCCCGGATCGCGTTCACGGCGATGGACCGGCTGTACGTCGCGAACGCCGACGGCTCGAGCTCTCGGCGGATCACGGAAGGGGAAGACCGATCGGAGCACTTCCCCGCCTGGTCGCCCGATGGCGCGTGGATCGCGTTCACCACGTGGGAGGGCAGCGAGGGGTACCTGTACCGGGCGCGGGCCGACGGCCGCGGCGGACCCGAGCGGCTCACGACGGCCAGCGGCGTATACGTGGCGCCGGTCTGGTCCCCCGACGGGGAGCGGATCGTCGTCGTGCGAGGCCCCGCAAGGTCCTTCCGGAACGACACCGGATCCGGGGGTGCCCGCTCTGCGGAGGAGATGGTGTGGGTGCCGGCTTCGGGTGGAGGGGCCACCTTCATCGCGCACCTCGACGGTCCCACTCAGCCCCACTTCACCGGGGACGGCGAGCGCATCTACTTCTTCGCCGGCTCCAACGACGGCCTCGTGTCCGTCCGCTGGGATGGGACGGACCGGAAGAGCCACGTCAACGTGCGGGGCGAGACGCCGCCGGGCACCGACTCTCCCCTGCGGGCCGGGAACATCCTCATGGCTCCACGGGGCGATCTGGCCCTGGCCCAGGTGGAGGACGAGCTGTACGTGGTGACGGTACCGCAGGTGGGCGGTGAGGTCCCCACCATCTCCGTGGCCAACCCCGACAACGCCGCCTTCCCTGCACGGAAGGTCTCCACCGTCATGGGTGGCGAGTTCCCGTCCTGGAGCGCCGACGGCCGCCGGGTGCACTTCGCCCTGGGCAACGCGGTCTTCACCTACGATCTGGACCGGGCCGAGGCGTATGAGGACAGCGTGGAGACGACCCGACGCGAGGAGGCCGCCGACACGGCCGCAGGCGCGCCGCCACAAGACACGGGGGAGGAGGAGGACGGCTATCAGCCCGTCGAGGTGCGCGTGCCCGTGGAGGCGACCCGGGACGTGCCCCGGGGTGTGGTGGTGTTGAGAGGCGCCCGGGTCATCACCATGCGCGGTGAGGAGGTCATCGAGAACGCCGACCTGGTCGTGAGGGACAACCGCATCGAGGCGGTGGGGCCTCGGGGTTCCGTGACGGTTCCGGCCGATGCCCGAACGGTGGACGTGGCCGGCAAGACCATCGTGCCCGGCTTCGTGGACACCCACGCCCACATGTGGCCCGACTGGGGGGTGCACAAGAAGCAGCCCTGGATGTACCTGGTCAACCTGGCCTACGGCGTCACCACGACGCGCGATCCCCAGACCTCCACCACCGACGTGCTCACCTACGCCGACATGGTGCGGGCGGGCGAGATCCTGGGACCCCGGATCTACTCCACCGGTCCCGGAGTGTTCTGGCAGGACAACGTCGGGTCGCTGGACGAGGCGCGCACGCTCCTGGGGCGCTACAGCGACTACTACGACACGAAGACCATCAAGATGTACGTGGCGGGCAACCGCCAGCAGCGGCAGTGGATCATCGAGGCGGCCCGGGAGCTTCGGCTCATGCCCACGACCGAGGGCTCGTTGAACTTCAAGCAGGACCTCACCGAGACCATCGACGGATATCCGGGCCTGGAGCACGCCCTGCCCATCTACCCCATCTACGGAGACGTTCGCCGACTCTTCGTCGCGTCGGGACGGACGTACACGCCGACGCTGCTGGTGGCCTACGGCGGCCCCTGGGCCGAGAACTGGTTCTTCGAGACGGAAGAAGTCCACGACGACGCCAAGCTCCGGCGCTTCACCCCGCACTCGGAGATCGACCGCATGACGCTGCGGCGCCCCCAGTGGTTCCGGGAGGAGCAGTACGTGAGCGAGGACCACGGGCGCTTCATCGCTGATCTCGTCGCGGCGGGAGGCAAGGTGGGAGTCGGAAGCCATGGCCAGCTCCAGGGCCTGGGCTACCATTGGGAGCTCTGGTCCGTGGCCTCGGGCGGCCTGGGCAACCACGACGCGCTCCGAGCGGCTACGCTGCACGGAGCACAGGCTCTGGGCCTGGACGGCGACGTGGGCTCCATCGAGCCGGGAAAGCTGGCGGACCTGGTGATCCTGGACGCCGATCCGCTCGAGGAGCTGCGCAACACGAACACGGTCGGCATGGTCATGAAGAACGGGCGCCTCTATGAGGCGGATACCCTGCGAGAGATCTGGCCGCGGCAGCGGGATCTCGAGCCCCTGGAGTGGTGGGACCGGGATCCCGGTGGGTCGCTGCCCGGGGTGGGAGACGCGCAGTGACGCCTCGGCGGAGTGCCCCCTGGCTCGACTCGATCACCTGCCGGACCCGGGAGCTCGATATGGTGCGACGTCTTGGTTTCGCCGCCCTCGTTCTCGTGCTCGGAGCCGCGCCCGTTGCCGGCCAGGCCTACGACGTGCTGGTGAAGGGGGGCACCGTCATCGACGGGACCGGGGCGCCGGGTTTCCTGGCCGACGTGGCCATCGAAGGCGGACGGGTGGCCCGGGTATCCACCGAGGGGATCGCGGCGGCGGAAGCGCGGACGGTGATCGACGCCACGGGGCGGGTGGTGACGCCGGGCTTCATCGACAACCATGCCCACGTGCAGCAGACGATCGCCGAGTATCCCCTCGCCGAGAACTTCCTGCGGCAGGGCATCACCACGATCATCGCGTCCCTTCACTCGGGCGACCAGCCGTGGCCACTGGACACGTTTGCGTCCGGCCTGGAGATGGCTCCCAACGTGGGCTTCTTCGCCGGCCACTCGTGGACCCGAAAGCGCGTGCTGGGAATGGAGGACCGCGATCCCACGCCGGAGGAGCTGGACGAGATGCGGGCCCTGGTGGACGAAACCATGCGCCAGGGCGCCCTGGGACTGTCCACGGGGTTGCTGTACGTGCCTGCCAACTTCGCGAAGACGGAGGAGATCATCGAGCTGGCCAAGGTGGCGGCGCGCCACGGCGGCATCTACGTGAGCCACATGCGGAACGAGGGAAGCGGGCTGCTGGAGTCCGTCGCCGAAGTGATCCGCATCGCCGACGAGGCCGACATCCCCGCCCAGATCAACCACCACAAGGCCACGGGGGCGGGGCAGTGGGGCTGGAGCGAGCGGAGCCTGGCCATGATCGATTCGGCCAACGCCGCGGGGCTCCAGGTGACCCATGATCTCTACCCGTATACGGCCTCCAGCACCGGATCGTCCATCCTGTTTCCCCCGTGGGCCCTGGCAGGCGGGGCGGAAGCGTTCGCCGAGCGCGTGATCGACCCGGAGGCCCGCGAGCGCATGGAGGCCGACATGCGCCGGATCTTCCGGGTGGAGCGGGTGGGCGACGACATCTCGCGTATCCAGTTCCGCGTGCTGGGCTCCGACCCCACGTACAACGGGAGGACCCTGGCCGACTACGCGACGGACCGGGGGCTGCCCAACGACGTGGAGACGGGCATCGACCTGGCCATCGAGCTCCAGCTCCGGGGCGGGTTCAGCGCCATCTACCACTCCATGGACGAAGCCGACGTCATCCGGATCATGAAGCATCCCCTGGCCATGATCGAGACCGATGGCGACGCCGTCGGATATGGGATCGGCTACCCGCATCCCCGGAGCTACGGTGCGTTTCCCAGGGTCCTGGCCCGGTACGTCCGGGAGCTCGGGGTGCTTACGTTGGAGGAGGCGGTGAAGAAGATGACCTCCATGCCCGCCCGGTGGCTGGGCAGGACCGACATGGGTGTCCTCGCCGAGGGCAACAGGGCGGACGTGGCCGTGTTCGACCCCGACGTCATCAGGGACCGCGCCACCTTCACCGACCCCCACCAGTTCAGCGTCGGCATCGAGCACCTGCTCGTGAACGGCGTCCCGGTCATCCTGGACGGGGGCCTCACCGGCGCCAAGCCCGGTCGATGGATCCGAGGGCCTGTCCGCCGGCCAGCCAGCCAGGTGCCGTAGCCCGATCGCGACCGGCTAGATCTCCACCTGTGCGCCCATGCCGACGACGCGGTTGGGCGGGATGCCGAAGTAGGCCGTGGCGCGCTGGGCGTTGCGATGCATGCGCTCGAAGAGGATCGCCCTCCACCGGGCGATGCCCGGTCGGTCCGGGACCACCACGGTGAGCTCGCCGGTGAAGAAGCTGTCGGTCATCTCCGAGTAGGAATAGTCCGGGATGTCCACCTGACGCAGCACGTCCGGCACCGAGGGGCTCTCGGCAAAGCCGAAGCTCGCCTCCACACGATAGAACCCCATCCCCAGATCCTCCGTCACCACACGGCGCCGTGCCGTCGCGTACGGCACGTCCAGGGTCTCCACCGTGAGAAAGAGCACGCGCTCGTGCAGGACCTTGTTGTGCTTCAGGTTGTGCAGCAGCGCCCTCGGTGCGCCCTGGGGGTCCGACGTCAGGAAGATGGCCGTCCCGGGCACGCGGTTCGGGGGGTGGGCCTTGAGGGAGGAGACCAGGTCGGGGATCGACACCGACCTCCGATGGAAGTTCTCGACCAGCCGGGCCCGGCCGAGCTTCCAGGTGGTCATGACGGTGAACATGGTCCCCGCCACCAGCAGGGGGAACCACCCTCCGTGGGGGATCTTCGGAAGGTTGGCGCCCCAGAAGGCCAGGTCTCCCAGGAGGAGCGCCGCGGTCAACGGGATCACCACGCGAAGGCTCCACTTGAAGCGGAGCCGGGCGACGACGGCGAAGAGAAGCGTGGTGAAGACCATGTCGGTGGTGACCGCCACGCCGTAGGCCGCCGCGAGCCGCCCGGATGTGCGGAAGCCCAGGACCAGGCCGATGCACGCCAGCATCAGGGCCCAGTTCGCCGCGGGGATATAGATCTGTCCGATCTGCCGGTCGGAGGTATGGTCGATGGTGAGGCGGGGAAGGTATCCCAGCTGGACGGCCTGGCGCGTCAGGGAGAACGCTCCGGAGATGACGGCCTGTGACGCGATGACGGTGGCGGCCGTGGCGATGGCGACGACCAGGGGCAGGGACCAGGACGGAGCCATCTCGAAGAAAGGCTGCTCCACCGTGGCGGGCTCCGCGATGATGAGCGCGCCCTGGCCGAAGTAGTTGATGACCAGAGCCGGGAGCACCACGAGGCCCCAGGTCAGTCGGATCGGACGGGTGCCGAAGTGCCCCATGTCCGCGTACAGAGCTTCGCCGCCGGTCACGACGAGGAACACCGATCCGAGGACCAGAAGCCCGCTCAGACCGTTACGGGCGAAGAAGGTGAGGCCGTGGTACGGGTTCAGCGCCACCAGCACCCCTGGGTGCCGGACGATCTGGCTGATGCCCAGGACCGCCAGCACGAGAAACCACACCAGGGTCACCGGTCCGAAGAGGGATCCCACCCGGGCGGTGCCCCGACGCTGGAAGGCGAACAGAGCCACCAGGATCCCGACGGTGACCGGCAGGACGTAGGGGCTGAGAACCGGCGTGACCACCTCGAGGCCTTCGATGGCGCTCAGCACCGAGATGGCCGGCGTGATCATGCTGTCTCCGTACAGGAGCGCGGCGCCGAAGAGCCCGGTCAGCACCAGGAGATGGCGTCGACCGGTGACGGGGCCGCGCCGGGGCATGACCAGGGCCGTGAGGGCGATGATGCCGCCCTCGCCCTCGTTGTCGGCCTGCATCACCAGGGCGAGGTACTTGATGGAGATGACGATGATGAGGGACCAGAAGATCAGAGAGAGGATCCCGAGGGTGTTCGCGATGCTCACCTGCACGCCGTGGGACTGGTGGAAGGACTCCCGGAGGGCGTAGATGGGGCTCGTCCCGATGTCGCCGAAGACCACTCCGAGCGCCGCCAGGCTGAGGGTCCTCAGGGAGTCACTGTGTGCTGTGTCTGTCTGCTCGGTGACGGACACGCGGTCCCCCTCCGGGTGCGGTGATGACTCTATCCACCTCGACGCACAGAGATCCGAGGCGGCGCGGAATACGGCTCATGGGGCGGGGGATGGGCA
>JARRLD010000227.1:0-6940 GCA_037387345.1 Gemmatimonadota bacterium
GGAACGGAGCCGCCGTGGTGCCCGTCCACGTGGATGTCGGGGGTCCATTCGTTCAGGACCTGGGTGACCAGGGCGCGTATCTCCTGGGACTCCATCTTGACGTAGTCCCGATTCAGGTCGTATCCGGCCTCGTTGGTCCGTCGGCGCACCTCACCACCATCAGGATTGACCAGGGGGAGGATCAGGACGATCACGTCGTCCAGAACGGGCCGCAGGTCTCCAGCGACGAGCTCCTTGGCCACGAGCTGGACGGCCTCCTTCGGAGATACCTCTCCTCCGTGAACCGAGGGTGCCAGCAGCACGATGGTCTTCCCGGAACGGAGGGCGTCCTGGGGATTGGTGATGGGATCATCCGCGATGGTGACCAACACCATCTCCCGATCCAGGAGGGTACGGGTCAGGGGACGGAGGCTCACCAGCTCGCTGACGGCATCGAGCTCGTACCAGAACTCCATAAGGGGCCGGAAGGGCGTGGGACCGGCGCGGAAGTCGTGCTCTTCCTGCCAGGTGCGCGGCAGCGACTGGGTCAATGCGGGTGGTGCGCTCCCGAGCTGGAGAGCGGAAGCGACCGAGAGAGCGGCGGCAAAACGAAGTCCCGTGATCATGGGGCGACCTGGTCGAGGGTGGTCGGGGACGGGGAGGCGGCCGTGGGGAGGGCGGTTGGCAGCCGGGCTTCCTCCAGACGGAGGATACGGTATTCGGGGTGAACTCCCCGCGAAAGACCAGCGCGCCCGTGGATCGCGCCGGGAGATCGTGGGATGCCACAGGAAGGGGCGCCGCTTGCCGCAGGGGACCTGGTCACCCATGGTGGACCGCACCCCCTACCATTCAGAGGATCAGTACACCATGCATCTCCCCCGTCCACAAGGACCTGCCGCGCGTCTCGCGCTCGCCATCGGCATCTCCGCAGCATTGTCGGCCTGTGCCGCCCCGAAGCGCATCGTGGCCTTCGGAGACATCCACGGAGACCTCGAGGCCACCCGGAGCGCCCTGAGGATCGCGGGCGCCATCGACGACGACGATCGTTGGATCGGCGGCGAGCTGATCGTGGTGCAAACGGGGGATCAGCTCGACCGAGGTGACAACGAGCAGGCGATCCTCGATCTCTTCGAACGGCTCCGCGTGGAGGCCGAGGCGGCCGGGGGAGCCGTCCACGCGCTGCTGGGCAACCACGAGCTCATGAACGTGAGCGGTGATCTCCGGTACGTGACCAAGGGAGGGTTCGCCGACTTCGCCGACGCCGTCGAGTACGATCCGGACGATCCCTCCCTGGCCGCATTCGCGCCCAACGAGCGAGCCCGCATGGCTGCGCTGCGGCCCGGTGGCCCGTATGCCCTCCTGCTGGCGAAGCGAGACGTGATCCTCCAGCTGGACGGGAACGTGTTCGTCCACGGTGGGGTCCTCCCCCAGCACGTCGCGTACGGGATCGACCGAATCAACGAGGAGGCCCGGGAGTGGCTCCGGGGAGAGGCGGAGCGTCCGCTGATCCTGGACGGGGAGGACAGTCCGCAATGGGTCCGCCTGTACTCCCGGGAGCCCGACTCCCTGGCGTGCGAGGTTCTGGGGCAGGCACTGGAGCTATTGGATGCGAAGCGCATGGTGATGGGGCACACCGTGCAGGGGGCTGGCATCACCAGTGCGTGCGACGCCCAGGCCTGGCGCATCGACGTCGGTATGGCCACGTACTACGGAGGCCACGTGCAGGTCCTGGAGATCGTCGGCGACTCGGTCCGCGTGTTGAGGCCGATGACAACCGGTGAACGTGCTCCGGAGGGGACCGCAGCCCCGGCCGGCCGGGCGGCGCGTGCCGCGCCGGCGGGGATTCCACGGAGGCAGTAGCGCCGACGCCCTGTCGCGACCACCTTGGCTGCCTCGGCCACGCAGACCCAACGGAGGTGACCCTCGTGCGCTCTTCCAGTCGGATTCCCCGGCGGACCGCGTTGCTCGCGCTCGTGACGGCGGCATGCACCGCAAACGAGGGGGGCACGGCGGACCTGATTCTCACCGACGGCAGGGTCGTCACCGTCGATGACGCCCAGCCCGAGGCGGAGGCCGTGGCCATACGTGACGGCCGCATCGTGGCCGTGGGCTCCAGCGCTGCCATGGAGCGATACGCCGGCGCGGACACGCGGATCGTGGATCTCGAGGGCCGGTTGGCCATCCCCGGGTTCATCGAGGGGCACGGCCACTACACCAGCCTCGGCCAGTCGAAGCTCATGCTGGACCTGAACGACGTGGCCAACTGGGACGAGATCGTGGACATGGTGGCAGCGGCGGTGGAGGAGGTCGGACCGGGTGCGTGGATCAGGGGGCGTGGATGGCACCAGGAGAAGTGGGACCGGGTGCCTGCCGACGCAGTGGACGGTGTGCCGGTCCACGCCGCCCTGAGCGCCGTGTCCCCGGACAACCCGGTGATCCTCGGACATGCCAGCGGCCACGCGGCCTTCGCCAACGCCAGAGCCATGGAGCTCGCGGGGATCGACCGCGACACCCCGGACCCCGCGGGCGGCACGATCGTGAAGGATGCGGCGGGGGACCCGACGGGCCTGCTGCGGGAGAACGCCGACGCCCTCGTCTACGGGGTGATGGACGCAGCCCTGGAGGCCCGCCCGGACGAGGAGAGGTGGGCCGAGTTCGTCCGCGTCGTCCAGCTGGCGGCCGAGGATGCGTTGGCCAACGGCGTGACCTCGTTCCACGACGCCGGATCCGACTTCGAGACCATCGACGGGTTCAAGAGGTTGGCGGACGAGGGTCGGCTCCCGGTGCGTCTGTACGTGATGGTCCGATTCGAGAGCAACGAGACCATGAGGGAACGCCTACCCGAATACAGAATGGTGGGCTACGGTGACGATCACCTCACGGTGCGGTCCATCAAGCGTCAGATCGACGGTGCCCTCGGCTCTCACGGAGCCTGGCTGCTTGAGCCCTATGCCGACATGCCCGGCAGCACCGGTCTCGCCGTGGAGGACCCGGCGGACATCGAGGAGACCGCCCGCCTGGCGGCGGAGTTGGGCTTTCAGGTGAACACCCACGCCATCGGCGACCGCGCCAACCGGGAGGTGCTGGACATCTACGAGCGAACGTTCGCGCAGCACGAAGGGATGACCGCGGCGCGCTGGCGGATCGAGCACGCCCAGCATGTCCACCCCGATGACGTCCCACGCTTTCGGGAGCTCGGAGTCATCGCCGCGATGCAGGGCATCCACTGCACGTCCGACGCGCCCTGGGTCCTGCGGCGTCTCGGCGCAGAGCGTGCGGAGAGTGGAGCCTATCTCTGGCGTACCTTCATCGACGACGGGGTCGTGGTCACCAACGGCACCGACGTTCCCGTGGAGCGGATCAGCCCCATCGCGTCGTTCTACGCCTCGGTGGTCCGACAGGACCGGGAGGGCAACGACTTCTTCCCGGCCCAGCGCATGACCCGGATGGAGGCCCTGCGCAGCTACACGATCAACAACGCCTACGCCGCCTTCGAGGAGGACCTGAAGGGGTCCCTCACGCCGGGCAAGCTGGCGGACATCGTGGTCCTGGACCGGGATATCCTGGACGTTCCCGAGGATCAGATCCCCGGCACCCGGGTGGTTCTGACCATTGTCGGCGGCGAGGTCCTTTTCGAGGGGACTCCATGAGCGTGCGGCGTGTGGTCGGACTCGTGACTCTGGCGACGCTGTCGGCGTGCACGCTGGAGCAGCGCCTGGAGAACGGAGAGATTCGCGACGTCCAGGAGGAGGCGCCCGCGCATCGGCAGATCATCCAGCCGGACGGTGTGGCCCGTCTGCCGGTATTCTCGTCGGCGGTGAGAACCGGCGACCTCCTCTTCCTGTCGGGTCAGCTCGGCGCGCTACCCGGGGTTTTGCCTCCGCAGCTCATCGAGGGAGGGGCGCAGGCGGAGACCCGTCAGACGATGGAGAACATCATCACGGTGTTGGAAGCGGCCGGTCTCGGGTTGGAGGATGTGGTCAAGTGCACCGTCTTCCTTGCCGATATCGCCGACTACGGGGCCGTGAACGAGGTATATGCCACGTTCTTTCCATCGGAGCCGCCGGCCCGCTCGGCCATCGCGGGAAGCGGATTGGCGCTCGGTGCCCGGGTGGAGATCGAGTGTATCGCCGCCTTCCCACCGGGCCGCTGACCGACGGAGGAGGGGAAACCGAAGCCCTGTCCAGCGGGTAGGGAGATATCATAGGATGGGTGTGGCCCCGCGTGGTCATGCCTGCCCGACGTACGCCGCTGCCGGGGCGGGGTCGGGGGGAGGTTGGGCCGGGTGAACCGGGTTGCGAGGCGTTACGTGCTCTCACGCTGTCTCTTCTGCAGAAAGCCGTTTCCCGAGAACGGGGGGCTCGCGCACATGCCCCTGGGCCGGAGAATCGCATACGATCCGACCAGAGGGCGCCTGTGGGCGGTGTGCGAGTCCTGTCATCGGTGGACCTTATGGCCCATCGAGGATCGCGAGGCCGCTCTCTACGAGCTCGAGCGTATCGCTCGCGACCACGCCAAGCTCGTCGCCCACACAGCGCACGTGTCCCTCCTCCATGCGCCACCCCTGACGCTGGTTCGCGTGGGAGACGCCGGCCTCACGGAACAGGCATGGTGGCGTTACGGAAAGGAGCTTCGTCGCCGGCGGGCATCCTACCAGGGGGTCCGGTCGAAGGTGACAGCCGCGACCTTCGGCGCGGTGGCCTACGTCGGAGACATGCTGGGCCTCACCGACTGGGATGTGCCCATGAACTGGGCCGACACACCGGTCGCAGATATCTTGCGGTGGAGACGGTTCGGCTGGGCGGCATGGTATGGCCGCGAAACCTGCCCCTACTGCCACAGCACCCTGGTGGCGTTGCGCTACGAGATGTCGTGGTGGGCCTACCCCATTCGGGGTGAGGACGGGCGGTTGGGAGTCGGGGTGCCCTGCCAACGCTGTGACCCGTGGACCCCGGAGAAGGTGTACGAGATCCACGGAGACGTGGCCGAGAACGTGCTCCGGCGAGTGCTGGCCTATCAGAACATCGCGGGCGCGTCGGAACGGCGGATCACGGAAGCCGCCCAGGCCATCGAGGCAGCGGGGTCGGCGGGGGAATTCTCCCTGGTCGCCACCGGGAAGCGCGAATCCCTCTGGAAGATGGGTGCCACGGGCACCGTGGCGCTGGAGATCGCCCTCAACGAATCCGTGGAGCGGAGAATGCTGGATCTGGAAGTTCGCGCCCTCGAATTCCTGTGGCGGGAAGAGGAGGAGCTGGCCCGCATCATCGACGAGGATCTGACCCCGGGCCGCCTTCTCGAGGCCCACCTTCGTCATCTGCCCATCCGGCTCCGGCGACGGCCACCGTCGCGGCTCGTGGGCAAGCTGGGCGTCGTGCCGGGAGACTCCACCGCGCCGTAACGGCAGGCCGAACCGTCACGACGGACCGACGCGCGCGTCTCCACCGGACGCCCGGATCAGATCGTCGGCCCTGTCTCTTCTCCCCCTCGCTGCATTTCCCGGTACAGCCACGCCCGGGCCGCGCTCCAGTCCCTCTTCACCGTCGCGGGCGATATGTCCAGGGCCTCACTGGTCTCGTCCACAGTGAAGCCGGCGAAGAACAAGCACTCGACGACCCGGGCCTGACGTGGGCTCATCGTGTCCAGGCGCCGCAGGGCCGAGTCGAGGGTCAGCAGCTCCTCCATGGCCTGCTCTGCCACGAGATCCGAATCGTGCAGGGTGACGTGGGCGGCTCCCCCGCCGCGCTTCAACGCGCGCCTGCGCTCGGCGTAGTTGATGAGCACCTGACGCATCGCCTGGGCCGCCACGGCGAAGAAATGCGCCCTCGACTGGAATCGGGCGCCGCCCGCCGAGGCCACCTTGAGGTATGCCTCGTGGATCAGGACCGTGGTGCCCAGGGTATCGTTACCCTGCCAGCTCCGGCGCTGGGAACGGGCGAGCTTCCGCAGACGAGGGTAGACCGACGCGAAGACGTCGCCCATCGCGCCGGCCCGGCCCTCGCCTGCGGCGACGAGGAGTTGCGTGATCTCGTCGAGCTCGTCGGTCTCGCTCACGTGAGCTGCTCCGGCGGGTTTTGCTGTATCACGGACGAAAGGGGCTTCCCCGACCGCCGGGACGCGGTCGAGAAGCTCCACGATACCGATCCATATGGTGTGACGCCACGATCCGAGGAGGAGGACGAATGGCTACCGTCGGCGTGACGGACCTGGACCGGGGCATGCTCCGACTGGCTATCCAGGAGGAGTATTCCGCGGTTGCATGCACTCCGGAGCAGGGGTTCCACTTCCATACCGGACGGCCTCATGCTCTCCGGCTGGGTTACAAGGAGCATTGGCTGGACGGAATCCCGGAGGGCGCCGTCGAGTCCTTCGCCGGAACGGGAAACCCGTTCTCGCTGGGAGAGATCGGGCGGGGAGACCAGGTCGTGGACGTGGGGTGCGGCGCGGGCATCGACTCGCTGATCGCGTCGAGGATGGTGGGTCCGGAAGGGAACGTGGTGGGCATCGACATGACCAGGGCCATGCTGGACAAAGCCCGGGACGGTGCAGCTGCCGTGGGCATGACCAACGTCGAGTTCCGCCAGGGATTCGGTGAGGATCTTCCCGTACCGGACGGTTGGGCCGACGTCGTGATCTCCAACGGCGTGATGAACCTGATGCCCGACAAGCGTCAGGCGTTTTCCGAGCTTCACCGGGTGCTGAGGCCCGGCGGCCGGCTTCAGATCGCCGACATCCTCGTCCAGAAGCCCGTGTCGGAGGGAGCCAAGCAGAACATCGACCTCTGGAAGGGCTGAATCGCCGGGGCTCTGCTGGACGCGGAGCTCGAGGCCGTGGTCACGGCTGCAGGGTTCGAAGGGTTCGAGATCACGTGGAGGGCGGACGTCTTCGCGGGAGCCCCGCACGAGGGCAGCGCCGCGAAGTTCGGAACGTTGGGGATCAACTTCCGGGCTACGAAGGGAGCCTA
>JARRLD010000228.1:0-6925 GCA_037387345.1 Gemmatimonadota bacterium
GCATCGGGGGCCGAGCGGGCAGCATGTTCGCCATCACCAACTTCATGAGAAACCTCGAAGCGTCCCCGTTCCTCCGTGCGGTGCAGATGGAGCGGGCCGAGCAGGCCCCGTCGGAGGAGGACGAGCAGGACATCGTGTACGTCTTCGAGTTCCTCGTGGGCTACGAGCAGCCGCCCCTGGAGGTGCTGGAGACGGTTCCTCTCTTCGAGAACGAGATGGCCACGCTGGCCGCTCGGGGACGTGGGGAGAGCTGACCATGGCGTTCTACAACCCCTCCGATCCGAGCCAGCGGAACGCGCTCATCGTCGGCGTCCTGATGCTCGTGCTGCTCTACCCCTTCTTCGAGTGGGTCTACGCACCAAGGCGAGAAGAGGTTACGGCCATGCAGACCCGGCTCGAAGACCTCGACGACCAGAACCGTCGTGCACAGATCCTGGCTGCCCGCGGGGGAGGAGATCTGGAAGAGCGCATGGCGTTGTACGAGCGTCATGTGGAGCGCCTGGAACAGCTCATCCCGGCGCTGGAGGAGGTCCCAGGGCTCGTGGACGACATCAACATCCGAGCTCGTCGGGCCGGCGTGGACGTGAACCGGATTCTCCCGGAGCCCACCGAGCCCGGTCCCTTCTACTCGAGGACGTCGTACGAGATGTCCATCGTGGGGGAGTACCATGACGTGGCCCGGGTCCTGACCGATATCGCCAGCCTTCCCCGGATCGTGACACCCATCGAGCTGAGCATGCAGCTGTTCCAGCAGGCGGATCTTTTCCCCGAATACGAATCTCCAGTGCTGGCGAGCTTCCGCATCGAAACGTATGTGCTGCCCGAAGAGGGAGCGCCTGCGCCACCTGCGGCCGAGGGCGTGTCAGGAGGCTGATGATGGAGAACTTCATGAGATCGAGCTTGGCAGTGCTGCTGGGAGTCTCCCTGGCCCCCGCCGCGGCTATGGCGCAGGACTCGGTGCCGCCGCCTCCGGGACCCCCGCAACAGGCGGAGCTGATCGCGGAGCGTGAGGTCTTTCAGTACCCCCTCTATGAGCGGCGAAACCCCTTCAGGGCCCTGTTGGCCGGCGCAGAAGGCGCACCGCGCTTCGATCAGCTCAGGCTGATGGGGATCATCTATTCGGACGATCCTGCCAGCAGCGTGGCCGTCGTCGGGACCAGCACGGTGCAGCTCTCGGAGGACGCGGCGACGGTGAGTCTCATGGAAGGGCGGGCCTGGTACCTGAAGGTCGGTCAGTCCATCGGGAACATTCGAGTCATCGAAATCCGCCGTGAGCAGGTCGTGATGGAAGTGGAAGAATACGGGCTCACGGAGAGGAAGATCATGCAGCTTGAGACGCGGCGCCTCGGAGGTAACCCATGAACCCGATTCTCGCGCTGTGGGCCGGCGTGCTCCTCTCTCTGGGTGGACCGGTCACCGAGCTGGCCATCACTCCGGCGGCCGAGGGCACCAGTGTGCTCATCGCCGTGAGCGGGACCCTCGAGTATCGCGACTTCACCATGGAGGGTCCCAACCGTCTGGTGGTGGACCTGATGGGGGCCCGACACGCGCTTCCCCGGGACGAATTCGCCGACGTGAATCGAGGCGGAATCACGTCCGTCCGGACCTCCCAGTATTCGGAGGACGTGGTCCGCGTGGTCCTGGTTCTCGATGAGATGGTCGGCTACTCGCTCCGCGAGGACCCGGAGGGTCTCAGGATCACGCTGGAGAACCCGGGGGATGCGTTCGTGCCATGGAGCTCGGGGCGTGCCGCCGCAGCGGAACCCGCCATCGACGCCCCGACGCTCACGCCTCCACCGGCTGCGCCCCGTGGGTTCGCTCAAGGGCAGAGTCAGGCTCGACGGTTCTCCGTCACGTTCACCAATACCCCCATCCAGGACGTCCTGTTGGCCTTCGCGTCCTTCTCGGGGAAATCCATCGTGTCCGGTGAGGCCGTGGCGGGCCTGGTGACGGCGGACATCCGCGACCAACCCTGGGACGTGGCGCTGCGGTCGATCCTGTCCAGGCACGGACTCGTCGCGGAGGAGGACGAATACGGCATCATCAGCGTGGACAACATCGAGGACCTCAACCAGCGGGAATCGGTCGAGCCCATCGAGACGGTGGCCCACCGGATCAACTACGCCACGGCGGCCGAGCTGCAGCAATCCATCGAGCCGCTGCTCTCCGAGAGGGGCAGCATCACCGTGGGCTCGGGCACGAACACCCTGGTGGTCTCGGACATCCGCCGCGTTCAGGACGACGTGCAGTTCCTGCTGCGGGAGCTGGACGTTCGGATCCCGCAGGTTTCCATCCAGGCGAAGATCGTGTTCGTGAACCGGACGGACCTGGATGAGCTCGGCGTGACCTACGAGCTCAAGGACTCCAGAGGCAACCAGCTCAACCAGGTCTCGGACGGGGCTGCCGATCTCAACGGAGACGGGGTGATCGACCTTCCCGACGAGGTCGTGCCACAGAACGAGGCCGTGGTCCTTCTCGGCGGAAACTCGGTGGCGGCCCTCGGTAACGCCAAGGAGAGGCTCACGGCGCCGAGCCTGACCATCCTCAGCTCGCTGGTCATTGGCCGGCATCAATTGGTGACCTTCCTGGATGCGCTTTCCTCCGTCCAGCTCAGCGACGTGCAAGCGATTCCCCAGGTGACGACCCTGGACAACGTCCAGGCCCGTCTCAAGGTCGGCACCGACGTGCCTGTCAGGACCATCGACGCCGGCGCCGGCGGGGCTGGCGGCGGCGAGGGAGGCGGCGGTGTGGGGATCTTCCCGCGGGCCCAGGTGACCACAGAGGAGACCGGTATCATCCTGGAGGCCACGCCGCACGTGACCCGCAGCGGCGACATCCTGCTGGAGCTCAACGCCGAGCGTTCCTCGGCAGAGCTGGCCGAATCCGACGTGGGGTTCATCAAGCAGACCCAGGAGGCCCGCACCCGCGTCCTGGTGGAGGACGGCGAGACCGTGGTCATCGCCGGGCTGACGCAGACAGAGCGGACGGAGGTCCGTTCCGGCATCCCCCTCCTCATGGATCTCCCTGTCATCGGGCGACTCTTCAGGGTCAACCGGGAACAGACGGTCCAGCGTGATCTGATCATCCTCGTTACACCGCACATCGTGCGCGGGACCAACTGATCGGGTCGATCGGGAGCGAACCGAAATGCGCCGGAATCGAATGAAGGGATTGCGCCTCCTCGTCACGGCAGCCGCCATGGGTGGTGTGTCGATGGCTGCGGCGTGTGACGGAGAGAACCTCTTCAGCGTGCCCGGGGGCCCGGGAGGGCCCGGAGGCAGCGACGCCGATGCGCCCGAGGTCACCATCAGCGCCCCACGGGGGGACTCCCTGTCCGCCAAGGCGCTCGGGGACTCCGTATTCGTGTCCGCCCGAGTGACGGATGATCTCGGGGTCCGCTCGGTGCGACTGTACGGCGTCGCCTTCCGAGTGGACGTCAACCTCGGCACCAACGAGATCGTCGACCGATTCGCGGAGAAGACCGTCACGCTTCCCGCCGGCGTCACGGACACGACCCTCAACCGGTACCTGCTCCCGTTGCCCAGCACCGTCAAGGAGCAGGTCAGCTTCATCGTGGAGGCGTCGGACAGCACCGGTACCACAGGCGCGGACACCGTCTCGGTACTCATCGGTGGCCCCGAAGTGCAGCTTCTCGACCTGGTGGACGGTCTGTCCGTGAAGGCCGGGCTGAACCTGAGCACGCGGGTCAGGGCGATAGACCCGCAGGGGATCCTCCAGGTGCGGATCGAGATCACCGGAGCATTCGATACCACCCTGACCCACACGGTGAGCCCGCCCGCGGATACGGCCGTCTTCGACACGGCGGTGGTGGTCCCCGCCGGGATCACGGGTACCATCGAAGTGCTTGCAGTGGCCCGGAACGGTCTGGACGTTTCCGGCGTGGACGGGCCGGTGACGTTGAATGTCGTGAGCGAAGGGGGGCTGGACACCATCGCCCCGAGGCTGACCCATACGACGACCGCCCCCGAGCGCATGGAGCTCCAGGACCTCGTGCAGGTGGAGATCACCGGGAGCGACGACCCGCAGGGCACCGGAGTCGTCGCCGCGGGGTACACCGTGCTCGGGATCTCGCCCGCCCAGGGCGACACGGTGGTTCGGTCGGGAGAGATTTCGTATTCGCCGGCGAGGACGGGGTCGGTGAGCGCGACGTTCGGCTTCCACCCCTTCAACGTGGACTCGCTCAGCCTTCCGGATACGGTGGTCTTCGAGATCACCAGCTGGATGACGGACGCCAGCGGAAACACCGCGGCCAGCGTGGGCCTGGACACGCTCATGGCGCTCCCCAGCGTTCCCCTGCCCGGTGGCGAGATCGTGGCGCTGGGAAGGGCCGGGGAGCGCGTGGTCCGTTCCATCGTGGCCGGAAAGACGGTCCTGCTCCCCTCCGGCGGGAAGATCATGGACGCGGCGGTGGACACGGCCCGGGGCAGGCTCTATCTGTCCAACATCGAGCTGAACCGCCTCGACGTCTTCGACCTCGTCAACGAAGAGTTCGCGGGCGCCATCGGCGTGGGGTCGGAGCCGTGGGGGCTGGCGTTCACCCGGGATAATGACTCGCTCTGGGTGGCGAACTCCGGGGGGACGAACCTCTCCGTCGTGGATCTCGACCTGCAGAGGGAGGTGGACGGGGCCCGCTTCCTCACGCCGGACGTGGTGCTGTTCGACGTGGAGCTGAAGACGAGCGACGCCGGGGTGCAGTACCTGGTGACGCCCAAGCCTCAGCCCAACATCGGATCCTTCTCGGACCGACCCCAGTACGTGGCGGTGGATTCCTACGGCAACCTCATCTACTCGACACGGACCTCCGAGCTGGGCGAGCTGGGCACGGCGAGAAAGGGCTACTTCCAGAGCGGCTGGGCACGCTCGGAGGCCAAGATCTTCGTCGAGCACGGAGAGGTGGATCTCACCGAGAATTTCTGGGCCATCGCCCATATCGACTCCATCTCGACGGCGGTCGACACCATCGGGGCCGATTCCCTGGGTCAGCCCATCGTAGCGGGCAGGATGGCGCTCTTCGACCACGTTCCCGGCTTCCCCTCCCAGGTGGTCACCGGCATTGCCAGCTCCACGATCATCGACGCGGTCCAGAGCGCGGCGGCAGAGCTCATCCAACAGGGCTCTGATGTGCTCGTGGTGACCGGCGCGAAGTGGAACGTGCCGAGCCTGGCCTTCCTCGACACGACGTACGTGGCTGGATCGGGCGACGGCAACTGGGTGAGCGTGGGTGAGGGTGGTGCAGAGGGTGCGGGCCGTGTGCTCTCGTACAAGGCCAGTCCGGGTAATGTCACCGCGCTCAGCGGCTTCATCCAGGTGGCGGACCTTCTGACCAATCCGTCGGACGAGGTCCGAGGGCTCGGGTTGAACTACGACGGCACGCTGGGGGTCGCGAGGGGTCGATTCGCCGCGTACTTCTTCAGCCCGCCGGATCTCCGGTTGCAGGGCATCACGGAGATCCCCCTGGCCACGCAGGGCCAGGGCGCCACGCTCCATCCTCTGCATGCCAACACCCGGACCCTGGAGAACCTGGGAGGAGCGTACCGGCCGGACACGCACATCGCCTTCGTGGCGAGCGGCGCCGGCACCATCGACATCATCGACACGCAGCGCTTCACGCGTACCGGGCGCATCCACATCCGGGACATCGTCACGGGGCCCCTTCGTGCCGCGGTGCCGTTCCCGGAAGACAACGCCGGTCTCACGTGTTCGACCCTTCCCGTGACCGACATGTACGGCAATCCCATCGGAAACGCGGTCCAGATCTACGAGGGTGGGGATTTCAACCAGCCCATCGCCGCCGACGGGATCACCGAGGACCGGTGCGTCGTGTTGAAGCTGTTTGGCACGACGTCGAGCGGCGGGGTGCTGGTCATCGACGTTCGTAAGGCCGACATCCTTCGGGAGCATCCGGCGCGCCTTTAGGGGTAGGCGCGACCGAGGACCTGGGCGCGGCATCCCCTTGGAGGGGTGCCGCGCTCGTCGTATCCTACCATGGACCGTGCCCGGCCCGGCCGGGCATTTTTCTTGACATGGGGAGCAAAGGGCTCATGCGGCGGATCTCATTTCGTACGGCGGGAGAGTCGCACGGCCGGGGGCTGATCGCGCTCATGGAGGGGGTTCCCGCCGGACTGCTCCTCCAGATGGAGCGGGATGTGGATCCCGAGCTCAGGCGCCGCCAGGGCGGGTATGGCCGGGGCCGACGCATGCAGATCGAGTCGGACCGCGCCGAAGTGGTCGGCGGAATTCGTCTCGGCGAGACGCTGGGGTCGCCTCTCGCCCTCCTCATCTGGAACCGGGATTGGGAAAACTGGCAGACCGCCATGAGCCCGTTGCCACCCGAGGAGGGTGGCAACCCCAAGGCTCTGAAGCCCCACTACCTGCCACGGCCGGGGCACGCCGACCTGGTGGGGGCGCTGAAATACGATCGCCGCGACGTGCGGGACGTCCTGGAGCGAGCGAGCGCCAGGGAGACGGCGGCGCGAGTGGCCTGCGGGGCCGTGGCCAAGCGCCTCCTGTCGCTCTTCGACATCCGGGTGGAAAGCCACGTCCTGTCCATCGGACCCGTGGCGGCTTCCCCGCCCGAGGTCCTGCCGGAGGATCTCAACGATGTCGCGGATCGGAGTCCCGTCCGATGTCTCGACGAGGACGCGACCGCGCGAATGATGAAGGCCATCGACGATGCCAAGCAGTGGGGCGACACCCTGGGTGGAGTGTTCGAGGTAGTGGCGAGGAACGTCCCGGTGGGCCTGGGGAGCTACGTGGCGTGGGACGAGCAGCTTGACGGACGGCTGGCCGGCGCGATCATGTCCATCCAGGCGGTGAAGGGCGTGGACCTCGGTCTGGGCTTCGCCGGTGCGTACCTCCCGGGGTCCGAGGTCCACGATGCCATCGTGCGGTCGGAGGAGCGGCC
>JARRLD010000229.1:0-6912 GCA_037387345.1 Gemmatimonadota bacterium
TGAGGCGGGAGACTGCGCTCTCTCTCGCCGCATCGCGCTCCACCAGGGCGTGGTACCGATAGGCCCTGCCCTCTTCCCGGTGCCCGACGTGCCCCTTCGCCTCCAGCGTTCGCAGGACCGTGAGCACCGTGGTGTAGGCCAAGCGGTCGGGAAGTCGGTCGCGCACGTCGGCCACCGTGGAGGGCCCGTGCTCCCAGAGCACGCCCATCACGTCCAGCTCACGCTCGGTAAAGAGCAGATCCACGGCGCGTCCCCGTTCTACGATATAACTAGTAGTAAGGTTAGCCAGGGTCCCGCGCACCGTCAACGAGATCGTTTTCCGCGAGGTTCAAGCCCCGAGCGCACCCTCGACGAGGAGGCGCCGGTGGTAGTCGACCTGACCGAGGTGCCAGAGAAGGTGCCCGGAGAGATGGAGAAGGAAGAGGTGCGTGGAAGCTCCCTCCATGGATCCGGGGAGGTCGCCCGGATAGGGGGCCAGGAACCGTTCGTCGCTGAGGGCCTGCAGCGTGGACACCACCTTCTCCCGGCAACGGGATACCCGCTCGAGGATCTCCTCCCGGGGGACGTCACGCTCGCTGAACTCGCGGTGCCTGTCCCGGACGTAGTCGCTACCGCCGAGGACGGCACCCACGTAATGCTCGAGATTCCCCACCATATGGAGCGCCAGGGTCCCGGCGGAGTTGAGGATGGTGCCCCCGATTCGCCAGAGACTCTCGTCATCGGGGTAGCCGGCGATCTGTCCCTTCAGGGCGTCGAGGTCCCTCCCCAGGATGCGAGCGAAGTCGCCACCGATCGTCGTGCTCATCGGATGCCCTCCTTCTCGTAGTCTTGACGCCGGCCCATGCCTTTCGAGGTGATCCGTCCTCCGGCGATGCCCAAGTCTAACCCTCCGGAGATCATCCCGCCCGCCCTCCGGTACCCGGCCCCGGCGGCCCACGCTATCTTGCCTTGCCCCTGGATCCTCCAGTCCGGTCCCCGTCATGACCGCTCCAACCCAAGCGTACGTGGAGGCGCTGACCGCCCACGTCCCTGCGAGCCGACTGGAGCGTGGCGTGCGCCTCGCACCGTACACCACGTTCCGGATTGGCGGCCCGGCAGACCTGTTGTACCGCGCCCGGACGCCGGACGAGCTCGTGACCGTGATCCAGGCGGCCAGGGATGCCGACATACCCCACTTCCTGCTGGGCCGGGGAGCGAACATCCTGGTGGGGGACGGTGGCGTCCGCGGTCTCGTCGTGCGGAGCGAGGTGAAGGGCGTGGAGCTGGTGGATGACACCGCGGTCCGAGCCGGCGCAGGGGTCATCACCTACCCGGACCTCATCGAGCACACCGTGTCGCGCGGCCTCGGAGGAATCCACCACTACGTGGGCATTCCCAGCACGGTGGGCGGTGCGCTCTGGCAGAACCTCCATTTCCTGTCCCCGGCCCCGGAGCGGGCCCGGACGATGTTCATCGAAGAGGTGCTGGAAGCCGCCGAGATCCTCACGGAAGAAGGGTACCGCGCCCACGTCGGGGTGGAGTACTTCGAGTTCGGCTACGACCAGAGCATCCTGCATCACCGACGGGACGTGGTGCTGACTGCGACGTTCCGCCTCCGGCCCACGCCCGTGACGGAGCTCCGCCGCGTCTGGGACGAGAACCTGACCTGGCGAGCTGCGCGGCACCCTGACCTCGAGATGTTCCCGTCGGCGGGATCTATCTTCCGGAAGGTCGAGGGTGTGGGGGCGGGACGCCTCATCGACGAGTGTGGCCTGAAGGGGACCGTCCTGGGTGGGGCCGGCATCTTCGAGAAGCACGCCAACATCATCGTGAACCTGGGGGGCGCCACCGCCGCGGACGTGCGTGGGCTCATCGACCTGGTCCAGGAGACCGTGGCCCGCGAGACCGGGCAACACCTGGTGCCGGAGATCGGCTTCGTCGGCGAATTCGCATGAATGTCGACTCGCTCCAGGCCTACCTTCACAGGCACATCCCGTTGTGTGCGGCCATGGGCACGAGGGTAGCGAAGGTGGACCCGGCCACGGTCCGCCTCGTGGCGCCGCTGGAGTCGAACCTCAACCACCGGGCCACCGCCTTCGGCGGGAGCGTGGCCGCGCTCGCGATCCTGGCTGGCTGGGCGCTGGTCCACGTGCGTCTGCGCTCTGAGGGCATCGACGTCCACACCGTGATCCAGCGGAGCCAGGTCGAATACGTCGAGGCCATCGGGGGAGCGTTCGAGGCCCGGGCGATCGCTCCCTCGGAGAGCCGATGGCTCCGCTTTCGATCCATGCTGGACCGATGGGGTCGAGGTCGCGTCGGGATCCGGGTGGAGGTGTGGTGCGGAGCGGCCCTGGCGGCGGTCCTGGAGGGGGACTTCGTGAGCATCCAGCCCTCCCCGGAGTCGTGAGACCCCCTACGGGCTCGCGTCTGTCAGCATCCCCAGAACCCCCACGTCGATCTCGTGGCCTCCCGGGTAGGTCACGAGCCTGAGCTCGATCCCCCCCTCCGAGACCCGGGCTTCCTCCTCCGCCCGCAGGCGGGCATCGGTCAGGACCGCGTCGGTGTCGCCCCGGACCAGCACGACGTCGGTGCCGGCCAGGCGGGCGGCGGCCTCGCGCAGATCGAGGTCCGGCGGCAGGAAGTCTCCCCACAGGATCAGGCGGTGAGCCCGGGTCCGGCCCCGCGTGAGCCATCGGCATGCCGTCGCCACCCCCTGGGAGAAGCCCAGAACGACGACCCTGAGCCGGGCGGAGGCACCGCGCGACAGGTGCTCCCGGAGCTGGTCCAGATACGCCACGTAATCCTGGATCTCGTTCTCCCGGTCTTCGCGCGTCATCCACGACGCCCCCACCGCGGAGGCCGGACCGTGTCGCCCTGGTTGAGGATCCGTGTAGAACCGCGAGAGTCCCTCCGGAGCCACCACCCACCGCCCCTCGTCGGCGATGGGCTCGAACCTGCGCAGGAAACGCCGGGCGAGCTGCTTGTATCCGTGGAGAACGACCCAGAGCTCCTCGACCTCATCCCCGCCCCCCGCGGACCAGTAGCGGGCGGTACGCGTCACCCGGAGATGACCCTCGACGGGATTGGTCACCTGGGTAACAGCGTCTGGGCTGCGGGCATCGTGAGGGTCTCCTGAGTGCGGGCGGGAGAGAAAGCTGGCGCGCCGGTGGGCCGTCGGCAACGGGGTGGACGGGCTCGGCCCCCTACCCTACCGTCCAGGCCATGTACGCGCTCCCCGTTTTCGCGGCCCTTCTCGTGATGGGCGGAACGGTCGCCCCCGCGGGACCCCTGCGCGCGATCTCCGCTCTCGCTCAGGACGGCACGGCCGTGTCCGCGTCCGTCCACGATCCCTTCGCGGATTTCGAGACCCATCGCCTGGGCAACGGAATGAAGGTGTGGCTGAGGGTGCTCCCCGGTGCCGCCGACGTCTCGGTGGGGGTCTCGGTGCCCTACGGGGCCGACATGGATCCTCCTGGACGGGAGCAGCTGGCCCACTTCACCGAGCACATGCTCTTCAGTGACCACCGAGGGCTCTCCGAGGAGGAGATCAAGGACCAGGTGGAGTCCCGAGGGGGAACGAGGAACGGCTTCACCACGGCCGATCACACCTTCTACTACGTGACCCTTCCGGCCGAGCACGGACTCTTCGGCCTGGATTGGCTCAGCAGGATCCTGGAGCCCCACGCCATGGATGCTGCGGTGGTGGAACGGAACCGACGTCCCGTGGCCCTCGAGATCGGGGCCCGCCCCCCTGAGGTGCTCGACCACCTGCAAAGGTGGCTCGACCCCACCTGGCTGCACCGACCTGATTTCTGGAGACGCGAGTTCGGCCTCACCACGGCCGCCGGCAGACGGTATGACTCCTGGAGCAGCCTACAAGCCATCGACCCCCAGGACCTCAGGGATTTCTACGACCGATTCTACGCTCCCGAGGGCATGACCCTCGTCATCGTCGGGGACGTGGACCGAGGGGCCACCCTGAAGATGGCGGAAGAACGATTCGGCTCTCTCGGGCCCCGGCCCGTGCCGGAGGCGTACGGACCTCTGTTGGATCCCGGGCGAGCGGACCGATTCGTCATCTGGACCTCGAGGCCCGACATCCGCTACCGGCGGATCTTCAAGATCTACGATCTGGACCGGGACGCCCACCTCCGGCTCCTGTTCCTCGCCCGATACCTGGACCGACGCCTGACGGCTCGTCTCCGCTTCGGCGAGACGAAAGCCGTCTACGGAGTCGGCACACAGCTCGTCCGGAGGGGTCCGGCCTCGTACCTGCTGATCGACGCCCCGGTAGACGCGGACCAGTGGGACTTCGCCCGGGGCGTCATCGAGGAAGAGCTACGGGCCCTGGCTGACGGCGCCACCCCACCCGAGAGATTCCGAGCGGATCGTGAGGCCGTGGTGGCCCGCCTGGTAGCAGCGAACCGCGAGCCCCAGGACCTGGTCTTCTGGGCCTATCACTCGTTCTACGACCCTGCCCTGCACGCAGGCTTCCCCGACCTGCCCGCGGTGTTCGCATCCTACGATGTGGACGACATGGCCGCCTTCGTACGGGCCCGTTTGCGCCCTGAGCGTGAGATCGTCTCCCTCCGACGACCTCAGCCCATCAGCAGGACGTGGCTGGCCCTGCTGGCCACCGCCCTGGTGGTGCTGACCTTCCGCGTCGTAGGACGCAGCCTGACCCGCCCCGTCGAGATGCGCCGGATCCGCTACGTGGCCCGGCTCCGTCTGTCGCCCCTCATCGTGGCGGTGGGCGGCTCGGCCTATGTCCTGGGCGCCATCGTCGCCGGACGGCTTCTGGCCGCGGCGGGCGAGCGCATCTGGTATGCCTGGATCTTTCCCGTGGATCTATACGCTTTTCAGCTCCTCGCGTGGGCAGCCACGGCAGTGGCCGCGCTGAGCCTGGCGATCCTCTACCTTTCCCTGCCCCCCCGAAAGCTCCTCGTCTTCCCCGACCACGTCCGGGTGAAGCACCTCTTCTATCGCTCCCGGGAGATCCCCCTGGAGGAGCTGCGCCGCGTGCGCAGGGCCCGTGTCTTCGACCTGATCCGCGACGGAACGCTCTGGAGAACGCTTCCCCTGTCCCTCGGCCTGACGGCGAGAGGGGTGCACCTGGAGCCACGGTCCGGCATGGGCTACCTCTTCCGGGTCAGGCGCCCTGGCGAGCTCCTGGGGGTGATGTCCGAGCTGGGAATCGGGATCGATGGTGCTCCGGCCATGGAGCAGGCGCACGTGTCAGGGGACGCAGGCCCCTGAGCGCACCTCAGGGTGCCACCGGGACCTCGGTCGCCTCGGGTGCCCGGGTCTCCTCGTCATCGTCGATCACCAGGCGACGAAGATCGCGACCCAGCCGTGTGCGCACCCTGGCCACCAGCAGCACGGCCACGAGCCCGATCCCGGCAGCCAGGCCCCACCAGATGCCCGCCGGACCCACCTCCACCACGAATCCCAGCACGTAGCTCACGGGCAGCCCCACGAGCCAGAAGCCCACCAGGTTGAGCAACATGGGGACGCGGGTATCCCCCACGCCGCGGAGGACTCCCGCCGACACCACCTGCAGGCCGTCGAAGACCTGGAAGATCCCCGCGATGGGAATCAACATGGCCGCCAGCCCAAGGACGCGGGGCTCGTCCGTGTATACACGGGCGAGGAGGTCGGGCGCGCTCAGAAGAAGCACCGCGGCGAGCGTCATGAAGCCGGCACCGGCCAACAGGCCTGCGCCCGCCGAGCGGCGGGCCCCGGGGGGATCACCCCTGCCCACTCCCTGCCCCACCAGGACCGCGGTGGCCTGAGCCACACCCACCGGCACCATGAACGTGAGCGCCGCCAGGTTGAGGGCGACCTGGTGACTGGCCATGGCCACGGTTCCCATCCATCCCATGAGCAGACCCGCCGCACCGAACACGCCGAACTCCAGGAACTGCTGCGCCCCGATGGGCGCGCCGAGGCGAAGGAAGCGAAACAGCGGACCCGGAGCCGTCACCTCGGGGCGAAAGGGCACCACCGCCGGACGGAGAAGAGGCCACGCCAGCGCCAGGAGGGCCAGCATCATGACCCAGCGGCTCAGGCTTTTGGCCCATCCCGTACCCACGGCTCCGAGGGCGGGAAAGCCCAGGTTTCCGAAGATCAACACCCAGTTGAAGAAGACGTTGGCGAGGTTCGCGAGGAGGACCGTGGCCAGGATCGGGGTGATGCGGCCCATCGCCTGGAGGCTTTGCCGCAGCACGTTGAAGCCGTAAAACGGAAGGACACCCGGGATCGAGGCAAGCGCGTACCCTGCCGCCACCGGGACGACGTCCGCAGGCTGGTCCAGGGCGCGGAGAAACGGGCCCGCCGGCAGGAGGAGCAGCACGGCAACGACGGTGAGCCCCAGCGAGAGCATGCCACCCCGCTGGACGCCCCGGGCGACACCCACGGCGTCCCCGGCCCCCACCGCCTGGGAGATCACGGGGTCGAGGGCGAAGAGCACGCCCATGCCGAACACCGTCACCCCGAAGACGTAGAGGTTCCCCAGGGCCACGGCCGCCAGGTCGGTGGGAGAGACGCGTCCGACCATGATCGTATCCACGGCGCCCATGGCCATCATCGCCACCTGGACGATGGCCACCGGGAGGGCCAGACGCACGAGGGCCCTCAGATCCCCCCGCCTCGGTGTGAAGCTCTCGAGGGAACCCGGTGCCGGTGGGACCGGGTCCGTCACGATCCGGTGCAGCCCTCCCGGGTTCGTGTGTCCGCGATGGAGAGGATCTTCCAGCCATCTCCGGTCGCAACCAGAAGGAAGGCGTCCACGCCGCAGTGGTTGAGCTCTCCGTCCACGAACAGGTCGTACCGCGTCCACACGGAGGCCAGCCCCTGGTCCACGTGTGCCTGGGTGTCGTGGATGCGCTCGTCCAGCTCCCGCTGGGACTGCCGGACTCCCTCCAGCCACCTGGC
>JARRLD010000230.1:0-6878 GCA_037387345.1 Gemmatimonadota bacterium
GGGCATCGCGACCGAGATCCGGGGCAACCTCGGTGAGCTGGACGATGCTCGGGATCCGAACCGAGCGATGCTCGTGGTCCTCGATTCGGCGCTCACCTCGGAGACTCGGCAGGGCTTTGGAGTCCATTTCGAGTACGCCCTGCTTTCATCGGCTGCCTGGCAGACGTCCCAGGTCACGCAGGCGATCCATTTCGTCGACTACGGCCTGGTCCAGCGAATCGCACGGGTCTACGACCTCCAGACGCTGTTCGTCGAGAGTCAGAGAGGTCTGGTGGACCAGATGAGCGGGACGGCCGGTGTCGACGATCCCGTGGCCCCGCTCCGTCGACGCCTGGACGTGCTGATGGAGCTCGAGGCAGGGCTGACGGAGGCGTATCGGGAGATCCTCCCGGAGCTTCCGGACGGATGAGGCGTCTTCCGGACCCGAGGGTGAGCCCGTCTGCGTTCCGCTGACCTTGCGCGGAAGGGTCCATTAGTGTCTAATTGACATTAATGTCACATTGACACCAACAACCCACCGGACGTGGCGCATGGCCGACTCGCCCGATGTCCAGAGGCATCTTCCGCTGCACCCCGAGGCATTCAGGATCCTCCTCGTCCTTTTGGCCGGGGATGCCCACGGCTACGCCATCGTCAAGGAGCTCGAGCGGGACCCGGGCCGGCCCGGTCGCGTGCTTCCTGCCAACCTCTATCGTCGCATCCGCACGCTTCTGGGCCACGGCCTCATCGGGGAGTCGTCTCAACGGGCCGATCCGCGGGTCGACGATCAGCGTCGCCGCTACTTCACCGTGACCGATCTGGGGCGGGAGGTCGCCCGGGCGGAGGCGCGTCGTCTGGAAGCCCTCGTCGACGGGGCCCGGGATCTTCTGGTGCCGTGAGAGAGGATGAAGACACACGACCACGCTCGTCGGGCACGCCTCTACCGGTTGATGCTCCGGCTGCTTCCCCCCGAGGCGCGGGAGGAGTTCGGCACCGAGATGCTCCAGCTCTTCCTGGACCGGTGCCGTGAGGCCGAGGAGGCTGGGGGCATGACTCGCCTGTGGTTCGAGGCGGGATGGGATGTAGTGAGGCACGGAACCGCCGAGCGCCTGGAGCGGGCGGGCGGGCACATGCGCGATCTGTGGAGGGGAATGACGATGGGTGGCTGGATACAGGACGTGCGCTTCGCGGCACGAGGCCTGAGGCGTCGGCCGGGGTTTTCATCGGCGGCGGTGGTGACGCTCGCGCTGGGTATCGGGGCGAGCGTCTCGATCTTCAGCGTGGTGAACGGCGTCCTGCTCACGCCCCTGCCCTACCCCGAGCCCGAGTCCCTGGTCACGTTCTGGTCCGTCAACGAGGAGCGGGGTACCCGAAGCCGGGGAATGGCCCACCCCGAGGTGGCAGACTGGCGGGCGCTCTCCTCCACGTTCGAGCACGTCGCCGGGTACGCGAGGGCCCGGATGACGCTGACCGGCTTCGGGCTTCCGGAAGTCGTGGCGGGAGGGCGAACCACCGGAGACCTGCTCGCCGTCTTCGGCCTGAATCCCACCCTCGGACGGGACCTGACCCCCGAGGATGACGTGAGCGATGGAGCCCGGGTCGTCGTTCTCGGGCAGGGCCTGTGGACGGAGCGATTCGGCGGAGACCCCGGCGCCGTGGGGCGGACCGTCACGTTGGATGGAGCGTCGTGGGAGGTGGTTGGCGTCGCCCCGGAGGGCTTCGACTTTCCCGGCGGGGCGGGCTACTGGGTGCCCTTCTACAACGACCCGGAGGAGTGTGGGCGGGGGTGCAGGATCATGTCCGGGATCGCGCGGTTGGCCGGTGGCGCCGACCTGGAACGTGCCCGCCGACAGGTGGGCGTGGTCTCGGCCCGCCTGGCCGAGGAGTATCCGGACTCCCATCGGTATCGGGCTACCGAGCTCGAGCGCCTCGCCGACGTGGTCGTGGCCGACGTCGAGACGGCGCTCTGGCTCCTTCTCGGAGCCGTATCCATGGTCCTCCTGGTGGCGTGCGCCAACGTCGCGAACCTGCTTCTGGCTCGCGCCGTCGACCGCTCTGCGGAGGTGTCCCTCCGCGCCACGCTGGGCGCGAGTGTCATCCGCCTCGCCAGGCAGCTGCTGACGGAGAGCTTTCTGATGGCGTTGCTCGCCGGCGTCGCCGGAGCCGTGCTCGCCTGGTGGGGCACGGCGCTGCTCATGCGGCTCGCGCCACCGACCCTCCTGGGTAACGCCGACATCGCCATGGACGAATCGGTCCTCGTCTTCGCCGCCCTGGTCGTCGCGGGGGTCACCGCCCTTTTCGGGCTCGTTCCCGCCCTCTACCTGGCTCGACGCGCTCCGGCCGATTCCCTGAACGGCAGCCGGGGCTCGCGGGGCGGACGCCACACCGGGCTTCTTCGGAGCGCGCTTCTGTCCGGTGAGGTCGCCCTCTCGCTGGTGCTGATGCTGGGCGCCGGTCTCCTGTTCCGCACCATCGGTCAGATGGAGGCGGTCGACCTGGGATTCTCCGTGAGCGGGGTCGAGCGCTTCCGCCTTTCCCTTCCCGAGTCTCGATACGGCGAGGGCCCGGTGGTGGCCCGCTTCTTCGCGACCCTCGAGGACAGGCTGACGGCCCTGCCCGAGGTCGAGCACGCGGGAGTCACCTTCGGCGCTCCCCTGGAGAGCGGCACCATCGGCACCGACATCGTCCTCCTGGATCGGGACCCCGTGCCCCCTCCCGATCGACCGTCCGTTGCCGTGCGCGCCGTCTCGCCGGGGTATCTGGATGCGGCCGGCCTCACCCTTCTCCAGGGTCGCTGGTTCACCGAGGACGACCGGCGATCGGGCGAGCCCGTGGCGGTCATCGGGTGGGCGGCGGCCGCGCGCTTCTACGGCGACGAAGACCCTGTCGGCAAGCAGATCCGACTGAGCGTCAGCTGGGGCTTCGACGAAGAGCCTACCCGGACCGTCGTCGGGGTCGTGGGGGACATTCGCGGCCGACGGATCACCGAGGATGACGGCCCTGCCGCCTACCTGCCCAACGCGCAGTTCGGGGTCGACGTGGGCATCGTCACGCTGAAGCTCCGCGCCGGGGTCGCCACGGCGCTGCCCGCCGCCCGCTCGGTTCTCGCCACGCTGGACCCGAACCTGGCCATCACCAACCCGGAGACCATGGAGCAGGTCGTCAGCAGGGAGATGGCCGCGACGCGGTTCTATATGACGCTTCTCGCGGTGTTCTCCGGGATGGCCCTGGTGCTGGCAACGGTGGGCCTCTACGGCGTCGTGGCCTACGGCGTCGGCCGTCGCACGCGTGAGATCGGCATCCGGATCGCTCTGGGTGCACGGAGCGACGATGTGACCGCTCTGATGGTCCGGCAGGGTGTCGCTCCTGCGCTGGCGGGCCTCTGCCTGGGCCTCCTCGGCGCCTGGATGGGAGCCCGAGCCATGGCTACGCTGCTCTACGGCGTGCGCCCCCACGATCCGGCCACCTCGGTGGTCGCCACCGGGCTGCTTTTCGGCGTCGTGATGGCGGCTACCCTGCTACCGGCCCGACGAGCGGCCCGTATTCCCCCCTCCTCCGCCCTCCGCGTGGACTAGGAGCCTGTCCGAAGGGGCCCCGGGGAGTAGCCCGGGACCCCTTCGTCCCTGACCGTTCTGCTACCGACCTGCCCCCTGGATCTCGTCAACGATGTGGCCCGCATCGTACACCTTGCGGAGCGCCTCGATGATGGCCATGGAGTGCACGCTCACACAGCGAGACACCTCGTCGGTGAAGATGAACCGGTTGGGCAGCATCTGGATGTTGCCGTCGAAGACCAGGCCCACCACCTCGCCGTCCCGGTTCACCACCGGGCTACCCGAGTTCCCGCCGATGATGTCGCCGGTGGACACGAAGTTCAGTGGTGTCTTCATGTTCAGCCGCGGCTCCGCGAGCTTCCACCGTTCGGTGAGGTGGAAGGGTGGCTCGTCATCGAACTCCGCGCTCCTCGCGAACAGGCCATAGAAGCTCGTCTTGTACGGAGCGATGGTCCCGTTCATGGGAAAGCCCTTCACCACGCCGTCGCTGATGCGAAGCGTGAAGGTCGCGTCCGGCGGAAGCGCTGTGCCGTAGGCCTCGTAGATGGCCTCGCCGAGCTTCTCCTGATTGGCGGATATGACGGCGTCGAGGGCCTGGGCCCTTCTGAGGAAGCCGTTGGCTACGGGCTCCAGCTCACGGACGGCAGCCACCAGGGGATCGGTGCAGCCTTCCACGGCGTCCAGGCCGCCCTCCACCAGCGCAGAACGCCCCGCCACGTCCATCAGCTGGCTGGACTCGAGGAAGAGGTCGGCAGCCTCCTCCGGGGAGCGCCCGCCCAGGAGGGCACGGACGAGGGGATCGTCTTCCCCCAGCTCCTGCTTCGCACCGCTCAGCCACGCCACGAGCTGCATCCTCTCGAGCACCGGATCCACCGGCCGATCCCGAAGCAGCCCCGCGTGCACGCGCTCCAGCCGCTGGGTATCCCATCCAGGAAGTCGCTCGGCCTGGGGGAGGGCTGCCTGACGTGCGAGCCGCACCAGATCCAGCGCATACCCCAGGAGCGCCGAGCCGGTCAGCCCGTAGTACCGGGACTGGGCAGCGAAGGTGGCCAGCTCCAGCTGGGCATCGGCGATCTCGTCCCACACGGCTCCGTACCGGTCCTGGAGCGCCGGATCCGCTGCGATCCGCTTCCGGAAGTCGTCCTCGAAGGCCTTCTTCCGCTTCATGATGCCTTCGTCCAGAAGGCCGGTGAGATATCCGCCGACCGCCTTCTGGGAGTTTTCCAATCCGAGGATCGTGGTCTCGAAGCGACGCGCGTATTCCCCAGAGCGGCCCGAAAGCTCGCGGTACATGGACAGGCGCGTCTCGTAGCTGGCGAGGCGGACCGGATAGTCCACGTCCCTCAGGTACTCCATCTGGGCCAGGGTGAGCAGGCGCCCCGTGCTTCCGGGGTTCCCGACGATGAAGGTGGGCTCGCCCTCTGCCGCACCTGCGTCACTCCACTCCAGATGGTGCTCCGGGTGGACGGGCTCCCCGTCCTCGTAGGCCCTGACGAAGCTCACGTCCAGGCTGTAGCGCGGATAGGTGAAGTTGTCGGGGTCTCCGCCGAAGTGACTGGTCTCCAGCTCGGGAGCCATGACGAGGCGCAGGTCATCGTACCGACGGTAGGTGTAGAGCGAGTACATCCCGCCGTTGTACAGGGCCACGACCTGACACCGCAGACCCGACTCCTCCGCACACGCGGCGCGCACGTCCTCGATGGCCGCGTCCCGTTGCGCCACCCGTTCCGCATCGGCCTCGGCGGTGATCCTGCCGCGAATCCGGTCGGTCACGTCCACCGTGGAGATGAGCTGGTCCACGTACATGTCGGGGCAACGGAGCTCCTCCGCCCGCGTCTCGGCGACGAAGCCCGTTCTCAGGTAGTCGGTTTCGGGAGGTGACACCGCCGCCACGCAGCTGCGCACGCAGTGGTGGTTGGTCAAAACCAGGCCATCCTCCGAGACGAAGGACGACGAGCACCCCGGCAGGCGGACCGAGGCGAGGCGCAGATGGTCGAGCCAGCCCTGGTCCGGGGTGAACCCGTAGCGCATCTCCCAGTAGTCGAAGGGAGGCGCGTCGAAGGTCCACATGGTGCCGAACTCCGGCACGTAGCCAGCCGGGAACGTCCTGGTCTCTTGCGTCCCGGCGGGGAGGGCGACGGCGAGAAGGGCCGCCGTGACTGCGAGACGCAGCATGGACTGCTTCATGAAAGCCGCTCCTGGAATCCCATGGTGGAAGCACTCGAGGGCGGACCCGGGGGGCGCGCCACGCCAGGTCCGGCAGAGGGCTTCCGCGGCGGTATCCCGCCGGGAGGGAGGGAGCTCCGGTGCGGAGCGAGACGGGACGCGCCCGAGGCACGGGGCCACCCGACCCTGAAAAGCTAACCCGCTACCGGCAAGCAGGATACAGGTCGCCCTGGGAAGCCGCCCCCCGGTTCACCCACCGATGCCGGCACGGAGTCGGGACGGGCGCATCGGGGCTCTCCGTCCCATATTCTCTGGGCCCTCCTCTTCTTCCCCTACCACAGGGCACGCCCATGCTCTCCGTCCTCGCGCTTGTCGCGTTGCTGCAGGTACCGCCTCCCTCACAGGAGCTGGCTCCCGGCACGAGTTACGATCCGTCCATTCCCACCCTCGAGCAGGTGGTCGGCCACGACGTGCGGGATGTCATCACGCCGCCAGACCAGGTGATCCGGTACCTCGAAGCCCTGGCGGCCGCCGCGCCGACGAGGGCGCGGCTCGTACGCTACGCCGAAAGCTGGGAGGGCCGACCGCTGGTGCTTCTGGTCATCGCGTCCCCGGACCGTCTGTCGAGGCTGGACGAGATCAAGGCCGGGCTGGCCCGCCTGGCGGACCCCCGGGGTCTGTCCGACGCCGAGGCGGAGGAGCTCCTTGCCGACCTGCCCGTCGTGACGGCCCTGATGCACGGCGTTCACGGCAACGAGATCAGCTCCAGCGGCGCGGCCATGGCCGAAGCCTACCACCTCCTGGCGGCTCAGGGCGACCCTGTCGTAGACCTGATCCTGGAGCGGTCCCTCGTCCTCATCGACCCCATGGAGAACCCAGATGGGCGCGCCCGCTTCGTGGCCCAGAACACCATGGGCCAGGCCCGGTGGCCGGATCCCACCCCATACTCCGCCGAGCACGACGAGCCCTGGCCGGGCGGACGAGTGAACCACTATCTGTTCGACCTGAACCGGGATCTCTTCATCCAGAGCCAGCCGGAGACCCGCGGCAAGGTGGCCGCATTCCTGGACTTTTGGCCGCACATCGTGGTGGACTTCCACGAGATGGGGGGCAACTCCACCTACTTCTTCCCACCCACGGCCCCCCCGTCCAACCCCTGGTTCGGAGCGCGCCAGGTGG
>JARRLD010000230.1:6983-8264 GCA_037387345.1 Gemmatimonadota bacterium
ACGTCTTCGGCGAGGCCAACGCCGCTGCGTTCGACCGACGGGGCTTCGCCTATTTCAACCGCGACGTCTACGACCTCTTCTATCCCGGCTACGTGGACATGTGGCCCATGAGCCACGGTGCCCTGGGCATGACCTACGAGCAAGCTTCGGCACGGGCGCTGGTGCTTCGGAAGTCCGACGGCACGGTAATGACCTACGGTGACGGTGTCACCCATCACTTCACCGCCGCCATCACCACCGCCGAGACCGCCGCCCGAAACCGGGACAGGATCCTCCGGGACTACCTGGCGTTCCGGCGCGAGGGCGTCGAGCTCGGCCGGAGCGGTCCGTCGGAGTATGTCCTTCACTCCGCCCACGATCCGGGCATGGCGGGTCGGTTGGCCAGGCTCCTCGTCCGCAACGGCATCGAGGTTCATCGGGCAGCGGGCCCGGTGAGGGTGAATGGACGCACCCTCCCCGCCCTCGGGACGTACATCGTCCCCATGGCCCAGCCGGCGCACCGCTTCGCCCGGGACCTCCTGGACGCCCACGTGCCCATGGACGAGGACTTCATCCAGCGACAGATCGAACGTCGGGCCAACCGCGAACGGGACGAGATCTACGACCTCACCGCCTGGAGCCAGCCCCTTCTGTGGGACGTGGAGCTTCTCGTGAGCGAAGAGGAGACCGGGGCCCTGGGCGACGCCGTGACGGCGGACCCCGGTGAGGACGTCGGGGCCCCTGACGCCGTGCTGCCCCCCGCCCTGGTCGGCTACCTCATCCCCTGGGGCACGAACGCGGCGTCTGCCGTCGCCGAGGCCCTGCGCGAGGGGATCCACGTGCGGTCTGCCGGAGCCGAGTTCACGCTCGGAGGTCGGGTGTTCGGCGTGGGCACCGCCATTGTGCGCACAGCGGAGAACCCGCCGGACCTGCCGGAGCGGCTGGGTGCCATCACCGCACGGCACGGGGCCGAAGTCGTCCCGGTGCAGGACTCCTACGTACGCGAAGGCATGTCCCTGGGCAGCGGCCGCGTCCGCTCCCTGCGGGAGCCCAGGGTGCTCCTGGTGTACGACCGTCCCGGCTCCACCTACTCGGTGGGCTGGGCCCGGTACGTGTTGGAGCAGCGGTATGGACAACGCACGACCGCCGTGCGAGCCTCCAGCCTCGGCGGCGCCGTCCTGTCCGACTACGACGTCCTCGTCTTCCCCAGCGGGAGCTACCAGAGCGCCGTGGGTGACGGCCTCCTCGAGCGGATCCGGGGCTGGATCCGGGACGGGGGCACCCTCATCACCATGGCCGAAT
>JARRLD010000231.1:0-11507 GCA_037387345.1 Gemmatimonadota bacterium
CAGGATGGCCATCGTCCCCCAGGAGGTGCCGGTGGCGAATGCCATGGCAGCGGCCGTCGCGAAGACGATCACCGGAATGATCTGAAGCGCGACCCGTCCGGTGAGAAGGTGTGCCAGGTAGGAAGCCGTCCCGATCTCCTCGGTGGCGGCACCGAGGGACCACGCCAGGACCAGGATCACCATGGCGATGATCATGGCCTTCAGCCCCCCCAGCCACGCGTCGATCCCTTCGGTGAGCGTCAGGATGCCCTGACCCATGGACAGCAGCAGAGCCACCACGCATCCCGACAGGGAGCCCCACAGGAGGGTGGAGAACGGATCGGCTTCTCCGAAGACGTCCATGATGGATGCCTCGGGCCCGGCTCCGGCGCGACCGGTGACGTAGAGGCCCGCGAGCACAACCACGATGACGGTGAGCACCGGCAGACCGGCGTTCCACCACTGGTGTCGGGCGCCCTCCTTGGGGTCCATGAGATGACCCGACGTGTCCGTGGCGAGCTGGGCCCCCGGGCGGTACAGACCTCCCCCGGTGGCGGCTCTGCGCTCCGCGGTGGCCATGGGGCCGAGATCCCGGTCCATCACGGAGGTGAGAAAGACGAAGGCGAGGGCGAGCAGGGGATAGAAGAGAAACGGAATGGTGTGGATGAACACGGTGAAGGGGCTGGCTGCCAGGAGCGTCTCGGCGTGGGCCGGGTTCTGCTCGGCGGCGATACGGAGCCCGTCGGAGATGAGGCTGATCTCGTAGCCCACCCATGTGGAGATGGGAATGAGCGCCGCCACCGGTGCCGCGGTGGAGTCCACCAGGTACGCCAGCTTCTCCCGGGAGATCCTCAGGCGATCCGTGATCGGTCGCATGGTGTTGCCGACGATGAGCGTGTTGGCGTAGTCGTCGAAGAAGATGGCCAGCCCCGCCGCCCACGTGGCGAGCTTGCCGCGGCGGGCGCTCCGGGCAAAGGGGGCCACGGCCTCCACGATCCCCATGGTGCCCCCGTTCCGCGCGATGATCCCCACCATGCCACCCAGAAGCAGGGAGAAGACGACGATCTGGGTGTGCCCCCCGTCGACGTCTCCGAGCGCCGGGACCACGAAGTGGTCGATGAGGCGCCAGGTCGCTGCCAGGGGATTGAAGCCCGCGACCGCCAGCGCGCCCAGCCAGACCCCGGCGAAGAGGGCGGTGATGACCTCCCGGAACACCAGCGCGAGCACGATGGCCACCAGGGGCGGGATGAGCGAAAGCCATCCCGGCATGAACGTGGGATCGACGGCCTCCTCTTCCCCCGCCACCCGGACCCGGAGGGGAAGCTGTGCGCGCTCGCGCACCACCAGGTCGTCCACGTGGGCCGTGTCGAGGGGCGCCGCCGAGGCCGTGCCCAGGAGCTGTCCCTGCGCGTCCAGGACCTGGACGTCGATGGGCTGCAGCCGGGCTTCCACGCCGACGCGGAACGCGATGCCGTCCAGGACCACCGAGGGGGCTTCCACGATCTCCTGGGAGGCCCCGCGGACCGGGAGGAGCAGGAGCGGCGAAAGCAGGACAAGGCGACGGCACATGCGGCGCATGGAGTGAAGGCTCCGAGCGAGAATGAGGGCGAAAATCGGGGCTCATCATGGGCTCGCGAGAGGAGGCAGACAAGGTTGACGTTCGGTCGTTGACGCCCCCCGACACCCTGGCTACGTTCCGGCCGCCGAACGCGGACGACCCCAGATTCCCGGGCCCATGAGCACCGACCGCATCCCCGTGATGGACGAAGGCGCCGTCCGACGCGCGCTGGCGCGGATGGCCCGCGAGATCGTCGAGAGGATCGGTGGCACCCAGGACCTCGCCCTCATGGGGATCCGGCGTCGGGGTGTCGAGATCAGCGAGCTCATCAAGGCGGAGATCGACGGCGCCGAAAGCACCGATGTCGCCATCGGGTCCATCGACATCACGCTCTACCGGGACGATCTGGAGGAGATCGGGCCCCGTCCCATCGTCGGCGGATCCGAGCTGCCACGGTCCGGGATCGATGGGAAGAGCATCGTCCTCGTGGACGACGTGCAGTTCACCGGGCGCACGGCGCGGGCGGCCATGAACGAGCTCATGGCCTGGGGCAGGCCCGCGCGCATCCTTCTGTGCGTCCTGGTCGACCGGGACGGCAGGGAGCTGCCCATCCAGCCCGACGTCGTCGGCAGACACGTTGAGGTGCTCGACGAGCACCAGACCGTCGAGGTGGTCGTTCCCCAGGTGGACGGGCGCCTCGGAGTGGATCTCGTCCAAACCCATCCGGAGGCTTCGTGAAGACGGTGTCTTCCCTCGGAAAAGACCTCGTCGGCCTCGAACCCCTATCCCGCGAACAGATACTCGCCGTTCTCGACACCGCCGAGCCCTTCAAGGAGATCTCGGAGCGTCGCATCAAGAAGGTCCCGGTCCTCCGGGGCAAGACCATCGTCAACCTCTTCTTCGAGGCCTCGACCCGGACGCGGGTGTCGTTCGAGTTCGCGGAGAAGCGGCTGTCCGCGGACACGGTGAACATCGCCGCGGCCGGCTCGTCGGTGTCGAAGGGGGAGACGCTCGTGGACACGGCGAGAAACCTGGAGGCCATGCGTATCGACATGGTGGTGATACGTCACGGCGCCTCCGGTGCGGCCCGGTTCCTGGCCGAGCGCATTCCGTCCAACGTGGTGAACGCCGGGGACGGCGCCCACGAGCATCCCACCCAGGGCCTCCTCGACCTCCTCACCATCCGGGACCACATGGGGCGGGTGGAGGGGCTCAAGGTGTGCATCGTGGGCGATATCCTCCACTCGCGGGTGGCCCGGTCGAACATCTACGGCCTCCTCAAGCTCGGGGCCGAGGTGGCCGTCTGCGGTCCGCCCACCCTCCTTCCCAGGAGCTTCGGCGAGATGGGCGTCCAGGTCTTCAGTCGGGTCGAAGACGCCATCCAATGGGCCGATGTCCTCAACGTGCTGCGGCTGCAGCTCGAGCGGATGGAGGCCGGATACGTGCCCTCTCTCCGGGAGTACAACCGGATCTGGGGCGTCTCCACCGAGCGGCTGGAGGCGGCTCCTCGGGACCTCCTGATCCTTCACCCGGGGCCTATGAACCGGGGCGTGGAGATCGACTCGGACGTGGCCGACGGCCCCCACGCGGTGATCCTGAATCAGGTCACGAACGGCGTTGCCGTGCGCATGGCCGTGCTCTACCTCCTGTCCGGTGGACAGCCCGAGAAGGCCGAAGCCGCCAAGGCGGGGGGTGAGGCGTGAGTGAACGAACCCTGCTCCGGGCAGGACGGGTCGTGGACCCGTCCCAATCTCTGGACGCTGTCCGGGACGTGCTGGTCGCCGACGGCGAGATCGTGAAGCTGGGTGAGGACATCGACGCGTCCGATGACGTCCGGGTGCTGGACTGTTCCGGGCTGGTGGTATGTCCTGGGCTCATCGACGTGCACGTCCACCTTCGCGAGCCCGGGGAGGAGCACGAGGAGACCATCGCCACGGGTGCACGGGCGGCGGCCGCGGGAGGCTTCACCGCCGTCTGCGCCATGCCGAACACCGATCCGCCCATCGACGACCCGGCGGGCGTGGGGTTCGTGCTGTCCCAGGGGCGGCGGGCTGGGGCCGCACGCGTGTACCCGGTGGGCTGCATCTCCCTGGGCCGGGAGGGGAAACGGCTCGCCCTCATCGGGGAGATGGTGGAGACCGGAGCCGTGGCGGTCACCGACGACGGGAGCCCGGTGATGGACTCGGGCCTCATGCGGCTCGCGCTCTTGTACACGCAGGCGTTCGGCGTGCCGGTGGCGGATCATCCCGAGGACCTGACCCTCTCTGCGAACGGTCACATGAATGCGGGCCTGGTGGCCACCCGGCTGGGGCTCCCCGGAAAGCCCAACGCCGCGGAGGAGATCCACATCGTCCGGGACCTGCTGCTGGCAGAGCTGACCGGCGGACACATCCACCTTCAGCACGTTTCCACGCGCTTCGGCGTCGAGATGATCCGCCAGGCCAAGGCCAGGGGCGTCCGGGTTACCGCCGAGGCGAGCCCCCACCATCTCATCCTCAGCGACGAGGCCGTGGAGGGCTACCGCACCGAGGCGAAGATGAATCCTCCGCTGCGGTCGGTGGAGGACGTGGCCGCGGTGCGCGCGGGGCTGGTGGATGGTACTCTGGACATCGTTGCCACGGACCACGCGCCGCATCACTACGACGAGAAGGAAGCCGCCTTCACCGACGCGCCCAACGGCATTGTCGGGCTGGAGACCGCCCTGGGCCTCGTTCTGACGCACGTGGTCGGCGCTGAGGGGTTCGACCTTTCCGCCATGGTGGATCGGATGAGCCGGCAGCCGGCCCAGGCGTTCAACCTCCCCGGAGGCACGCTGAAGGCGGGCAGCGTGGCCGACGTGACGGTCTTCGACCCGGAGGCCTCCTGGGTGGTGGACTCCAGCCGGTTCCGGTCCAAGAGCCGGAACACGCCGTTCGAAGGCTGGGAGCTCAGGGGCCAGGTGCGCTTCACCGTGGTCGGCGGGCGGGTCGTCTTCGAGGCCCAGGAGGGCCCGACGTCACGGTGACGGCCCGCCGGCGCGGGGAGGATCACGCCTCGACGTCCCTTCTGCGCACACCTGACAGCCCCCGTGATGGGAGAGTCCCGTGAGGATCCGTTTCCGACCGCTCGCCACCGCAGGAACCCTCCTCCTCCTTCTTTTCGTGCCCGCGACGGTGAGGGCCCAGACCGATCCGCTTTCGGGTCTGGACGGCTTCATCCGGGAGGTACTGGAGACCTGGAGCGCGCCGGGAATGGCGGTGGCCGTGGTCCACGACGACCGGGTGCTCCTGGCGCGGGGTTGGGGTGTCCGGGAGGTGGGGCGAGCGGATCCCGTGGACGAGCACACCCTCTTCGCCATCGCCTCCACGAGCAAGGCGTTCACGACGGCGGCGATGGGCATGCTCGTGGACGAAGAGCGGGTGTCGTGGGACGATCCCGTGACGGACCATCTCCCCGGGTTCCAGCTCTTCGATCCCTACGTCACCCGGGAGCTCACGATACGGGACCTCCTTTCCCACCGTAGCGGACTGCCTCGGGGCGACCGACTGTGGTACGCGTCGCCCTTCACCCGGGCCGAGATCATGGAACGGGTGCGGTACCTGGAGCCGGGATGGAGCTTCCGGTCCCGTTATGGCTACCAGAACATCATGTTCCTCACCGCCGGGGAGCTCGTCGGCAAGGTGGCCGGGACCACGTGGGACGCCTTCGTGGACGAGCGCATCTTCACACCGCTCGGAATGGAGCGCTCCAATACCACGACCCGAGACATCGAGGCTCGGGGCAACGTGGCCACGCCCCACGTTTTCACCGACACCGCCGTGGTGACAGTCGGCTGGAGGGACTTCGACAACCTGGGCGGCGCCGGCGCGATCAACTCGAGCGCGGCAGACATGGCGCAGTGGCTCCGTCTGCAGCTGGGGAACGGGACCTACGAAGGTACCGAGCTCTTCAGCGACAGCGTCACCTGGGAGATGCGCGGCGCGGTGACGGTGATTCCCAGGGGGCAGGAAGCCCGTGAGACCTTTCCGGAGACCCATCTCCAGGCGTATGGGCTCGGGTGGACACTCCAGGACTACCGCGGGCGTCTCGTGGTACGCCACGGAGGATCCCTCGACGGGATGCGCACCCACGTGGCGCTCATGCCCGAAGAGGATGTGGGTGTGGTGGTCCTCACCAACCTGAATGTCAGCGTCGTCCCGCAGCTCGTAGCCTTCCACGTCCTGGACCGGTTTCTGGCGCCCCGGGAGGACGGGTCGGTCAAGGACTGGAACGACCTCATGCGTGGGCGGTGGCTCGAGGACCAGGCCGAGGCTCGGGAGCGGAGGGAGGCCACGGAGGCCGAGCGGGTGACGGGCACGACACCTTCCCTCGCCCTCGACGCGTACGTCGGCACCTACCAGGACGTGCTCTACGGCACGGCCAACGTGAGCCTCGAGGAGGGTGCGCTGGTGCTCGACGTTGGTCCCTACTTCATCGGAACCCTCGAGCACTGGCACTTCGACACCTTCCGAGCCCGGTGGCGGGAGCGTGGATTGGGGACGGCCATGGTGACGTTCCAGCTCGGCGCGGACGGCCAGGTGGCGGAGGTCCGGGTCGGCGGGTTCGATCGGTTCATCCGGGCGCCGGAGGGGCCGTGACGGGCCCCGACCTCCTGGCCGCGGGCCTCACCCTCGTCCGGGGGAATGACAAAGGGCCCGAGCGGGCGTCCGAGCCCACGCCGGGTCCAGCGCGTCGTAGGGCGCGTGTCAGCCCGCGAGGCCGTTGACGTGCTTCTGGAGCTTGCCCTTCACCCGCGCCACCTGGTTCGGGTGGAAGAGTCGACGGGTGGCCGCTCGATCCAGCAGAGCCTGGGCGCGGAGCAGGTGGGCCCGGCCCTCCTCGGCGGTGGCCGCCTGGCGGACCTGCTTGATGGCCGTGCGGATCCGGGAACGCTCTGCCCGGTTCTTCGCGCGGGCGGAGCGACTCAGCTCCATGCGTTTCTTGGCGCTCTTGATGTTCGGCATGCGTCCCTCGGGGGCGCGTGGGTGTGACACGACGGAAGTTACCGAGCCAACAAAACTAGAAATCGTGGGGGATAGGATCAATCCCCCTCGCGGACAGCCTTCTAGCGCACCAGGTCCTCATAGCGGACCACCCGCACCGCGACGGGCACGGCTCCTGCCCGGCCGAAGTGCAGGACCACCGCCAGGTTGCTCCCCACTTCCGGCAGCTCCCGGAGCCCTTCCAGCATGCCGTGGAGGCTCCCCGGCTCCAGACGGACGGTTTCCCCGGAGGGCACCTCGAGGGAGGGGAGGGCGACCATGCGGCTCATGCCTTCCGCCCGGACCACGTCGTGGATCGACCCGCTGCGCGCGATGCGTCGGCCTGGGCGCTCCCGTTGTGCACTGTGAGGTAGATGGCCATGGCGGCGCTGTCCCGGGGCGACGGGGCGTACGCGTCCAGCACGGTGATGCCCGCCGGCACGGGAGTGGCGTTGGCCGCGGTCGCCGGTGACGCCCCGTCCGTCTCCCCTCCCCAATCGTGCCGAGCCAGGAGGCTCAGGTCGTGGGCCCAGATGGCTCGGGTGGTCTCGGGGCCGTACATCGCCCTGCCCAGGTTGTCAGGCGCGAAGGCATAGATGAGGGCTGGATGGCCGACCGTATAGCCGACCTCCTCGCCACTGGTCTCCGGCGGGGGATACCGGTAGAACGAGAGGACCTCCGAGACCTCGGCCAGGCTGCCTCGTACCCCCACGAAGGAGCTGTCGAACGCCGCCAGCCAGGCCCCGAGAGACGAGGACCACCTGATCCCGGACGTCGGTCGCGACCTCGTCCAGCGCCGCCGCCAGCGTGGCCATGTGCAGAGGGCAGATATCCGGGCAGAACGTGTAGCCGAAGAAGAGCAGCGCGATCTTGCCGTCGGTCTCGGCGCGGAAGTCGAACGGGCGCCCCTGGGTGTCGGTGAGCGTGAAGTCCACCTTCTCCAGGGGGGCGAAGGGCTTTGTCCCCCGCAGGGGAAGGTTGTGGGGATCGGGGGGAAGGTCGGCCGACGGGGCGCACGCGGCCAGGGCCGTCACGGCTGCCGCGAAGGCGGCGAGGGGAAAACGGTGCATACCGGCGACTCCGAACGTGTGCGGCGGTGGCTCCCGTAAAGCTAACGGGCCGCCGGGGCGGTGCCGAGACAGCCGGACGTGCACCGTCGGGCCTGGACCCTGCTACCCCCGGGGAGGTAGCTTTCGCCGCCTATGGAAGCCATCCTCCTCATCATCGTCCTCATCATCTCGGTCGTCGTCCACGAGGTCGCGCACGCCTGGCAGGCACGCCGTGAGGGCGACGACACCGCCGAGCGCCTGGGCCGCATCACCCTCAACCCTGTGCCCCACCTGGACTTCATCGGCTCCGTCCTGGTGCCCATGGCGCTGCACTTCAGCGGCGCCGGATTCCTGTTCGGCTGGGCGAAGCCCGTCCCGGTGAATCCGGCCAACTACCGGGACGTCAAGTGGGGGGACATCAGGGTTTCGCTGGCGGGGATCACGGCGAACCTCCTTCTTGCGGCGCTGGCCACGGTGGGGACCGTGGTGGTCGTCAAGGTCGGAGCCCTGGTCGGGCCGCTGGGCGGCGTCACCGACATCCTGATGCAGATGACCACGTGGTGCATCTTCATCAACCTGATCCTGGCGGTCTTCAACCTGATACCCATCCCGCCGTTGGACGGCTCCCACGTGCTGATCCACCTGCTTCCTCCGCACCTGGCCGTCAAATATCGTCAGGCCGGACGGTACGGGATCCTGGTGCTGATGGGCGTGCTCTTTCTGGCCCCTGGGGCGTTCGACTACCTCCTCTGGCCGGTGGACTACCTGATGGGAGCCGCCGACGCCTTCATCCGCCTGTGGATCTGACCGTCGCCGAGGCCCGGGGTCTCCAGCGCGAGGGCTTCTTCCTCGTCGAGGTCGACCGGTTCCAGGGACCCCTGGACCTTCTCCTCCATCTGATCCGCACGCAGGACATCGACATCTTCGACATTCCCATCGCGCGGATCACGGATCAGTTCGTCCAGGCCATCCGGACCATCCAGGCCCACGACCTCGACAGTGCAGGGGAGTTCCTGGAGATGGCCGCGACGCTTGTGCGCATCAAGGCGCAGATGTTGCTGCCCCGGACCGACGAGGAGGAGGACGACGACCCCCGGGCCGAGCTGGTGCGTCGACTTCTCGAGTACGAGCAGATCCGCGAGATCGCCCGCCGCCTGGCAGCCGCACACCATGGAGGACAAGATCGTCTTGATCCTCGATGCCCTCCGGGAGTCCACCCGGGTGGAGTTCAGCGGACTCCTCAGTGGCTTCAAGGACAAGATGCATGGTGTCATGACCTTCCTGGCCGGGCTGGAGCTTACGCGCCGACGCATCCTCCTCCTCCGCCAGGCGCGCCCCTTCTCGGAGCTCTGGATCTACCGCCGCCCGGAAGATCCGACCGGGGCGGCGAACGGGGAGCGCCCGCCGGAGGGAGAGCCGGTCGAGAATGAACCTGCCGGAGGTGGCCATCCGAGCCCTGCGGATGCTGACGAGGAAGGAGACACCGGCGCGTGAACGCCTATCAGATCGTGGAAGCCGTGCTTTTCGCGTCCGACGCACCGCTCACCGCGGGCGAGATCGCCCGAGCCGATGAATCCCTGGACGAGGATCGGGTCGAGCAGGCCATCCGGTTCCTCGAGGCGGAATACGACGATGCGGAGCGGTCCTTCCAGATCGTGGCCCTGGCCGAGGGCTACCAGATTCTCACGCGCTCGGAGTTCGCGCCCTATCTGGAGCGGTTCGACAACGTCCCCCGTCCCTCACGCTTGTCCGGGCCGGCTCTGGAGACGCTGGCGATCATCGCGTACCGTCAACCCATCGGCCGCATCGAGATTGAGTATATCCGAGGGGTGGGCTCCACCGGGGTCCTGAAGACCCTGCAGGACCGGGAGCTCATCGACGTCGTCGGCAGGGGGGAGGGGATGGGGCGGCCGGTCCTGTACGGCACCACGTCCCGATTCCTCCAGCATTTCGGCTTCGCCTCCCTGGAGGACCTCCCCCGGCCGGAGGAGCTCCCCGTCATTCTGCGCGAACGGATCCCGCTGGGACCGGAGGACGACGACGAGGCCGAGGCGGATGGTGGCGTCGAGGACGCGACAGAATCGGCCGGCGAGGAGCAGGTGGGGATGAACGCCGGCGGCGAGGACGTGACCGGATCCGCGACGTCGCTACCGGCGGAGGACCGGGGAGGGCGGGACTCTTCGGGAAGCGGGAACGCTCCGGAGGAACGTCCCGCCCGGGACCGCCCTGCCAGCTGATCGACGGAGGTGGCTGATGGAATCCGCCTTCAGAAGTACCTTTCCAGAGCGGGTCGTGCGTCGCGCCGGGAGGCCGAGAGGATCATCCGGGCGGGACGCGTCCAGGTCAACGGAAACGTGGTCACGGAGCTCGGGACCCGAGTCGTTCCGGGCAGGGACACGGTGGCGTTGGATGGCGCCCGCGTCGACCTTCCCGAGGTCAGGTGGCTGGCGTATCACAAGCCGGCCGGGGTCCTGACCACCCGGGGAGACCCCCACGGGGGTCGAACCGTCTACGACATGCTGCCGCCGGATGTGGCAGGGCTCCGTTACGTCGGTCGATTGGACCGGGAGACCACCGGCCTCCTGCTCCTGACCAACGACGGCGACGTCGCTCATGCCCTCCTGCACCCGAGCGGCGAGGTGGAGCGGGAGTACCGGGTGGTGGTGTCGCGCGAGCCCGATCCGTCCACACTGGCCGCGCTGCGGTCAGGCGTCGAGCTCGAGGATGGACCGGCGCGCGTGAGAAGGGTCTGGGTGGAGGGGAGAGGCGGAGGCGGCGTCGCCCTCGGGGTGGTGCTCACCGAGGGAAGGAAGCGGGAGGTGCGTCGCCTGTTTCGGGTGGTGGGCAATCCGGTGAAGGAGCTGGCGCGGGTCCGGTTCGGACCCATCGAGTTGGGAGCGTTGGCCCCGGGGGCCTGGCGGGAGTTGACCGAAGACGAGCGTCGCCGACTGAGGGAGCGAGCAGCTCGAGGCGACGGGACAGGAGATATCGATGGAACTGCGTGACAAGACCGTTCTGATCCTGGGTGGGGCCGGCCTGGTGGGCATTGCGGTGGCTCGGAAGGCGCTGTCCGGGCGTCCGGCCCGTATCATCCTGGGCTCCCTTCACAGGGAGGAGGCGGATGAGGCGTGTGCGCTGCTGCGGGCCGAGCCCGGCTCGGAGGGCATATCCGTCGAGCCGGCCTGGGGAGACCTCTTCCTTCCCAGCGAGATGAGGGAGCTGCAGCGGAGACAGATCCTGGAGGATGACGGTCTGCGCGGCAGGTTGATCGACGACATGTACGGAGAGCTCACGGACGAGGTCTTCGAGCGGTCGACGCTGGGCACGGTGCTCGTCGAGATGAAGCCCAATGCCATCGTCGATTGTATCAACACGGCGGGCGTCCTGGCGGTGGAGGAACACCTGGCCACGCTGTACCTGCCCCAGCTCATCCGGCACACGCAGATCCTGCTCGAGGGGATGAAGCGCGCCGGGACCGAGGTCTACGTCAAAGTGGGGACCGCCGGAACCGGAGGGATGGGCTTGAACATCCCGTTCACCCACTCGGAGGAGCGACCCTCGCGCATGCTGCTCGCCAAGTCCTCTCTGGCGGGCGCGCAATCCCTGCTTCTCTACCTGATGGCACGGACGCCCGACGCCCCGGCGGTGAAGGAGGTGAAGCCGACGGCCGCCATTTCCTGGAAGTCCATCGGGCGAGGGATGATCAAGCGCGGAGGCCGGCCGATCATGCGGGCGGACGCCACACGGCCGCTGCCCCTGGCGGAGGCGTTCGAGGCCGGGGCGGACGACGCGTATTCGGTGTCGAAGGAGCCCCTCGAGGGTGTTTATCTCGATGCCGGGGAGAATGGCGTGTTCACCCTGGGAGAATTCGAGGCGCTTACGGCTCTGGGCCTCATGGAGTTCGTGACGCCCGAGGAGATC
>JARRLD010000232.1:0-7883 GCA_037387345.1 Gemmatimonadota bacterium
GCATCCGACGGCAACGACGGCCCCTGCCCGAGTAGCCGCCTGGTCTACGGCGTCCCGGCCACGCTGCTGCGCTACGTGCTTGACCACTGGGGGCTCGACTTCCCGGGCGGTGAGACGGCGATGATGCGTCATATGACCCAGTCACCCGCCGGCGGGTACGCGACCCTCGAGGACGCGACCGGGGAAGACATCGAGGTGTTGCTCACGCAGTTCGGCTCGGCGCTGATGACCGACGGCCGGTACTTCGATTCCCTTCTGTCGTGGGATGTCGACGACATCTTCAGCCATCTTCCCGAGACCGCCAGGCTCGAGCCCTACCGTGAGCTGGGATACGAGCCGACCCTGGACGTCTCGGTGCGCGGCGGGTCCACGGCGTACCTGCACTGGACCCCGGCAGGAACACACGGACCCACGAGCATTCGACTTCGCAGCGCATCCGACGGGGCTCTGCCAGGGCACATGGTTCTCTGGCTCGTGAGGCTCCGATGAGCGCCGCCGGCCGACTGGCCGGACTGGTGATCCTCCTCGGGTGCTCCGGCGTTCCTCCCGGGGTGCCGATGGCGGAGCCCGAGCCGGACGGGTGCATCACCGGCCTCCTGCGGAGCACGGGCACCGAGGGCTTCACGCAGCTCGTTCTCCGTGAGGAGGGCGGAAGCGGGACCGTTCTCGTGGGTGAGGAGCGTGACACCCTGCTTCGGCTCTCCGGCGCCGTGGTGACGGCGTGTGGGTCCATGTCTGCTCATGCGATGGGACCGGAGCTGACCGTGGAGACGTGGACGCTCCGCACCGTGGACGGGCAGGAGGCGCACGTGGGACGGCTGGTGGAGACCCCCGACGGTCTGGCCCTGGCGCTTGCGGAGGCTGGAGGAGACCTCGTGGCACTGCGCACCGCGCCGGAGGCTCTCCGGGAGCTGGTGGGGCGTACGGTCTGGGTGGCGGGTCGCTGGACGGGATCCCGGTTCGAGCCGGAGGCGTTCGGGCTGGTGCGCTGAAGCCGGCTGGGGTCGGCGATTTGCCCACCGTGGGCTCGCGCTCCAATCTTCGGCCATGACTGACCACGATCGGACACGTGTCATCGCCGTCGACTGGTCCGGAGCCAAGACCGGGGAAGGCAGCAAGATCTGGCTGGCCGAGGTATGGGACGGCCGCATGGAGCGGCTGGAGAGCGGGCGGACCCGAGAGGAGGTCATCGACCATCTGAGCGGTGAAGCCGCCTGGAGTCCGGCGCTGGTGGTGGGATTGGACTTCGCCTTCTCCTTTCCGGAGTGGTTCTGCAAGGACCTCGGGGCAGACACCGGCCTGGCCGTGTGGCGCCAGGTCGAGGCGCGGGGTGAGGCCTGGCTCGAAGAGTGCTCCGAGCCGTTCTGGGGTCGGCCGGGAAAGAAACGCCCGGACCTGCCCGCCCATCTCCGCCAGACCGAGCAGGAGGCGGAAGCCCACGCGGGCAGCCAACCGAAGAGCGTCTTCCAGATCGGTGGCGCCGGCGCGGTGGGAACGGCCTCCCTCCGAGGCATGCCCCACCTCGTCACCTTGAACGACGCCGGATTCAGCGTCTGGCCGTTCCAGAAGCCGAGCCGGCCCCTCGTCCTGGAGATCTATCCGAGGACGCTGACGGGTCCTGTGGTGAAGTCCGACCGAGCTGCTCGCGACCGGTACCTCGGGGGACGTTTCCCCGAGATGAGCCCCACGCAGAGGCAGACCGCAGCGGGCTCGGAACACGCGTTCGATGCGGCGGTCTCAGCCCTCGTCATGGCCAGGCACCTCGATGAGATCCTGGCGCTGGAGTGGCCGGAGGACGAGGCTACGCGGCTCGAAGGCCGGATCTGGACCCCGGCAGGTGGGCCGGACCTGACGTCGCCGGAGTCCGAGGTGGCCTGGGGTCTCGAGCCGACCACGGCGTCCGAGTGCCCCTTCTGCGCCCCGGAGAACGAGGCAGTGGTGGCGCGATCGGACCACGGCCTCGCCGTGTCAGACCGGTATCCTGTGACCGCAGGTCACACGCTGATCGTGCCGAAGAGCCACGTCGGCTCGATCTTCGACCTTCCTGTCCGGGCGCAACAGGACCTGTGGGGTCTCGTGGACAGCGTGCGGGGCCTCCAGATGCGGGAGCACGGTCCCGCCGGGTTCACGGTCGGAATCAACGATGGCCCCGCGGCAGGGCAGACGGTGGACCACGCCCACATCCACGTCATCCCCCGCTACGACGATGACGTGCCCGATCCCCGCGGAGGAGTGCGGTGGGTGGTTCCGTCCAAGGCGGCGTACTGGGAGGAATGAGCTCGAGAGAGCCTTCGGCGTCGTCCGCCTCTCGAGTCGAGGTCTTGCGACCTCAGGACACGTGCCCGACCGGGTCGGAGGTCGAGCGCAGCTGAAGCTCCAGGTCCCCCGACACCTCCGCACACGCTGCCTCGACGGCCAGCGCGACGTCGTCCCGCGAGACGGAGCCGTCGTCAAAGTATTCGCTGGCGAGGGTCTCCTCCGCCCAATCCAGGAGCCGTCCAGGGTCGGCCCCACGCCGTGAGAACACCGTGACCTCGGCACAGAGCGCTTGCGACTCGAGCGTGAGCCGACCTTCAGGGGAGCCAATCTGCCTTGCATACCAGGTCGCGCCGTATCTCCGGCACTGATCGGCGTGCACCCCTTCATGGATATACGTGCGCTCCTCCTCCTCCCCTAGCAGGTCGTCCCTGAACCGCTGGAGGGGGCCGATTCCCGGAAGACACAGCGTGATGGCGTTTGCGTGGGGCGGGATGGGAACCACGTAGAACACGGTCGGGATGAGGAGGACCACGCTCGCGACGGCCAGCAGAATGAGGCTGGCGCCTGCCGTCACCATACCGGATACCGTGGGCCTCGCGATCCGCAGCCGATCTGAACCGGCTACTCTGAACTTCTTGACCTCGTTCCCGTTGGGGGCCGGGATCAAACGCATGGGGGGTTCTCCGAGTGCTTGGCGCGTGATGCCGCTCCTCTCGGAGAGCCCTTGTTGGAAGTTCGAGGCCAGCGCCGCGATTGGGCGAAACGCCAGCATTTCCGGGGCTTTCCGGGCAATTGGCGTGCGCCACTGTGCTGCGCTCGAGCCAGAAGTGTGGCCCCGACGCCACACATCGTCCGAAAGCGGCGCGTACCCGCCACGGCCGCTGCGCCAGGGGCGTGGGTCAGGCGCGGCGGTCGATGTGGGCGGTCCGCACACCGGCCTCGGCGCCCTGGCTCAGTTCACCGACAGCGTCCCGATGGGGATCATGGTCGTGCCCTGCACGTTGGCCGACCAGCGGTCCCGGTACTGCTTGAGGCCAGGCTCGATGTTCGTCGCGCTCGTCGACGTGGTGATGAGCGTGGCGTAGATTGTGCCTCCCGCGGCAGGGACCGTGATGGGTATTGAGGCGCCCCTCTCCTCCCTGCCCGGATAGGTGCCCGCCACCTGGTCGAAGATGTACACGGCCAGCGCGGTGGAGTCGACGCCGATGCCGAGCGAGATCCCGCAGAGCGGGCAGCCGGCGTAGCTCCACGCCTGATAGTCGACCACCAGGTTGATCGATTCTCCCGAAGTCGCCTGGATGGTGCCCAGGTCCGTGCCGAGCATGTCCAGGTGGTCGCCGCGGCTCACGAAGAGGTCCAGGGTGTCCGTCTGGTTCGCGAAGACGTTCGCGGAGTCCCCGCGTGTGGACATGTACCGATCGCCGACCACGCCCACCGTGAACACTGCGTAGCGCCCGGGGTCGCCCTCGAGGCGGTAGCCCCCGGCGGGGATGACCACCCCCGACTCGGGATCCTGACGACCCGTGAACGTACGAAGGACCGACGTGGCGGTGGAGCCCGCCACCGGCCCGGCCACCAGATAGATGCTGTCTACGGGGGTGGTGCCGTCGACGTCGAACAGGACACCCTGGAGGATGCCGGTGTCGGCCGACTGCGGGGCCAGGACTTCCACCGTGACCTCGTTGCTCGTGCGGCCCCGGGTGGCGGCGCTGATCTGGGTCGTCCCGGGGCTCAGTGCGGTGATGGTTGCCGGTGAGCCCGTCGTCGAGATGGAAGCCACCGCGGGGTTGCTGGATGTCCAGCTGTACTGGACGCCCTCGAGCGTGCGTGGCGAGGTGTAGGTCGCGGTGGCTTGCGTGGTCGTGCTCGGCAGGAGCCCAAGAGGTGTCGCCACCTCGATCTCCACGCTGGACGGTGTGAAGAGGAATTCCGCCCCGACCGAGACGTCGACCCTGCCCGGCGCGCCGAGCCATTCGACGGAGCAAGCCGTATCGGTGCCCGCGCAGTCGTTGCTCCACCCGGTGAAGACGCTTCCCGAGCCCACGACGGCGTCGAAGCCGACCTGTCCCCCGCCTCCGGCGTTCGTCTCCCAGTCGCAGTGGTTCGCCGCCTGGGTCGCATCGCTCCCCGAGGCCATCACGACCCCCTGCGCGAGAGTGCACCTCCACAACGCGCCCGAGTTCACATCGATCCTTCCGTCGCCGTCCCCGGTCAAGGAGACGGTGATGAACACGTTGGGGTCCTGCTCGGCCAGGAGAGGAGAGCTCTCCTTGCCGCAGCCGGCAACGACCATGACGAGTCCGGCCCCCGCCGCCCAAAGGAAGACAAGGCTGCGTCGTGCAGAGTGATGAAGAGTATTCATGTCTCACGCTCCCGCCATGGCGTTGTCCGATCGGTAAGGACGACCCGTGGAAACGGGCCTCCCAGGTGCCGGCCTCCAGGTACACACGCGATGAACGTCGGCCAGACGGCTCATCCGGGGACGGGCCGGTTCCCTGGCCCCGCGTGTCGGACCGATGCATGTTGGCTGCAACCAGCCAACGCGCCGGGGCGCCGTGCGACACACGCTCGCTGCCCCGGGAGGTTCCTGCCCATGTCGGAGCGTCGCGACGTAACGTTGCTCCTGACCGCCCTCAGCGGGGGCGATCGGTCCGTCCTCGACCGTCTGATCCCCGCGGTGTACGAGGAGCTGCGGGTCCTCGCCCGGCATGAGCTCCGCCGGGAGACCGCCGGCCACACGCTGAACACGACGGGCCTCGTCCACGAGGCCTACCTGAAGCTGGCGAAGGTGGAGCGACTCACGTGGAAGGACCGGGCCCACTTCTTCTCGGTGTGCGCCCAGGCCATGCGGAGGGTCCTCGTAGACCATGCCCGTGGCCGGGCCCGTAGCAAGCGGGGTGGATCTGCCCTGCACCTTCCCATCGACGACGTCGTGGCCGTGGCCCGCTCCCGCCCCGATGACCTTCTGTGGGTGGACGCGGCCCTGGACCGCCTCGAAGCACTCAACCCGCGGCAGAGCAAGGTTGTGGAGTGTCGCGTGTTCGGCGGGATGGGGGTCCGCGATACGGCGACGGCCATGGGCCTATCCGCGGCCACGGTGAAGCGCGATTGGACGGTGGCCCGCGCCTGGCTCAGTCAGCAACTGGAGGCGACGGCGTGAGCGAACCGAGCTGGGAGGAGGTGCAGGAGCTCTTCCTCGAAGCCCTCGAGCAGGACCCGGCAAAGCAGGTGACCTGGGTGCGCACCAACGCACGCGACGAGGCTCTGGTGGAAAAGGTACTCGCCCTGCTCACTGCCCACAGGCGTCCGGGCCCCTTCGACGCCCTCGCCCGGGCGCAGGATGATCGTGACGCCCTGAACAGCGTCTCTCCCGGATCCCGTTTCGGAATGTGGGAGGTGATCGGTGAGCTGGGGCGTGGAGGCATGGGCGTCGTGTGCCACGTTCGGAGGGCGGAAGAGTCCTTTCATCAGGACGGGGCCCTCAAGCTCCTTCCGGTGGAGCTCCTCGGCAGCGGAGCGGAGATCCGCTTCGGAGCGGAGCGTGAGATCCTCGCCGAGCTGTCCCATCCCAACATCGCTCGCTTTCTCGACGGCGGTCAGGATCCGGCCGGCCGGCCGTACTTCGTCATGGAGCGCGTGGAAGGTCTGCCCGTCGACGAGCATTGCGACCGGCGACGCATGGACATCAGGCAGCGCCTCCGCCTCTTTCTGACCGTGTGCGGAGCGGTGCAGCATGCCCACCAGAGCCTCGTCGTGCATCGCGATCTCAAGCCCTCCAACATCCTCGTAAGCACGGGGGGCGTTCCGAAGCTCCTCGACTTCGGAATCGCCAAGCTGCTCTCGGAGGGACTCGACGCGGCCGTCGGTGGGCCCACGTTGGAGGGAAGCCGCCTATTCACCCCCGGGTTCGCCTCGCCCGAACAGCGACAGGGCGGAGTGGTCACCACGGCCAGCGACGTGTACCAGCTCGGTGTTCTGCTGTACCTCCTTCTCACCGGCCGGCACCCGTTCGACGGCATCGTTGGACCGGGTGAGGTCGACTCCGGACCCGACGTCGCTGCGGCGGCACAGCCATCCCGGTGCTTCCTCGCCGGCTCAGACGACGCCTCCAAGCGCGCCGACGCGCGGAGGGCGACCCCGGAACGCCTGCGCCGTCAGCTCGCCGGCGACCTGGACGCCATCGTTCTCAAGGCGCTTCGTCCGGAGCCGGAGCACAGGTATGGCACCGCCGGCGAGCTTGCCGACGACGTGAGCCGCCATCTCGATCGTCGCCCCGTGGTGGCCCGCCGGGATACCGTCGTCTACCGCACGGGGCAGTTCGTGCGACGACACGGCACGGCCGTGGCCGGCGTCGTGGGACTCTTCCTCTCGATTGCCGGATTCGCCGTCGGCGCGCAGCGGCGGGCCAACCAGACGGCGGTGGAGCGGGACCGCGCCCAGCAGGTGGTCGATTTCCTCGTGGGGCTTTTCGCCAACGCGGATCCCTACCGTACCCGAGGGGAGGAGATCACGGTGCGCGAGGTGCTGGACCAGGGCGCCCAGCGGGCCCGGGCCGAGCTCGCCGAGCAGCCGCTGGTGCAGGCGACGCTCGACGTCCTCGGAGCTCCGCGACGAAGCTCTGGACGCTCGACGCCGCGTCATGGAGCCTGACGATCCCCGGCTGGCGGGACCCCTGGCGCGGGTCGCGCTGCTGCGGGTGGAGCAGGGCGATTTCGAGGCCGTGGACACCCTGCTCCCCCGGGCCCTGACGCTGCTCCGCAGCGCGGACGACCCGGCCTCCGAGGAGTACGCGGCCACGCTGAACGACATCGGGTACACGTGGCAGGTGCGGGGAGATCTGGACCGCGCTGAGCCGCTCCTCGAGGAGGCTCTTCGCAGGCGGCAGCAGGCCCTGGCGCCTTCCGTCCAGCTGGGACCCGTGCTCAACAACCTGGGGAACGTGCGGTGGGCCCGGGGCGACCTGGACTCTGCAGCGGCGCTCCTCCGTCGCTCGGTCGAGACACGCCGGAGCCCGGCCTACGACGACCCTCGGCTTCCATCGAGCCTGGAGTCCCTCGCTGACGTCCTCCAGCGGCTGGGGGCGCTGGACGAGGCCGAGGAGGTGGCGGCAGAGGCCCTGGATATCCGGCGTCGCACCCTCCCCGAGGGGCACCTCCGTCTTGCGGGTCCCCTCCACATCCAGGGCATCATCATGCGACAGCGAGGGCGCCCTGCCGACGCCGAGCCGCTTCTAAGGGAGGCACTGGAGATCCGGGTCGCGGCGCTGGGCGAGGACCACTTCGTTGTCGCGAACGCCCGGAACGGCCTGGCCCTGGTGCTCGAGGATCTCGGGCGCCTGGACGAGGCCGAGGAGCTGTTTCGACGGTCGCTCGAGGTGTACACGGACCTCTTCGGACAGGACCACCTCAACCCCGCGTACGTGGAGGCGAATCTCGCCCGGCTGCTCTTCCGGAAGGGAAAGGGGGAGGAGGAGGTGCGGAGGCGTCTCGAGCACGCCCTGCCCATTGCCCGCCGGGAGAGACCGAACGATCGCGTATTCGCCGCTGATCTCATCACATTGGGTCTGTCCTACTGCCGGATGGGTAACCAGCAGGCTGCCGACTCGACGCTGGCGCAAGCAGTGG
>JARRLD010000233.1:0-6800 GCA_037387345.1 Gemmatimonadota bacterium
TTTCCGCGCTCCGGCGGATACCGACCGAGGAACCTCCGGACGGCCCGCGCCACGGCCAGGGCAGCCTCCTGCTGGAAGTCCTCGGTCCCGAGCAACCGACTCTCCTCCCTGTGGGACAGGTATCCCACCTCGATGAGCACCGCCGGCATGAGCGCATTCGTGATCACGGCCAGCGGACCCTGCTTCACCCCTCGATTGGGACCGGGATGGAACGTGGCCAGCTCCTCCTGGACCATCTCCGCCAGCAGCGACGACCAATGCTGGTGATCGAGGCTTCCCAGGTCCCTGAGGATGAAGTCCAGATCCTCGGCAGGCACCAGCTCGCTGTTCTCCACTCGCAAGGGCGCGTTCTCGATGGCCGTCAGCCGGCGCTCGTCGTCGGTGCGGGCTTCAGCCAGGAAGTAGGTTTCGTACCCGCGCACGGACCGCCGCGCCGGGAACGAGTTGGCGTGAATGGAGATGAACAGCCCCGGCCGCTCCCCTTTGAGCTCGGTGGCGATGGCCCCTCGCTTCCACAGGTCGACGAACACGTCGCGATCCCGGATGAGGTGCACCTCGACAGATTCGTCCGAGGCCAGCTCCCCGGCCAGGGCTCGGGCGATGCCGAGGGCCACCGTCTTCTCCCGGAGACTCCCCACCCCCAGAGCGCCGGGGTCATTGCCTCCGTGGCCCGCATCGATGACCACGACGCGCACGGCGTCGGCGGGGTCGGTACCCATGGCCCCCTCGCTGGAAGCGTCACCCTCTCCATCCGGTCCTGCGCCGGCGTAGGTCCCCGGGCCGTCCGCTGCCTGAACGGGAACGAGACGCAACGTCAGGCTGGCTGCGTCGAAGCGGTAACGGTCCGGCATCCTCCGAGGGAAAAAATCCGACAGGAGCTGAAGCGGGACCAGCAAACGATCCCCCTCCTGATAGGGCACGGCGGAGAACTGCAGCACGGCGTCGGCCCAGCGGAAGAACGGGGTCCCCGCCCGGACCTCCACGCGGATCCCGTCCGGGTTCGTGGCGACGGCGGTGCGCTCCTGGATGACCACCGACCATCCCAGGCGTCCCAGCTCGGTGACGCCAACCGCAGCGAACCCCCGGTCGGTCTCCAGCACGGACGTGTGAGCTCCTTCGTCGGGAGCCTCCACCCGGAGCTCGGGACGGCGTTGTCCCTGCAGATGCGAGGGCCGACCCATCCACGCGGCCATGCCCAGGAGAAGCAAGACGGCCGGCGCCCTCGTCACGCTCCCTCCATGGCCCGACGAGCCTCCCGGTCCTGCGTCTTTCGCTTCAGCGTCTCCCGCTTGTCATACAGCTTCTTTCCACGGGCCAGGGCCAGCAGGACCTTGGCATACCCCCTCGTGAAATACACTTCGAGGGGGACCAGCGTCAGGCCCTTCTCGTCCACCTTGGACGCGAGTCTGCGAATCTCGTGGCGGTGGAGCAGGAGCTTCCGGGGTCGCACGGGGTCGACGTTGAACCGGTTCGCCTGCTCGTAGGGGCTGATGTGCAGGCTGTAGAGCCAGAGCTCCCCTCGGTCCACGCGGGCGAAGGCATCGTGGAACGCGATCTTGCCCTCTCGAACAGACTTCACCTCGGGCCCCTTCAAGGCGATGCCCGCCTCTACGGTTTCGAGGATCTCGAACTCGTGACGCGCCTTTCGGTTGCGCGCCACGACCCTCCGCCCGGAATCGCCGCCCGTCACGGGCCCACCGCCGGCGAGGCTCCCCCGCTCATTCCGTCCCCCAACGTGTCTCGTACCTGCACCGCCCGGGCCTTGCGCATGGTGTATACCTGGGCGACCTCACCGCCGAGGATAAACACTAACGACCCGTAATAGATCCAGAAGAACAGCACCGCGACGGTGGCGAGGTTCCCCCACGTGGTGGTGTACGTCGCGATCTCCGTGGCGTACCAGGAGAAGGAGTGCTTGAGGATCTCGTGCAGGACCGCGGAGAAGGTGGCTGCGATCCACGCGGTCCGCCACGGAATCCGGCGCGCCGGCAGGTAACGGTACGCCGTGAAGAATAGGGTCCAGATGGACGCCAAGGCGATGCTCTGGCCGAGTATCCACCGAGTCCATCCCACGGCCGGCCTTTCGAGGCTCAAGGCATCGACCCCCAGCTGGACGGCGGCGTTCAGAAGGATGGTGACGCCCAGGTTCACGGTGAGGAGAAGGACGGCGAGGACCACCACCTGGGCGTCGAAGATCTTGCCGCGGATGACGCCCCGGTCCTGGCCGATATCGAAGATCTCCCTCAACGCGATCCTGACGCTCCCCACGAGACGCGTGGCGAGCCAGATGAAGAAGAGGGCCCCCATGATGGTGAACCCCGACCGGCGCTCCAACGCCTCCGCCACAAACCCTCGGACCAACGCCGAGGGATCCATACCGCCGCCGCCCTGGGGGAGGGCTTCCACGACGACGGCAACCGTGGCCTCCACGGGATCGGGAACTCGAGCCGACAGGGCGTACCCCGTGACCCCGACTCCCAGCAGGAGGAGCGGGATCATGGCCACGAGGATATTGAAGGCGATGGCCCCTGCCATGAAGAAGATGTCGTCCTCGAGGCTCTTGTCCCAGAGACGGCGCGAAAACTCCCGCGCCCGGTCGCTCCATCGGCCGATGGGGTTCACGGGGCCCGAAGGCTCCCCACGGCCGGCATGGGCCCAAACGGACGCCGCGTCGGGATCACCCCGCGCGGCGTCGGCGGGTCGGGGACCCGACCCCGGGGTTTGGGAGCGCCGCTCAGTCCTCGCCTTCTCCTTCCGGGCCTTCGGATTCCGCCGGGCCAGCGGCGACGGCGGACCTGGCTGCTTCCACGCCGGCCCGGTAGGCTGCTTTGAACCGCTCGATCTTGACTTCCAGGTCGTCACGCGCCTCCAGGGCGGCCTGACGTCCCGCTTCGACGGCCTCCTTCACGCCCTCGACCCGGACCTGCACACCCTCTCGCGCCGAATCCAGGCGCCCCTCGAACTGTTTCTGGACGTCCCGCATCCGAGTCTCGGCGGCGGACCTGAGCTGCTTGGCCCGCTCCCTGAGCTCCTCCTGGGTCTCCTCGCCTGACTTCGGCGCGAAGAGGAGCGCCAGGCCAGCGCCCACCAACGCACCGAGGACGAACGAGCCGAACCCGCCGCCGCTATCCCGCTCGATGATGATGTGGGGGACTTCGTTTTGATCACGCATGCTTGCCTCCGTTGACCTGCTCCGCTCCACCGCCGGATGGCGATCTTCCAGATGGCTCGGCTCGGCGAGCGCGGGGCCACCTGAAGGTAACGAGCGTCGACCCTCGTTACTAGCAGACCAGAGCGCGCCAGGATGTCCCTTCCTACCCGACGACGCGCCCTACGGTTCAGATCACCCAGCGGGGATCTCCCGCATCGAGCTCCGGAGGCTCATACCCCTCCCTGCCCATCAACCCGTAGGTAAGCACCTTGCCGAGCTCCACGCCCGGCTGGTCCAGGGGATCCACTCCGTACAGCGCCCCTGCATACACGGTGGCGACCTCCAACAGCATGATGAGCTGACCCAGCACCCGGGCATCCAGGCGAGGCAGGGACACGGTGGCGCTGGGACGCCTTTCGCGCCGTAGCGCCTCGGCCGTCGCCCTGCGTTCTGTCGCGAGCAGGCCCGTCAGGGAATGACCGCCCAGGTACGAAAGCGACGCGATCCCCGGGTGCCGATGGGGAATGGGCACGTCGACTCCGGGATCTTCGACCTCGAGGAACAGAACTACCTTGTCCTGCGGTCCCTCCATGAAGAGCTGGAGGAGGGAATGTTGGTCCACGGCACCCACCGAGGCCATGGGAGTCGGCCCGGTATGCTGGACCTTACCGTCGAGCCCCATCCGCTTGCCCAGCGACTCCGCCCAGAGCTGCTGGAACCACAACGCCATGGAGCGAAGCCGGTCCGCGTAGGGCATGAGCACATGGATCGGTCTGCCCTGCTCCGTGTCGGCGGCATGGAGCAGCGACGCCAGGATGCCCGCGGGGTTCCGGGCGAGGTCTGCGACCCGGCAGCGGGCCTCCATGTCCGCCGCCCCCTCCAGGAGGGCATCGATGTCCGCACCACAGACGGCAGCCGGCAGCAGGCCCACGGGAGACAACACCGAGAACCGCCCCCCCACATTCTCCGGAACCGGAAGCGCGGGGATGTCCTCGGCTTCGGCAATCTGTCGCAAGGCTCCCTGATGCGGATCGGTGGTGAAGAGGAAGTGTCCCCGGGCCCGGTCCTCCTCCACGCTTCGTTCCACCAGGTCTCTCACTACCAGGTACTGTGCGACGGTCTCCGCCGTGGATCCGGACTTGCTGACCACGTTGAACAGCGTCTGCGCCAGATCGAGCCGGTCCAGGAGGCGACGGAACGTGAACGGGTCCGGATTGTCCAGGACGTGGAGTCGGGGGAAATGATCCCGCTCCTCCTCGGACCGCTCGTTCCAGAACGGACCGAGCAGGCCGTCGCGAAGAGCCAGGGCACCGAGGCCCGAGCCACCAATGCCAAGGACGACGATGTCGTGGAACCACTGCCCGAAGCCGTCCGCAAGCTCCTGTACGCGCGCCGCGGTATCGTGGGCATAGGGGAGGTCCATGAACCCGAGGTCACCGGCGGCTCGGCGGGCCTCCACGTGTTGGTGGGCCAGGGCAAATCGACGGGACAGATCCCCTTCCATGCGGGACGGATCGATCCCGTCAGTCACGTGGGGCTCCATCATGTAGGCGAAGTCCAGGCGGAGGCGAGGCTCGGACATGTCAGTCAACCTCGATGGTCAGGCCGTCATAGGCAGGCTCCACGCCGGCGGGCAGCCGGCGCAGAAGCTCGGCGTGGGTGACCCGATGGGTCAGATGGGTGAGATAGGTGCGCGTCGCCCCGACCTGGGCCGCGGCGTCCACGGCTTCCTCGACGTTGAAGTGGGACGGGTGCGGTCGCCCGAACCAGAGGGCGTTCAGAACCAGCACCTCGACGCCCCGCAGGGCCTCGAGGGCGGTTGGAGGGAGCACTTTGCCGTCCGTCACGTATCCGAGCGTCCCCACACGGAATCCGTAGACGCTCACGGCGCCGTGGGGCACCTCCACGGGGACGAAGGAGTGGCCGAGGATGCGCACCGGCTCACCGGGTCGGAGGTCGTGGATCTGGACCCCGGGCCTGGAGCTGCCGGGTGACGGCTGATGCCCTTCATCGAAGATGTACCGGAAATGATGAGCGATGGCGTCCCGGTACTCGCTACCGACGTACGCGGGAATATCATCGCGTCCCCGGACGGTGAACACGCGCAGGTCGTCGATCCCATGAACGTGGTCGGCATGGATATGGGTGAACCACACGGCGTGGACCAGATCGACGCCCGCCTCCAGGAGCTGGAGACGCAGCTCCGGCGGGGTGTCGACGAGCAGGCGCCCGTCCTCGGTCTCCAACAGGGCGCCGTGCCGCGTCCTCCGGTCCCGGGGAGCCTCGGAGGTGCACGCCGCGCAGTCGCAACCTACCACGGGAATCCCGAAGGATGTGCCCGTGCCCAGGAATGTCAGCTTCATCTTCGCCATCTCACAAACGCTCGAGACGCATGGTGTTCGTGGTGCCTGAGCGCTGGAAGGGGTAGCCGGAGGTCACGACCACGGAGGCTCCGGAGTCACCCAGGCCACTGTCCCGGATGTGCCGTCGCCCGACGTCGGTGAGGGCCTCGTACGAGACCTTCTGCACCTCGGCGAGCACCGGGCGCACGCCCCACACCGCCGCCAGCTGCCGGTAGGTCGCCTCTTCGGTGGTTACGGCGAAGATCGGCACCGGAGGGCGGTAGCTCGACACGAGGCGCGCGGAAAAACCCGATCGGGTGATCACGACGATGGCCGGAGCCGAGACCTGACGGGCGGCATCGACGGTGGCCGCCGCCACGGCGTGCTCTCGCGCCGTCGCCCCGCCGCGGGAGCGTACGGGGGAACGGGCCAGGTAGCGAGGGCCCCGCTCCATGACACCGCTTCGTTCGATCTCCCGCGCGATTCGGACGATGGCCTCCAGCGCCTTGAGGGGGTAGCGCCCCACAGCGGTCTCCCCGGACAGCATCACCGCGTCGGTCCCGTCGAGGATGGCGTTGGCGACGTCCGAGGCTTCGGCCCGGGTGGGTCGGGGATACTCGATCATGGATTCGAGCATCTGGGTGGCGGTGATGACCGGACGTCCGTAGAAGTTCGCGGTCTGGATGACCCTCTTTTGAGCCAGCGGGACCCGCTCGAACGGAAGCTCGACCCCCAGGTCGCCTCGGGCCACCATGACGGCGTCGGTCTCGGGGAGGATCTCCTCGATGGCCCTCAGGGCCTGCACCTTCTCGATCTTTGCGACGATGAGGGCCCGGCCGGCCACCCGCTCCTTGAGGTCGACCACGTCTTCCGGTCTGCGGACGAACGACAGCCCCACGAATTCGACGCCCATCTCCAGAGCGAAGTCCAGGTCGGTCAGGTCCTTCTCCGTCAGCGACGGCGCCTGAACCTCCATGGCCGGCAGGTTGATCCCCTTTCGACTTCTCAGGGTGCCCCCGCGGATGACCTCCAGAGCGGTCCGATCGCCTTTCGTCCCCACACATCGTAGCTCGAGGAGGCCGTCGTCGAGGAGTACGGCCTGTCCAGCCTGGATCTCCCGGGCCAGAGGAGCGTAGCTCATGGGGATCTCCCCCTCGCCAGCCGAGCCCTCCGGCGCGAGGATCACCTCCTCACCGGCCTTCAGCTCCACCGGCCGCGAAAGCTGCCCCACCCGGATCTTGGGTCCGGCCAGATCCACCAGGATGGCCACAGGCCGCCGGGTCTCGGTGGCCGCCACCCTCACGCTC
>JARRLD010000234.1:0-6717 GCA_037387345.1 Gemmatimonadota bacterium
CACCAATCCTTCCCTCATCTCGAAGGTTGCGGGGAACACCGATCCCAAGGAGATCTACCGCGAGATCTGCGAGGTGGTGGACGGACCCGTCAGCGCGGAGGTCGTCGGGACCGAGAAGAACACCATGGTCACGGAGGGTCGCAAGCTGGCCGGGCTCCACGAGAACATCGTGGTGAAGGTCCCCCTGACCGAAGACGGCCTGAAGGCCTGCCGCACCCTGGTCTCGGATGGGATCCGCACCAACGTGACGCTGTGCTTCTCGCCCTCCCAGGCCCTTCTGGCGGCCAAGGCCGGCGCGACGTTCGTCTCGCCTTTCGTCGGACGCATCGATGATGTCTCCGGAGAGGGGATGCAGCTCATCCACCAGATCCGCCAGACCTACGACAACTACGGCTACGACACCGAGATCCTCGTGGCCTCCGTCCGCCACCCCATGCACGTGGTGGAGTCCATGCTCATCGGGGCCGACTGCGTCACCATTCCGCCCAAGGTGCTCTGGCAGCTGGCCAAGCACCCCCTGACCGACCGGGGGCTCGAGGCCTTCCTCGCGGATTGGAACACCCTCGGCGCGGAGCTCTGAGGCACGCACGATGAGGATGCCCACACGAACCGGCTCGCCTCTCCTGACGGTGGCCGTGCTGAGCAGCCTCTCCCTGGCCACGGGGAGCTGCTCCCCCGAGGCCGGCGCCATGGCGCAGGCGGCAGAGACGGAGGGGCCGACGGCGGAGCCGGGTGTCAGGTCGACACAGGCGGGCACGGCTCCGACGAGCCTCCATGTCGTCGGGGATGTGGTGGAGCAATCTTCGAACCTGGATGACTCCCGACGGACGGCGATCGTCCGGGCCGCCAACCGGGTCGCTCCGGCGGTGGTGAGCATCAGCGTGATCCGCGCCGAGAGGGTGAGGGCGCGCAGCATGTGGGAGAGCTTCTTCGTGCCCCCCGGCCGCCAGCGCCGGACCGCCGGATTCGGCTCCGGCGTCATCGTGGATGCCGCGGGAACCGTCCTCACCAACGACCACGTGGTACGGGATGCAGTCCAGATCCGGGTGACGCTCGCCGACGGTCGGGACTTCGACACCGAGCTGGTGGGCACGGATCAGGTGTCTGACATCGCCGTGCTTCGCATCCAGGGTGACGACCTGCCGGTGGCGCCGGTGGGAACCAGCCAGGGCCTGATGATCGGGGAGTGGGCCCTGGCCATCGGCAACCCCTTCATCTACTACTTCTCCGACGCGGAGCCCACCGTGACCGCGGGCGTGATCTCCGCGGTGAAACGCAACATCGTCCCGTCGTCGGACGAGCCGGGCTTCTACCTGGGAATGATCCAGACGGATGCGTCCATCAACCCGGGCAACTCGGGCGGACCGCTCGTGAACGCGCTGGGCGAGGTCATCGGCATCAACGCGTCCATCTTCTCCCGATCCGGCGGCAGCGAGGGGCTGGGCTTCGCCATCCCCATCGACCGGGCCCTGCGCATCGCCGACGACCTGGTCCGGATCGGCGAGATCCCACGCCCCTGGCTGGGCTTGGACGTGGAGCCGGTGGAGGCGGACGAATGGGGGCGCACCCGCGGCGTCCGGGTCGGCCGGGTCGCTCCGGCGTCCCCGGCGGACGCGGCCGCCATCGAGGGTGGGGACCGCCTGCTTACGGCCAACGGCAGGACGCTGACCGCGCCTCTGGACTTCGAGGCGGTGCTGCTGGACCTGAGGGCCGGCGACACGCTCGAGCTGGAAATCGAGGGACACCGCCGCCCCGTTTTGGTTCGATCCCAGCCCCTTCCTTCGGTGACGGCCGAACGCATCAGGGTCCTCCAGGACATGGAGCTCACCTCCGTGACCCCGCAGATCAGGGCGGAGCGGGGCCTGGTGAGCGAGGACGGCGCCCTGATCCTGTCCATCTCGGATCGCCTGAGCGGGTTGACCGGCTTCCGGGGCGGCGACGTCCTGGTGCAGGTCGGGAACTCGCGGATCCGGAGCGCGGAGGACGCCGCCCGCATCATCGAGCGGCTGAGGGGACCCCGTGTCATTCGCTTCTACCTGGAGCGGAACGGAGACTACATGGCCCGTGACCTGCGCTGGCGCTGATGTCCAGCCGCCAGACCCACGATCGATACGTCCACCCTCTCACGGAGCGCTACGCGTCCCGCGAGATGCAGGAGGTCTTCTCTCCAGCCCGCCGGTTCGGCACATGGAGGCGCCTGTGGCTGGCGCTGGCCGAGTCGCAGAAGGAGCTCGGGCTGGGGGTCTCGGACGAGGCGGTGTCCCAGATGCGCTCTGCACTGGACCGCCTGGACCTGGAGAAGGCGGCGGAGTACGAGCGTCGGTTCCGCCATGACGTCATGGCCCACGTCCACCTCTTCGGTGACGACGCTCCGGCGGCGAGGGGAATCATCCACCTCGGCGCCACCAGCGCCTTCATCGGTGACAACACCGACCTGATCCTCCACCGGGAGGCCCTGCGGCTCATCCGCGATCGGGTGGTCCGGTGCATCCGCGCGCTCGCGGAATTTGCGCGGACCCATGCCGAGCTGCCCACGCTGGCGTACACCCATTTCCAGCCCGCCCAACCCACCACCGTGGGCAAGCGCGCGACGCTCTGGATCCAGGATTTCCTCCTGGACGTCGAAGATCTCCAGTTCCGCCTGGATACCCTTCGCTTCCGGGGCGTGCGGGGCACCACCGGGACCCAGGCGTCCTTCCTCGAGCTCTTCCAGGGTGACCACGCGAAAGTGGACGCCCTCGATGCCGCCGTCGGCGAGCGCATGGGATTCGAGGAATGCTATCCGGTGAGCGGGCAGACCTATCCCCGGAAGGTGGACTACCAGGTGATGGCCACGCTGGCGGGCGTGGCGGCCTCAGCGTCGAAGCTGGGCCACGACCTGCGCCTGCTGGCCCATCTTCGGGAGGTGGAGGAGCCGTTCGAGGCGGAGCAGATCGGCTCGTCGGCCATGCCCTACAAGCGGAACCCCATGCGCGCCGAGCGCATCTGCGCCCTCTGCCGCCACGTCATCACCCTGGTTCAGGACCCGGCGATGACCGCCGCTACCCAGTGGCTGGAACGCACGTTGGACGACTCGGCGAACCGCCGTGTGTCCATCCCCGACGCATTCCTCTCCCTGGACGGGTCCCTCGTTCTGGTGGAGAACGTGGCGAAGGGCCTGGTGGTCCACCGGGAGGTGGTGCGTCGGAATCTGGCCGAGCACCTTCCGTTCTTGGCCACCGAGACCATCCTCATGCACGCCACCGCGGCAGGCGGGGACCGTCAAGCGCTCCACGAGCGGATCCGGCAGCACTCCCTGGCGGCAGCCAGGCGCATGAAGGAGGAGGGAGCCGACGCGGACCTGCTGGAGCGCATCGCCGGGGACGACGCCTTCGGCCTCTCTCGTGAACAGCTCGACGCTCTGGTGGATCCCCGGCGCTTCGTAGGTCGGGCGCCCGAGCAGGTGACGAGAATCCTGGAGGAGCGGGTGGCCCCTGTGCTGTCCCGTTATGGTGCCGACGCCGACCGGGTCGAGGAGCCCGAAATCCATGTCTGAAGCCACGCCCCTGCTCCAGTCGGAGCTGGATCTCCGCCTCCTGCACCGCGGCAAGGTCCGCGACGTGTACGAGGTCGACGCCGATACGCTGCTTTTGGTGGCCAGCGATCGGGTGAGCGCCTTCGACGTGGTCCTGGACCGGCCCATCCCTCGCAAGGGAGAGGTCCTCACCCTGATCACGGCGTGGTGGCTGGAGCAGCTGGAGGACCGGCTCGGGCATCACCTCATCGCCGTGGATCCCGAGGTCATCGTCGCGATGTTTCCCGACCTGGCCGAAAGCCGGCAGGCGTGGGCGCGCCGCTCCATGCTGGTTCGGCGCACCGAGCCGGTCCTCGTGGAGTGCGTGGTTCGAGGCTACATCTCCGGCTCCGCGTGGAAGGAGTACCGGCGACACGGCACTCTGGCGGGGGAGCCCCTGCCCGAGGGGCTGCAGGAGTCCCAGAAGCTCGATCCCCCCATATTCTCGCCGGCCACCAAGGCCCAGGAAGGCCACGACGAGAACATCACCTTCGATCAGACCGTGGAGACGGTGGGAGGGGAGCTGGCGGAGCGCCTGCGGAGCCTCGCTCTGGACATCTACCAGTTCGGCCGGGACGTGGCCGAGAGGACGGGCATCATCCTCGCCGACACCAAGTTCGAGTTCGGGATCGACGGCTCCGGTGAGCTGCTCCTCATCGACGAGGTGCTGACGCCCGACTCCTCCCGCTTCTGGCCGAGGGAGCACTACGCCGTGGGGCGTGGCCAGCCCTCCCTGGACAAGCAGCCCATCCGGGACTGGCTGGATGGATTGGAGGATTGGGACAAGACCCCTCCCCCACCGCCCTTGCCCGACGCCGTGGTCGAAGCCGCTTCGACCCGGTATCAGGACGTCTTCCGGCGCCTCACCGGAAGGCCCCTGGACGACTACGTCCTTCCGCGCTTCGGAGACCGCGGGTGAGGTTCGCCCGGGAGGGGTACCCGTTCATCTTCCTGGGCCTGGTCCTCGCCGCCTTCGGATGGTGGGGCTGGACCGTGGAGCTGGGTGGCCTCGCCTCCCAGGTGGTGGCGCCGACGCTCACGGCCGTGGCTCTGTTCACGCTCTGGTTCTTTCGGGACCCGGTCCGGCTCATTCCCCAGGATCCGGGACTGGTCCTGGCCCCGGGTGAGGGTCGTGTCATCCGGGTGGAAGAGACCGAAGAGCCCACATACTTCCAGGGTCCCTGCCGGAAGATCTCCATCTTCCTCAGCGTGTTCGACGTCCACGTCCAGCGTTCACCCGTGGCCGGAACGGTGGAGCACCGCGAGTACCGGCCAGGCAAGTACGCCGTGGCCTGGGTCGACAAGGCGTCGGAGGACAACGAGCAGGCCTCCCTGGGGTTGGCGACGCCGGCCGGGCGGGTTCTGGTACGGCAGATCGCCGGGCTCGTCGCCCGCAGGATCGTGACGTATCCCCGCGAGGGACAGGAGGTGGCCCGGGGTGAGCGCATCGGCCTCATCCGCTTCGGCTCCCGGGTAGACCTGTTCCTGCCGCTGGAGTGGGAGGTCGCTTGCGTTCCGGGCGACCGGGCCGTCTGCGGACGCACGGTCCTGGCCCGCCATCCGGCACCGGTGGCCGCGCCATGAAGACGCCTCGCCCTCCCCGCAGGGAGACGCTGCAGCGTGGCGTCATCATCCTCCCGTCCACGTTCACCCTGGGCAACCTCTTCTTCGGAATCTACGCCATGGTCGCCGCCGACCGGGGCGACTTCGTATGGGCGGGGTGGTTCATCATCTTCGCCGGCATCCTGGACATGCTCGACGGCCGGATCGCCCGCTTCACCCGGACGGGCTCTCGCTTCGGGGCGGAGCTGGACTCCCTGGTGGACGCCATCTCCTTCGGCGTGGCGCCCGGGCTCATCATGTACCAGCTCTTCCTGGGCGACACCCAGTGGAGTTGGATCCTCTCGTACGTGTACGTGACCGCGGTGGTCGTGCGCCTGGCGCGCTTCAACGTCGAGCAGGGGGGCGAGGCGAAGCGGTACTTCCACGGGCTTCCCTCTCCTGCGGCGGGGATGTTCCTGGCCTCGTACTACCCGTTCAGCCAGACGCCGTTCTTCGAGACCTACCTCGGCCAGCTCCCCTGGCCCCAGATCATCGGGGTGGGGATGGTCCTGGTGAGCGTCCTCCTGGTGAGCCACATCCCCTATGCCAAGGTGCCCAGGATCGGCTTGCGGACGCGCAAGGGGATCGCCAACGGCGCATTCGTCTCGGGGTGCCTCTTCGCCGCCCTCTGGATCCCGCGATATTACTTCTTCACCGCCCTCCTCCTCTACATCGGGTGGGCGCTGGTGAAGGCCGTGCTCCTGGGGCTGCTGGACCGGCTGCCGGGGGGCGACCCGCTGTTGGAGGAAGATGACGATGAAGACGGCGCGGAGCGGGCAGAGGTCCGTGTGCTCGACTACGGGGACCTGGGCCCCCGATCCACGTCCGGCGCCGAGGACGTCGGTGACGACGATTCCCAGGAGGAACAACAGGCTTGAGTCACTATCGACTGGAGATCCGGGTCACGCCGCGCCCCGGACTCCTGAACCCGGAAGGCAAGGCCATCCACAGCGCCCTCAACTCCCTGGGATGGCAGGGGGTCGAGGACGTACGCGTCGGCAAGGCCATCTACGTCGATCTGGCGGCGGGGTCGGAGGCGGAAGCCGTGGAGGCCGCCGAGGCCATGTGCCGGAAGATCCTGGCCAACCCGGTCATCGAGAACTTCGAGATCTCCCTGGTGGGGGAAGTGGAGGGCGCCGCCTCATGAACGTCGCGGTCATCACCTTTCCCGGCTCCAACTGCGACTACGATCTGTACAAGGCCATCCAGCTCATCGGGGGACATCCCACCTTCGTGTGGCACCGGGACTACGGCCTGGAGGGCTACGACGCAGTGATGCTCCCCGGAGGCTTCTCCTACGGCGACTATCTGCGGGCGGGAGCCATCGCTCGCATGAGCCCCGTCATGGAGGACGTGATCGCCTACGCCGACCACGGCGGGCCGGTCTTCGGCGTGTGCAACGGGTTTCAGATCCTCTGCGAGGCGGGCCTCCTCCCCGGAGCCCTGATCCGCAATGCCTCCCTGCGCTTCGAGAGCCGGGAGGTGTACCTGAGGGTCGAACGCTCCGACAACATGTTCACAGGCGACTACGAGAGCGGGCAGATCCTCCGCGTCCCCATCGC
>JARRLD010000235.1:0-6683 GCA_037387345.1 Gemmatimonadota bacterium
GCCGCCGGCGCTACGGAGATGATTCGGGCGTCGTCGTGTGCCTCACCTCCGGTTTTACGACCGAAACCGGGCGCATGGTCGCGATGCTCGACGTGGTCGGCGAAACCCTGGAGGCCCTCGCCCGGGTGGGCGAGGTAGGGGAAGGGGCGGTGGGGTAGCCGACATGCACGGAGCGAGCATGGACTTCGACCGGTTCGAGGCTCTCACCTTCGACTGCTACGGAACCCTCATCGATTGGGAGCGGGGCCTTCTGGCTGCGCTGCACCCCATCCTGGAGAACCACGGTGTGGCGAGGGTGGACGAGGATGAGCTCCTGGAGCGGTTTGGCCGCCTCGAAGCCGAGGCGGAAGCAGGAGCCTTCCGGCGCTACCGAAGCGTGCTGGGTCAGGTTCTCACCGCTCTGGGCCGGGACCTGGGGTACACGCCCGGGCTGGAGGAAGTGGGAGGGTTCGCCGGCTCCGTCGGACGCTGGCCCACGTTCCCCGACACCGTCGACTCCCTTCGGACGCTGGGGGGCCGCTTTCGGCTCGCCGTCCTCTCCAACGTGGACGACGACCTCTTCGCCGGGTCCGCCCGACAGCTCGGCGTGGACTTCGCAGCCGTGGTGACTGCGGAGCAGGTCCGGAGCTACAAGCCGTCTCCGGCGCACTTCCACGAGGTTCTTCAGCGACTGGATCTGCCGAGGGATCGCGTGCTCCACGTCGCGCAGAGCCTCTACCACGACATTGCCCCGGCCCGCGATCTGGGATGGGCCACGGTCTGGGTGAATCGCCGGGCGGGGAGGCCGGGGGGTGGAGCCACCGCGCCGGCCGAGGCGACGCCCCACCTGGAGGTTCCGGACCTCGCCGGCCTCGCGGAGTTGGCGGGGCCCGGCCCATAGGGAGAAGCGGCCGGACGCCGGGAACGGGGATCGGTAGCGCCGAGATGTGAGCAGCCCGCGCCGCCGCACCCGCTCCCTGCTCCCGTTCCGATCACCCTCCCTGGGGAACCTCTTTGCCTTCGAGAGCTACCTCCACCCTGGCCTCCACCTCGGCCACGCTCTCGGCCGCGTCTTCGAGGAGCGACCGGAGGCGGGTCCGGACCTCCTGGTGGAAGGACTCGTCGGAGATATGGGGCAGGTTGATGCGCACGTTGTAGATGGCAGACTTCACGCCGGCGTGGGCGAGATGCGCCCCGGATCCCACATCGCTGATCATGGATGAGGGAGCCAGGGCAGCCATCTCTCGGCACAGGACGATGGCCTCCAGGCAGCGCTCGGCGGTTGCCAGCGGGACCAGGGTGGCCGTCTTGTAGCCGTCCTGGATCCGCTCGTCGCGTGTCCGACGTTCCTCCTCCGTGTCCCGGGGCATGCGCATGGCCGAAAGGACCGAGTCGAAGGCGCGGGTGTCCTCGTCCACAGCGCGGATCAGCGCATCCTTCGTCCCCTGCGCCCGTTCCGCGATGGAGCACAGGTCGTCATAGGCGCTGTCCTTCTTGCCGGTTCCCACCGTGAGGTTGGCCACCATGGACGCCAGGGCGCTCCCCAGGGCTCCGGCCAGGGCCGCGACGGATCCGCCCCCGGGCGCCGGAGTGTCCCGGGACACCTCGTCCACGAAGTCGAAGGTCGGGCGCAGGACGAGGGGACCGTCCACCGTGGGCATTCCCAGGACCTTCTCCTGCACGTCGAAGGACGCCACATCGCGGAGCCCCATGGACTGGATCGCCGTCTCCAGGAGGTCCGCTACGGGAATCCCGGTCGACGCCATCATCCGTCGCCGATAAAAGACGCCTGCCTGCCTCAGCGCCTCGAAGGGAATGACGCCGACCAGCTCGGATCCGGTCAGAACGATGCCGCGCTGGCGTGCCTCCTCGCGGGCGGCCTCCAGGACCTGGTGGGGAGGGCTCACCTTGTAGTTGGTGAGGTTCATGCTGATCTGGGCCCTGTTGTAGTCCTCGATGACCCACCCGATGGCCTTCACGTCCTTGAACAATCCGTCGGAGAAGACCGGTCCGGTCGGGCGGTCCGGATCGATGTCCAGGGCCTCGTAGCGAGCGCGGAGGTCGCCTCCGTGAACGTCACGGTAGTGCGCCTCCAGGTCGTCGAACGATGTGCCCACGTAATCGCACGGTCCGCAGGGATAGGTTCCGTCCTCCGGGAATCGCACCACGTCACCCTTGTAGTAGAAGGGGGCGACGTTGCCGGTCCGCTTCCATCGACCTCGCTCACGGAGGACGTAGGCGATCTCGTTGGCGTACCGCCGGTCGGTGCCGTTGAGGTTGATATTGTACGCGATGAGGAACTCTCGGGCTCCCACCGCCGTGACGCCTGCCGCCGGGTTGAGGTCTGCCGGTCCGAAATCGGGCCTCCAGTCGGCTTCGGTCAGCTTTTCCGCCATTCCCTCGTATTCGCCTGCCCGCACCCGGGCGAGATTCCGTCGTTCCGGCCTGGTTGCGGCATGCTCGTAGAGGTAGACGGAGATCCCCAGCTCGGTTCCGATCCGCTCACCGACCCGACGTGCCATGGCCACGCAGTCGTCCATGTCGACGCCGGCGACCGGGACGAATGGAACCACGTCCGTGGCCCCCATGCGCGGGTGCTCTCCCGAGTGGTGACGCATGTCGATGAGCTGGGAGGCCTTCGCCACCGCTCGGAAGGCGGCCTCCTCCACCGTCTCCGGAGCACCGACGAAGGTCACCACGGTCCGGTTCGTGTTGGCTCCTGGATCCACGTCCAGGAGCTTGATTCCGGCCACGGCCTCGACGGCGTCGGTGATCTCCTTGATCACCGCGTGGTTCCGACCTTCGGAGAAATTGGGGACGCATTCGACGATGGTCTTGGACATGGATCAGCTCGAGTGGGAAACGGGGCCGACAAGAGTGGAAACTTCTCAAGGCCGGCCCGGGCCACAAGGGACATCGGCCACCACAGCGGGCGTGGTCGGACGGGAGTGGTTTCCACTTCGGCACGGCCCACCTGCCGGGGGGATGGGGCAAGATCCCGTCGTCGGCTGGACCCGCTGCGGTTCCCGAGAGTACTCTTGAGCGACCCACGAACGGACTCCCCACCGTCGATCCATGCGATTCGCCTACATCGATCCACAGGGCAACGAGGTCAACATACCCAGCGTCGAGGCACTCGCCTTGAGGATCGAGCTGGGAGCCATAGGCCCCGAGACCCAACTCTTCGACGCCCATTCGGATCGCTGGGGGCCGGCCAGGACCCACGAGATCTACCAGGCCCTGGCGCGCTCGGCCGGGGAGCTGGCGGACTTCGTGACGCCGTCGCCTCCGGCGGAACCCACGGGCGGGGACGACGCGGGCCTGGACCTGGACCTGGTGCCCGTGGAGCCCACGCCTGGGCCGAAGACTCCTGCCCCGAGCCAGCCGCCAACGGAGGCGACCGGGGAGGTCCTCGATCTGACGTTGGCGGAGGAGAACGTGGATCCCCTGGCCTCCGCGCCTCCGCCCAGCCCGGGGAACAGCTCCACGGAAGGGTTGGGAGCCGAGGAAGGGTCGGGAGCCGACGTTTCCCCGGGCGTGGGGCTGGAGGGGCTGGAGCTCGCTCCCACGTTCCCCGCGCATCCCGGGGACTCCCTGGGTGCCGGGTACGCCCCACCGCTGGACCTGGAGACGCCTCTCGACGCCATGGACTTCACGGCGTCGCCCGCGCCGGAGCCTCCCCCGGGGGAACAGGTGGGGGAAACGCTTCCGGCGGCTCCTGGGCCCTTCCTCGGGGACGAGCCGCCCGCCTGGAGGGAGCAGACACCCCCCGAGAGGCAGCCCGGGGAGCCGCCGATGAGCTTCTCCCGCACCAGGCCCACGCGGGAGCAAGAGCCGGAGGCGTCGGCGTTCGGCGCAACTCCGGTTCCCCGGCCGGGGGAGCGGGCGAAGCCCCCGCCCCGTCCGGCACCCCCGCGTCGTGCCCGGCGCTCCGTCCTTCGCGGTCCGGGCCTCCTCCTGGTGGCTGTGGGCGTGGTCGCCGTGGTCGGCTACTACGGATGGGGGCTCGTGAACCTACTGGCCGACCGGCGTGCGGCGGCCTCCCGGCCGCCGTCCGTGCCGTCGGTGGTGCTCCCGGACATTCCAGTCGAGCTTGAGCCCCGCATGCGCGAGTTGGGTGAGGCTGCCGTGGACAGGACTCTTGCCGTCCTCTCGGATCTACCCGGGGAGCTCGGTCTGGCGGAGGAGCCCAGGGAGGATTGGCTGGCCGGAGTCTACCTGGCCAACGCCGGTGACTTCACGGACGTGGAGGACTATTGGCTGGGAATCGAAGAGCTCGTGGACCGGGCGAGAGACACCGACTCCCAGCTCTTCCACCAGGCCTATGTGGAGCAGCTTGCCGCCGCCGACCTGTCCGGTGACACGGCGGACATGCTGCTCGAGCGCGCGGACTCGGGCTTCCTGGCCACCCGGCCGGAGCGCTTCGAGGCGTACGCCCTCATGGACGATCTGGTCAACGCGTCGCTGGACCTCCACGTGTTCCTGGTGGAGCGACAGGACAGCATTGCATACGAGCCGGCGCGAGGCGGTATGTCGAGGGATCCGGTGCTCGAGGCCGTGCCCACCACTCCGGCCCTGGGGGAGCGGATGTGGGAGGGCGTGAACCGCATCACGGAGTCACTCGACGCGCTCGGGACTCTGGATCGCGTCACCACGGATCGGCTCGTGACGGTGCTCGTCGATCGGTTGCGCGAGGCAGGGTTCCGGTAGCCTGGCGCGGCGACGTCCGCCCCCGCAGAGCTTCCCTACGAGCCCCCGGTGTGGATCACCTGGCGCGCTCCCAGGTCGTAGAACGCCCCGGCCTGGAGGTACCGGAGAGGAATCAGCGCGAGTGGATCGGTGAAGTCGTAGATGGCGACGCGGCCCTCCCCCACGATCGACGCCAGGTCCCCGGTGACGATCATCGCCGTGCCTTCGTCGATCCCGATGCCCAGCAGCTCCGGCCGATCCCGAAGCACTCCCAGGAGGTCGTTCTCGCGCTGCCGCGCCAGCAGATGCTGATCCACGGCCACCGTCCGGAGGAAGCCGAACCCGCGGGAGCGGTCGGCGTCCACCACGACGCTGTTTCCGGACTCCGCCCCGCGAAGGAGGTACGAGGCCAGAGCGGAAGCGCCCGCCGAGTTGCCCGCGATGACTCCCCCGCGCGCCAGAACGGCCTCGAGCTCCCCGTGGGTGCGCGTGTCCAGGTAGACGTCGATGAGGCGGTATTGACGGCCTCCGGAGATCCAGACGCCGGTGGCGTCCTGGAGGGGGCTCGCGAACGCAGCCAGGTCGGCGATCTTGCGATTCCGGGTGTGCAACACCTCGATCCTCCGCGCCCCCATGTTCCGCAGCGCCGCGAGTGCGTTCCACGCGTCGTGGGAGCCGTCCTCGGCGCCGGCCGTGGGGATGAGGACGATCCGGGCGTCCTTGCCTCCTGCCAGCTCCAGGAACCTGGCATAGATCTCCCCTCCCAGCTCTCCACCTCCAGCCGCCACCAGGGCGCCGGACCTGGGTCCCACGCAGGGCCGCTCACACGCCTGCGCGGAAGCCGGCCCCGCGGACCCGGGATGAAGCAGGGCCGCGACGGAAAGGAGCATCCCGGCGGCGAAGCGGCTCTTCAAGATTGTCTTCAGTGCTGGAAATAGGGGTTCATGCCCGAGTCGTGATCGGTTACGTCGTGGACGGCGGTCAGCTCGGGAATGGCTTGCCGGAGCATTCGCTCCACCCCCTGGCTCAACGTCATCCTGGACAGCGCGCATCCCTGGCATCCCCCGCTCATCTCCACGAACACCTCGGTGTCCTTCACGTCGATGAGGGAGATCATCCCTCCGTGGGCGGCGATGGCCGGGTTCACCTGTGTCTCGAGCACCTGACGCACGCGGTCCGCGATTTCGCCTGCGGGAGGCCCGGAAGGGGTCGTAGCAGGTGTCTTCGTGCGTACCTCGAAGCCGCTCTCGTTGACCCGGTCGACGAAATCGATGGTGGCTCCTTCGAGCCGGGGCACGTCCCCCTCCCTGACGAAGACGGCGAATCCCGGACCCTCCAGCTGACGTTCGTCGTCGGTTCGCTCGTCGGTCGCGACGAGGGAGAGCTCGAAGCGGGGCGCCACGGGGCTGCCGGGCTGGGACGCGATGCGCAGCGCGGTGAGCTCTCCGCCACTCGCTTCGAGGTAGGAGTGTACGACTTCCTGGGCTCGGTCGGAGAAGGTCAACATGGCCGTCGGTTCGAAAGATGAGGTGTGGCGGCTCCCGCCCCACGTTGCCGCACCTCCTACCCTCCGACTCTCGGAGGGTTCAGGGCGATCCGGGCGTTGCTCCCTCCAGGGGCCTCGGGTAGGTTTCGCGCCCCAGGATCAAATGACGAACAACCCCGGAATACCAGGGGATTCATGGCTACAACGGATTTGATGGACAAGATCGTGTCGCTGACCAAGCGTCGCGGATACATCTTCCAGTCCTCGGAGGTCTACGGAGGGACGGGATCGGTCTGGGACTATGGTCCCCTCGGCGTGGAGCTCAAGAGGAATCTCAAGGACCTGTGGTGGAGCGCCATGGTCCATCAGCGGGATGACATCGAGGGGCTCGATGCGGCGATCCTCATGCATCCCAGGGTCTGGGAGGCCTCGGGACATGTAGAGGGCTTCACCGACCCCCTGGTAGAGTGCACCAACTGCCACCGCCGCTTCCGGGCGGATCTCCCCGAGGTGGCGGACGGCCAGTGCC
>JARRLD010000236.1:0-27074 GCA_037387345.1 Gemmatimonadota bacterium
GAGCGCCCAGGATCAGGTCCAGGTTGGTGCGCCAATCCCAGAGGCTGGAGCTGTTCAGGTGGACGATATGGAGGGGAGCCCCGGTCGCCACGGCGTTGGCGACCACCTCCTGCACCGCGGAGACCCCCATGGAACGGACGTGGGTGAAGATGGGCACGTTCTGCTCCGCCGCGAACTCGAACACCCGGAAGATCTCGTCGTAGGTCACCCCCGGGTAATACTGGTGGGGCATCCCTATCCCGAGGGCTCCGGCCTCGAGGCCCCCCTCGAGCCGGTCCCGGAGGGCGGGGTAGTCCGACGGTTCCAGGGCGTCGTATCTGCCCGCGGCCGTGGCGTCATAGAGCCTCATCCAGGTCTCGGGGTCCTCCTGACCCGACTTCTGCGCCACCCGCAGCGCCTCCTCGATCTCGGCCGCGTACTGCGGCATGACCCAGGTGCGGGCGGCTCCGTGGCCGATGCTGGCTCCATAGTTCAGGACCGCGTCTCCGGAGCGCGTCGCCAGGTAGGAGTCGAGGTCCGGTACCCCGCTCTCCAGCTCCAGGGCTGTGGTGACCCCGTCCATGGCCTGAAACTCGTTGGCCCGGGCGCTCTGTCCGTGGGCGTGGAGGTCGACGAAGCCGGGCGCCACCACCAGTCCGGTGGCGTCCACCTCGGTGCGACGTCGTACACCTCGCCGGCCTGGGCCGCAAGCGCCAGAGGGGCGAGGAGGAAGGTCAGCACCGCCGGGCTCAGACGAGGGAGTCGACGGAAGAGCCGGAAGATCGGTAGGCGCGCCATGGCATCTCGCCTTCGAGCTGTGGAATGGATGGTAGGGCAGTGAGTATGCGGCGGATGCCACGCCTCGCGCGAGTGAGGAGCTGGTTCCGGCCCCGCGCGCTGCGGTCGAGGCGGCCGCCCTGGAAGCCTGGTCGGCGACGGAAACCGGCACGGGACCCTTGTGCCCCACCGTCGTCGCGGCCATTATGATGACGTTGTATTCAAATTAACCATCATGAAGATATCGCGGGCCGCCTGCTGATCGCGGCTCGACAGCGGAGGGAACGTGTCCCACCAGGGCCTTGGTGAGTTCGAGCAGATCGTCCTCCTCGCGATCCTGCATCTGGATGGCGAGGTCTACGGAGTGCCCATCGTCGAGGAGATCGAGAGGCGCACCGGCCGGACGGTCTCGCGGGCAGCGGTCTATGTGACTCTTCGGCGGCTGGAGAGGAAGCGGCTGCTCTCCTCCTGGATGAGCGGACCCACGCCCGAGCGCGGAGGAAAGCCCCGGCGGTGCGTGAAGGTGGAGCCGGAAGGGCTCCGGCTTCTCCGGGAGTCTCGCCGTCTCATGAACGACATGTGGGAGGGCATCGACTCGGCCCTGGCGGACATGCCGTGAAGACGACCGTGGGCCCGCCGGGCATCGCGAAGTGGCTCCTGGGCGTGGTGCTCCCGGAGGAGGATCGGGAGCCCATCCTCGGAGACCTTCTCGAGGTCTTCGTTCGACGAGGACGTACGCGCGGGGTGGCGCGAGCGAGGCTGTGGTACTGGCGCCAGGCCCTCTCCTTTTCGGTCCGGTTCGTCGGGGAGCGCCGGGCCGAGCGCAAGGCGTGGATCCATACTCACGGAAGCGGGAGACAGGACATGGGTGGCAAGATCGAGGCATGGGGAAGGGATTTGGCACACGCCGTTCGCAGCCTGCTGCGTGCACCCGGATTCGCCGCGATCACGGTGGCCACGCTCGCTCTGGCCATCGGAGCGAGTACGGCGATCTTCAGCGTCGTCAACGCAGTGCTCCTGGAGCCGCTCCCCTATCCCAACGCGGATCGGCTGGTGTCGATCCGGGCCTCGGCGCCCGGCTCCGACCTTCCTGACGAGTTCGGCCCCGGCACCGAGTTCTATGTGCAGTATCGGGAGAACGCCACCACGCTCGAGGACCTCGGACTCTACGGCGGCGGGCAGACCACGGTGCGCGCGAACGATCACGTGGAGCGGCTCTTCGTCGGAAGTGCGTCTCCCTCGCTGTTCTCGACCCTGGGTGTCGCGCCGATTCTCGGTCGGTTGCCGACGGACGATGACGAGGAGGGAACCGTCATGGTCCTCAGCCACTGGCTCTGGACCGACTGGTTCGGTGCCGACCCCGAGGTGCTCGGCCGAACCGTGGAGGTCTCGGGCGGGCTCCGAACCGTGGTTGGCGTCATGGGCCCCGGCTTCCGGTTTCCGCAGGAGCGGATCTCCATCTGGATCCACGACCTCCCCACCGAGCCGATCAGGCCGGGTGGCTTCGGCCTCGGCCTGGTCGGTCGGATGACACCCGAGGCGGATCACGCGTCGGTGACCACGCAGCTGGCCAGCCTGGCGCAGCGCCTTCCCGAGCGCTTCGGCGGATCCCCGCAATATCGGGAGATCATCGCGCAGCACCGACCCGTCGTGCGCTCGCTCGAGGAGCAGCTCATCGGAGACATCGGCGGGCCGCTCTGGATCTTGCTGGGCACCGTGGGCGTCGTCCTGCTCATCGCCTGCGCGAACGTGGCGAACCTGCTCATCGTCCGCGGCGAGAGCCGCCGACGGGATCTGGCTGTGCGCAGGGCCATCGGAGCGGGCCGGGTGGGCCTCATCCGGTCCCAGATGGCCGAGGCTCTTCTTCTCGCCGCGCTGGGAGGAGTCTTCGGCGTGTTGCTGGCCTGGGTGGGTGTTCCCGTGCTCGTGCAGGCGGCGCCCGAGGGCATTCCCAGGATCTCCTCGGTCCGGATCGACGGCACGGGCTTGCTGTTCACGGCGGGAACGGTACTGCTCGCCGCGTGTGTGGCGGGCCTCCTGCCCGCCATCCGTTTCTCGAATCCGGGCCTTGTCGGTGGGCTGCAGAGCGCGGAACGCGTCGGGTCGGAGTCCAACCACGTTACGCGCAACGCCCTGGTGGTGGTGCAGACCGCCGCGGCGCTCGTGCTTCTCGTGGGCTCGGGCCTGCTGCTGCAGAGCTTCCGGTCCCTCTCTCGGGTCGACCCCGGGTATGACACCCAGGATATCTTCAGCTTCCAGACGGCCCCGAACCCCCGGGAGCACGGACTTAGCGATGCCCCGACCTTCGCCCGCTTCCACTACATGTTCCTGGATCGTCTGGCGGCGCTTCCGGGAGTCGAGTCGACGGGCCTCGTACTCACGCTCCCGCTGGACGAGGGCGCAGGATTGACCGCGTTTGCCACGGATCGCACCGGCGACGCCGAGGCCGCGCAGCCGCTGATCCGTTTCACTGGCGTGGGCGGGGACTACTTCCAGACCATGGGCATCGAGCTCGTGAAGGGCCGGTATCTGGAGCGCGTTGACGAAGTGACGGGCGAGGTCGACGCCATCGTCAGTGAACGGGCCGCCGAGATCCTGTGGCCGGACGAAGAGCCGCTGGGCAGGCGGTTCCGCATGGCGTCGGACACGACGGGCAACTGGATTCAGGTGGTGGGCGTGGTGGAGGACATCATGCTGGAGGACTTCCGCCAGGAGGGCCCCGACCCGATGATCTACCTTCCCATGGTGGGCCACACCGCCAGGTCCTGGGTGATCGGGACGCCCGCGTACGTCGTGAAGACGGAGCGCGCCGAGTCCATCGCGCCGGAGATCCGCGAGCTCATGCGCGAGATCGCGCCAGAGGCGCCCGTGTACAGGGTCTTCACGATGGCGGGGCTCGCCGCGCGGTCGGTTTCCCGGCTGTCGTTCACCATGCTCACCCTCGGGATCGCGGCAGGCCTCGCGCTGATCCTGGGCGCGGTAGGCCTCTTCGGCGTCCTCTCCTACGTCGTATCCCGACGCACGCGCGAGATCGGGATCCGCATGGCCCTGGGGGCCCGCACCAGCGAGCTGAGACGCATGGTCGTCGTCCAGGGCGGTCGCGTGACGCTGATTGGCGTGGTCGTGGGTGTGGCGGGGGCGCTGGCACTCACCCGGGTCCTGGAGAGCCTCCTCTTCGGAGTCGGGGCCATGGATGCGCCCACCTTCGTTTCCGTGTCGGTCCTGATGCTCGTCGTCGCGCTGCTGGCGAGCTACCTCCCGGCGCGCAGGGCTTCGGCGGTGGATCCGATCCGGTCGCTGAGGGCCGAATAGGGGGAGAGATACCCACGGCTCTCGGGAGGAGCAGCACTACGAGGCTACGTCCCCGCCCTCGTGCCGGGCGGTCTTTACTCGTGCTCTTCGGCCCACTTCACGATGAGCTTGTGGGCGCGGAGCCGCAGCCCGTTGATGCGGATGAAGCCCCGGGCGTCCTCCTGGTCGTATCCGCCGGCCACGTCCATGGACGACAGCTCCTGGTCGTAGAGGGAGCTGGTGGAGTGACGACCCCGAATGACCACGTTCCCCTTGAAGAGCTGGAGGAAGACTTCGCCCGTGATGAGCTGCTCCGACTGCCGAAACGCAGCCTGGATGAAGTCCATCTCCGGGGAGAACCAGAAGCCGTTGTAGATGATCTCGGCGAAGCGTGGCGACAGCATGTCCCGGAGGCGCAGGACCTCCCGGTCCATGGCGATGCCCTCCAGGTCGCGCAGCGCTTCGTGGAGCACCGTGCCGCCGGGGGTCTCGTACACGCCCCGCGACTTGATGCCCACGAACCGGTTTTCAACCATGTCGATCCGACCTACGCCGTGGAGCCCCCCCACCTCGTTCAGGTAGAGGAAGAGCTCCACCGGGTCGGTGCGCTCGATACCCTCTTTCTCGTTCAGGACCCTCACCGGCACCGAGTCGTGGAAGTGGATGACCAGGTCGGTGTGCTCGTCCGGCGTGTCCTCCAGCGCCCGGGTGAGCTTGAACATGTCCTTCCGGGGCGCCGCCGTGGGGTCCTCGAGCATTCCCGCCTCGTAGGAGCGATGCATGAGATTCTCGTCGGAGGAGTACGGCTTGTCCGCTGTGGCCTCCACCGGGATGTCCTGCTCCTTGGCGTACGCAAGCAGGTCCGTGCGCCCCTGGAATCGTGAGAGAAAGTCCGCGTCCTTCCACGGAGAGATGACATCGAGCTGGGGGCCGAGGGCGGCGAACGCGAGCTCGAACCGGACCTGGTCGTTTCCCTTCCCGGTGGCGCCGTGAGCGACGGCCTGCGCCTTCTCCTTGAGGGCAATCTCCACCTGCCGCCGCGCGATGACCGGCCGCGCCAGCGACGTGCCCAGCAGGTACCGGTTCTCGTAGACCGCGTTACCGGCGATGGCCGGGTAGATGAACTCGGTGACGAAGGCCCGCTTCAGGTCCTCGACATAGACCTTGCTGGCTCCGGTGGCCCGAGCCCGCTCGGCGATCTCCTGGAAGTCCTCCTGCTGACCCACGTCGGCGACGTAGGCCACCACGTCGTGTCCTTCCTCGAGGAGGAACTTGAGGATGCAGGCGGTGTCGAGCCCGCCGCTGTAGGCCAGGACTACCTTCTTCGTCGCCACGGTGGATGCTCCTGCCCAGGTGTCGCATGGTGAGACTACATGAGTAGGAAATGAATAAACATACATTCGCGCCCTGAGTCACCTCCCTCCGTCGCGGCGCCACGAGCTCGCCCCGGCGGGGTCTTCCGCGCGACTCCCCCTCGCCTCGCGGCGGTGAAGGAGGATCACGCCTCAGATCCCAGGTGATCCTTCTCATGCCGTGGCCCGGAGGAAGCGGTACCCGGCGCACCCGCTGGCCGGCCTCGTCCGTCACGGCGAGGGCCAGCGTGGTGTCGCTGGCCAGGGCCTCCCCCACGTGGTACGTGAGGAGGGCCCCGAACGGCGGATTGGCAGTGGTCTCGTTTCCCCAGGCGGCGGCGACGTACCCCCGTTCCCCGTACAGGTACGCCGACCGAGCGGGGAACAGCCAGGCGTCCGCAGCCAGCGCCTCGGCCGACAGGGTCCTGAGCGCCGAGTAGTCGTCCAGGAGGTAGGCGCCTCTCCCGAACGTTCCGACCACGAGGTCGTTCTCCCGACGCTGGATATGCAGATCCCGGGCCTGTATGGAGGGGATGCCGCCGCGCAGCTGTGTCCAGCGTTGTCCACCGTCCACGGTGAACCACACGCCGAGCTCCAGCCCGGCGAAGAGGAGATCGGGGTTCACGTGGTCCTCCACGATGGACCAGGCCCCCGACCGGACCGGCAGGTCACCAGCGATGGACGTCCACGTGCGGCCGCGGTCCTCGCTCCTCGCGACCCACGGGCGGAAATCACCCCGTTGCCAGTTGTTGAAGGTGGCGAACACCACGTCGACGTTGCGGCGCGACGCGAACACGTCGGTCACGTAGCTGTTTTCCGGGAGGCCGGGGAAACCGTCGACGGCTCGCCAGGACGCGCCACCGTTCTCGGACACCTGGATGAGCCCGTCGTCGGTGCCCACGTATAGCAGGCCCTCGAGAAGCGGCGATTCATCAAGCGCGGTGATGACGCTGAGCTCCGTGGTGTAGAGATGCAGGGCGACGGCGTCGGGCTCCCACACACGGCCCATGATCGGGATGGTGTCGCGGTCCCATTGCCGGGTGAGGTCCGGGCTCACAGGCATCCACGAGTCTCCCCGGTCGTCGCTACGGAAGAGGCGATTGCCCGCGAAGTAGAGGCGGTCCGGGGCGTGGGGGCTCACGATGAGAGGACTGTCCCAGTGCCAGCGGCCCCGGTCGGGCCCCTCTCCGGGATCCGCATCCGGATCGGGACGGAGCGGCCGGATGTCGACGCTCTCGCCAGTGCTCAGATCCAGGCGACCCAGATTCCCGTTCTGCGACTGCCGGTAGACGATGTGGGGCAGCTCCGGATGGATAAAGGCCTGGAATCCGTCGCCGCCACCTGCGCGGATCCAGTCGCTGGTCCGGATCCCTACGGAGTTGGCGGTGCGGGCAGGTCCGCAGTGCGTCCCGTTGTCCTGGGTACCGCCGCACACGTGGTAGAAAGGTCGCGCGTCGTCCGCCGACACGCGATAGAACTGCGAGAGCGGCAGGTTCGTGAAGTGGCGCCAGGTGTCGCCTCCGTCCCAGGTCTCGTAGAGCCCGCCGTCATTCCCGATCCACATGTGGTCCGGGTCGGTCTCGTCGAACACGATCTCGTGGTGGTCCACGTGGATGGGGAGATCCAGCGGCTCGAAGGTGTGCCCGCCGTCCGTGCTCCGGTGGATACGGACTTCGATGTTCCAGATGGTCTCCGGACGGTGGGGATCGACGAAAATCTCACCGTAGTACTGGGGATCGCCCCCCGAATACTCACTGGTGCGGTTCCAGCTGTCGCCCGCGTCGTCGGAGCGGAAGAAGCCTCCCGCATCTCCCCGGGCCACGACCAGGGCGTAGACCCTTTCGGGGATCCGCGGATCCACGGCGAGGGCGATGCGGCCCATGTCGACGGTGGGCAACCCCTGGGTGAGCCGCGTCCAGGTCGCCCCTCCGTCCCTGGACCGGAAGATGCCCGCCTCCGGCCCCCCGCCGATGGTTAGCCCGACCGACCGCCTTCGCTGGTAGGCCGCGGCATAGACGATGTCCGGGTTGGTGGGATGGAGCGCGACGTCGGTGACGCCCGTATCGTCGCTCACGTGGAGCACCCGCGCCCAGGTGCGGCCTCCATCGGTGGTCTTGTAGAGTCCACGGTCGCCGGCGGGGGCCCAGAGCGGTCCCTGCGCTGCCACGTAGGCCACGTCCGAATCGCGGGGGTCGAGGAGGATCCGCTGGATGTGCTCGGAGTGCTCCAACCCGACCCGCTGCCAGGCCTCGCCCCCATCGCTCGACTTGTAGACTCCATCCCCGTAGGAGGCGCTCCGGGTGTTGGCGTTCTCCCCTGTGCCCAGCCAGACGACGTCGGAGTCCCGGGGGTCGACCACCACTGCCCCGATGGAATACGCCGGGTAGTCGTCGAAGATGGGGGCCCAGGTGTTGCCCCGGTTCACCGTCTTCCACAGGCCGCCGGAGCCCGCCGCCAGGTACCACGTGCTGGGATCGTTCGGGTCGATCTCCAGGTCGGCGACGCGGCCCGTGGTCAGGCTGGGTCCGAGGCTTCGAAAGGACAGGCCCTCGAACAGGTCTGCGGGCCAGCCATCCGCGACGCTCTGTGCGTTCAGGGGGAGTGCGAAGGTCAGGAACCCGGAGAGGGCTCGGAGGAAGGTCCTTCTCATGGTCGATGACCTTTGGCTTCGCGTGGGACGATTCCAGGAGGATGGACGGCCTGAGGGGCACGGCCAGAGGCATTGTGGTCCTCGGGCGACGCTACCGCCATCCGGCCCGGAGGGGCGGACGCGGGCGCCCGGTCGCCATCTCCGCGTCTCTGCCGTCGCTCCTGGCCCCGGACGCGCTTCCCCGGACGTGCCTCCGGCGGCACATTGAGACGAGAGTCCCGACCGCCCACCCTGCAACGGAGGCCGTCACGTGAACGAGCCAGTCCAGGAAGCCATCAACGAGCAGATCCGTGCCGAGCTCCATTCGGCCTATGTCTATCTGGCCATGTCGGCGCACTTCGCGGAAGAGAACTTCGACGGGTTTGCCCATTGGATGCGGCTTCAGGCCCAGGAGGAGCTGCAGCACGCCATGAAGCTCTACGACTACCTCCTCGAGCGCGGAGGACACGTGGATCTCCGCAACGTGGAGGCGCCGGGCTCCGACTTCGGATCACCCCTGCAGATCTTCGAGACCGCGCTGGAGCACGAGCGGATGATCACGGGGATGATCCACGACATGTTCCGCCTGGCTCGGAAGGAAGGCGACTACGCCACCGAGCATATGCTCCAGTGGTTCGTCGAGGAGCAGGTGGAGGAAGAGGACAGCGCGGGCCGGGCGGTGGAGCAGGTCCGCATGGCCGGAGACAGCCCGCCGGCCCTCCTGATGCTGGACCAGCGCTTCGGGGCGAGATAGCAGGCGCCGAGCGATCGGCGCCGTGTCGGTGGATCGGCGCTGCGCCGACTCAACCCCCCACGTCGAAGCCGAAGCGGACGGGCTCCGGATAGCGGATCGGACCCAGGCGGGTCTCGATCGTGGGCAGAGCCTCGAGCTCCACCCGTTGCCGGTCTCCTGAGCCCGAAAGCGCGACAGCCAGATCCACGAGCGTAGGGAGCTGCTCGTTGAAGAAGTCCAGGAGGTCGAGCTCGACGCGGACCGGCACGTCTACGGCCGCGCCGGCCGGTATGCGCACCTCGCGGTCCACCACGCCGCGCACCGTCTCCTTCTGGTCGAGCAAGAGCGTCCAGTCCATGCGGACCATCCGCGCCTCCACGTTGTCCGCCGGGTTATCCGCCCGCACCCGCAGCACGGTCTCCACCGGCAGCTGACCCTGGCTGAGGGCGGCACCCAGGCGCACCAGGTCCGCGGCGCCCACGTCTTCATGGCTGCGGACCCGGGTCACGTCGATGCCGGCGAGTCGGGTGCCGTCCGACCCGGCCAGATGGAAGTCGACGCGCCGTAGTGCGGTGATTCCCTGGAGGGTCGCGCATCCGGCGACCGCCAGGGTGAGGCCGATGGGGATCGCGCCGCGCGGGCGCGGGAGGTGAAGTCGCATGATCCTCTCCGGAGAGCTCGTGGCCGATATTCTGTCCGGAGTGCAGCAACTCCCGCGCCAGCGGAGCGAGAGGGTATCGGGGGCGGTCTCCCGGCGATCCCCGGCAAAGAGTGACCACGGGCGGCAGACGGGGGCGGGAGCAACCCGCGGGCCCGGCCGCCGTATGGTCCAGGCACGGCCGCAGCGGACCGCCCGGCGAGGGCCGGTGTGAGCCCGTCACCCGCCCGACGGGTGGCACGATGCGGGGCCGGCGGCGTATGCTGTAAGGCTTCAGCGGTCGTCAGACGCGAGTAGACCCTCCGATCGAGGTAGTGCCATGCTTCGCAATCCCATTCCCGCTTGTGCAATCACCGTCATCGCGGTCGCCCTTTCCGGCAGCGCCCTCCAGGCCCAGGAAGAGGCCCGCGCCATCGAGGACGGAGGAGTCCACGTCTCCGGCTGGACCGGGAAGATCGACGCCTCCGAGGCAAGCAGTGGCTCGACGCTTGAGGATTCCCGCCTCGCCATGGAAGGCGACGCCCTGCACGTAGCGACCGGTCCTGCCGTGGCCTACTGGAACCCGGGCAACACCGCCACGGGAAGCTACACGGTCAGCGCGACATTCCACGAGGCCGCCTACATGAACCGCAACAACCATCCCCACCCGTACGGGATCTTCATCGGCGGGAACGGGATGGGCACGGATCAGCAGAGCTACCTGTACTGCGCCGCGTACGGAAACGGTACGTTCATCGTGCGTGGGTTCGGGCCCGAGCCGTTCCAGATGAACGGACGCCGCTCCCAGGCCCACGACGCGGTCCACAAGGCTGCAGGCCAGGGCGAGCCCGTCACGCAGGAGATCGCGGTCACCGTGAGCGGGGACGCGGTCTCGTGCTCGATCAACGGCACCCAGGTGGCGAGCTATCCGAAGGGCGAGATCGTCGGCGAAGGGAAGCTCCGCTCGACGGACGGGGTCTACGGGATCCGCTTCGGCCACAACACCGAGGCCACCGTGTCGAACCTCTCCAAGATGTAGACGCACCCAGGAAGGGCGTCGCACCGGAGGCCTGACCAGGACCTGAGCGGCGGACCCACCGGTTCGCCGCCCAGGTCCGGCTCTCGGTGCGACCCTCTCGGTCGCTCGCGAGCCCTTGCGGGACGTCGTCCCGCACCGGAGTCTCCCCTGAAGCCCTCACGGGTCGACCAACCCGAGACTCCGGAGTCCAACATGTCCGCGCTCAGACGCCTTTCGCTGACGGCGACCGCTCTCCTCGCTGCCGTCGCGCCCCTGGTCGCCCAGTCTCCCGAGCAGCTCACGGGTGATCTGCGGTGGAGGAACATCGGCCCTGCCAACATGGCCGGCCGTGTCACGGACATCGAGGCCGTCGAGGACAACCTCGCCCGGGTGATCGTTGGGTCCGCTTCGGGCGGTGCCTGGAAGTCCGACGACGCGGGCACGACGTGGGAGCCGATCTTCGAGCGCTACGGCACGGGCAACATCGGAGACATCGCCATCTTCCAGCCGAATCCCGACATCATCTGGATCGGGACGGGCGAGTCGTGCACGCGCAACTCGGTGGGATGGGGGGACGGCGTCTACAAGTCGACGGATGGCGGGCGGACCTTCACCAACGTAGGACTTCGCGACAGCCACCACGTCAGCGAGGTGGTCGTCCACCCCACGGACCCCGACATCGCCTACGTGGCCTCGCAGGGTCACCTCTGGGGACACGCAGGCGAGATGGGGATCTTCAAGACGACCGATGGAGGAAGAACCTGGACGCACCTGGGAGGCGGTCTCCCGGATGACGGGCGCACCGGCGCGTCAGACCTGAAGATGGACCCCGCCGATCCCGACGTCCTGTACGCGGCCTTCTGGGAGAGGATCCGCCTGCCATACCGATTCCTGAGCGGGGGGCCGAACGGGGGGATCTTCAAGTCGACGGATGGAGGCGCGTCCTGGACCAGGCTGACGGACGGTCTGCCCGAGGGTGAGACCGGAAAGATCGGGCTCGCCATCCACCGGGCAAATCCGGACATCGTCATGGCCATCGTGGAGCACGGCTTCCAGCCCGACGAGGACGACCCGGACTACGCCGACATGAGCAAGCTGGGTACGGGCATCTACCGTTCGGAGGACGGTGGGGCGAGCTGGCGCTACGTGAGCCGCTACAACAATCGGCCCTTCTACTACTCGCACATCTGGATGGACCCGCAGAACGACCAGCGCGTCTATGTCCTTGCCGGGTCCGCTCAGGTCTCCGAAGATGGTGGCCGCACCTTCGATCGGTCGTTGGGCGGGATCAGCGGCGACTTCCATGCGCTGTGGATCAACCCGAAGGCCCCCGACCAGTTCTACGTCGGCAACGACAAGGGCGCGTACGTGACGTTCGACCAGGGCCAACACTTCGTCATGTTCGACAACATGGACATCGGCCAGTTCTACGCGGTCACCGCGGACAACCGGGATCCGTACTGGGTGTACGGTGGCCTTCAGGACAATGGGAACTGGGGCGGGCCGTCTAACAGCCGGGCCTGGAACGGCATCCTGAACGACCCCTGGTTCAAGTTCCACTCCGGCGACGGGTTCCACACCGGTTCTGCCCGATTGGGAGCCACCGGCAGCGGGTGGAGGCGGATTCGGGGGTTTCGGAGGCGGTGGGGCGCAGCTTCCCCGGGAGCAATTCAGGTTCAACTGGTCCTCGGCGCTGCGCCTCTCCCCACACGACTCGCACACGGTGTTGTTCGGCGGGAACTACCTGTTCCGTTCACATGACCGCGGCGACACGTGGGAGATCATCAGCCCGGACCTGTCGACCGCGGACACCGCCTTCGTCAATCCCGAGAGCGGCGGGCTGACCCGGGACGTCACCAGCGCCGAGACCCACGCCACGCTCATCACCGTCGCGGAGTCGCCGGTCGTGCCCGGCGTGATCTGGGCCGGGACGGACGACGGTCGCGTGCATGTCACGCGAGATGACGGACGGACCTGGACGGACGTGGGCCTTCACCTCCCGGACGACGTCCATCGGCTCTGGGTCAGCCGCGTGGAGCCGTCGCATTTCGAGGCCGGGACGGCCTACGTCTCGAAGGATGGGCACCGGTCCGACGAGTTCACGCCCTGGATCTTCAAGACCACGGACTACGGGGCCACGTGGACCCGGATCTCGGGAGGACTCCCGGACGGACACCCCATCTACGTCGTGCGCGAAGATCCGAAGAACCCCGAGCTGCTCTACGCCGGGTCCGAGTTTGCGGCCTTCTTCTCCGTAGACGGTGGCGCCACGTGGGGCGACCTGGGAGTCGGCCTGCCCACCGTGGCGGTGCATGACCTCATCATCCATCCGCGCGAAGGGGACGTCATCGCCGCGACGCACGGCCGCAGCGTCTGGATCCTGGACGACGTAACACCTCTGCAGCAGCTTACGCAGAGCGTCCGCCGGTCCGCTGTACACATCTTCGAGCAGAAGACCGCCACCCTGTGGCAGGGCATCAGCCGGGGCGCCACACGTGGCCACAAGCTCTTCATGGGTCGCAACCCCCTCACCATCGAGCAGGAGCCTCCGGGCAACTCGCCCAACGAGCTGGTGAATCGCGCGGCCATCAGCTTTTGGCTCGCCTCCGACGGCAATGCCGAGGTCGAGATATCCACGGTGGACGGTGCTCGGTCCGTTTCCCTGGACATCGAGGGCCACGCGGGTGTGAACCGCTTCATGTGGGATCTGCGCTGGGCTCCTTCGCCCGACCAGGTGGCGCGATTCGAGCAGCAGATGGAGCGCGCCCGCGAGCAGTTCGGGGGGCAGCTTCCGGGGTTCTTCCGGAATCAGGGCCCGCAGGGAGAGGCTGCCGGTGTCGGTACCTACCGGATTCGTGTGACCGCGAACGGGCGGAGCGCCGAGGGCACGATCCGCGTCCGCCCGGACCCGGGCACGCAGGGCGTCCTTCCGAGCGTGCGGTAGCCTGGTCGACGTTCGAGGGGATGCCGGGGCCGGGGGCCGAGGGCGCCCGGCCCTCGCTACCGGAGGTCGTGGGTGGCCAGGTAGTCTCGTGTGATGGCCAACGAGTAGCTCGGATCCAGATAGCCGAGCTTCTTCAGGTAGTTGTCGACCCTGCCCGTGAACACGTAGCTGTAGTGCAGCGGGATGGCGCCGGGCTCGCTCTCATTCACGTACCGGATCAACGAGCTCGTGCAGTTGTTGAGGGCCGTGTTGTACCAGCGGGGCGTGTGGGCGAGCTCCTGGGTCTCCCGGGCGAGCTTCACGAAGATCCGCGCGCGGTACTCCACCGGGATCACCAGGCGGTAGCGGGTGAGGGGGTAGTCCAGATACTGGACCCTTCGGGTAACGAGGTCCCGCTCCGTCGCCCAGATGTGGGTCACCTCGAAGGCGCGCAGCATCCCCCCGATGATCGAGTACTCCTCGTCCGACTCGCGCCGGGTCTCGACGGACAGGCCCAGGTAGCGGGAGGGGCCATAGCTCTCGTCGAACTCGAAGACCAGGAATGTGTGGGAAATGAGGCCGACGTCGTCGAGCTGTTGCTCGTACATCCATACGTCGACGATATCGCCGGGGTCGAAGCGCGCGTCGAAGTACACCCGCGACACGATGGAATCCCGGGTATAGCTCCAGTCGCGGATGTCCCTCAGGCGGACCGCTCCATCGTCGGACAAGCCGACACCGGCCAGCACGCGGACGTCGTCGTCCCACTCGCGGCTCAGGGAGGGGGTACGCGCGGCGTGGAAGATGGCGAGCACCACCGTACCGACCATGGCCCATCGCAACACCCGTGCGCGACTGAGTCGCATCGGCGGCTCGATTCTAACCCAGCACCTCCTCCAGGACACGGATCCAGTTCGCTCCCATGATCCGTTCCCGGTCGGAGGAGGAGAATCCTGCCCCCTCCAGGGCGTCGTCGATCAAATACATCCTTCGGACGTTGTTCAGCTCGGGGATCACGACGTGTCTCGGCAGCTTGTCGGCGTCGAAGCCCAGGATTCCTTCCCGCGCCATGGACTCCCACCACGGATGGTACGCCTTGACGCCCTCGGCGTTGTCGTTGTCCAGAGATCTGAGATGGGCCTCTCCCGTCACGGGGTAGTCGTTCGCGATGGCCACCGCCTCCATGCCGCCTACGTTGGCCACGTGTTTGAGCTGTGCGATGAGATGGTCCACGGTGGGCACGGGATCGTCGGTGAGCCAGAAGCTCATCATGAACACACCCATGACACCACCGGTCTGCCCCACCGCCCGGATGACCTCGTCCGGGGCGCATCGGGCGTTGGGAACGATGGCTCGAGCGGAGCCGTGGGAGAGGATGACCGGTAAGGAGCTGGCGCGCGCCACGTCCAGGGCGGTCGCGTCGGATGCGTGGGACACGTCCGGTACCACACGGAGCTCGTTCATCCGGGCCACCAGGTCGTGCCCCAGGGAGGTGAGCCCGGTGGGTGTAGGGTCCAGGGCTCCGCCGGCGAACGGGTTGGCGTTGTGATGGGTGAGCTGAAGCACGCGGAGCCCCAGCTCATAGAACAGATCCAGCCGCCACAGCTCACCTTCGAGCGGCTGGGCGCCCTGGAACTGGAAGAAGAGGGCGGTCCGCCCTTCCCGGAAGGCCTCCCGGATCTGGGAGCCGCGTGTTGCCAGGAACGCACCCGGGACCGCGCCGTCCTCCAGGCGCCGGCGAGTCGCCACCAGGGACTGGGCCGAAGCTTCGAAGGAGCGGTAATAGCGAATGGTCCCGTCCTCGGTTTGCACCGGGGCGACGGAGGACACGTCCGCGAGGAAGGCGGACAGGCCGGAGCGCCCGACGTCGCGGGGATCGGCGGGCAGCGCGCACAGGCCATCCACGTACGGATACGGAGGTGCCGCCTGGCCGAGGAGGCGCCGGGGGCGGATCAGCGCCGTTCCACCCACGGCGGCTGCGGCCCTGAGAAAGGCTCGGCGAGAGACGGCAGGGCGGATGGGGGCCATGGACCTTGATCCCGCTCAGTTCACCCGGCGGGCCGTCCCCCAGAGCTCGTCATCCAGAGCGCGCAGTTCGAAGCCCGTTGCCCGACCCTCGACTGGCGTGAACTCGAAGATCAGCTCCATGAGTACATCCACCAGCTCGCCGTGCTCGTCCCGCTCGCCCGGCACGAACATGCCTTCGCCCAGCGAGACCAGGAACGGTTCCGCGAGCAGCGGGTTCGGGGATCCCTCCCACTTCGCGATGAGCCGGCCGTCCTCGTACCGCACGTCGAAGGAGACTTCGGTGCCGCCGAGTGGCTCACCGTTCTGCAGCCTGTAGCTGCCCGTGACGCGCTCGGCGATTTCCGGAAGAGTGGTCAGCGGCCGTGACGGCTGAACACCGATATCGAACGCGACCGTCTTCTCGCCCCAGGCGAACTGGAGCTTCGTGCCTGTCGGCCGGACCTCGGGGAACGTCCAGGTCAGGATCTCGACATGCGTTCCGGCCTGCGGTCGGACGGGGAACCGGAGCTGGTCGTCGGATTCGGGGGGCGGCATGATATGGAACCGTCGCGGCTGGGGATCGATGATCGCCGTCCACTCCTCAGGCTGAATCTGGAGCCAGACCGAGTATTTCCCGGCCTTCAGCGCATGGCCGTTGATCGTGATGTCCTTGTCGATCTCGAGGGTCGTCGCCCAATTCGCACCCGTCCAGACCTTGCCCCACGGGATGACCTCACCGTAGAGCTCGCGCCCGCGGGCCTGTGGCCGACCGTACTCCACGCGGATCGTCGTGCCGTCCACGAGCTGGGAGGTACCGCCACGCTCGCTCGCCCGGATCTGGGCCGTGCCATGTGAGGGAATGCCGAACGTTGCCGCAACGCCCAGGGCAGCGGCCAGGCTGAATCGCAGTTTCATGGAGGGTCTCGTTACGGGATCAGGGGATCCGCCTGTGGGTGGATGCGCCGGCGTGGAGCGGTCCGGTCGAGCTGCACGGATGGGGAGCTCAACTGTACCGAGGGACTGGAAGACACGGACATTGTGGGAACCCGCGTTGGCACGTGTTCCCCCCCGGCCCTGTGGCCGCACGTGCCTGCACCTCGGCGACCACGGAGGATAAACGTGCAGACGGTCAAGCGCCGAAACGGTCCCGAAATCGCCATCGCCGAACGCCTCGAGCACGTTCGCGGTCACGTCAACTGTGGGACGCTCCGCGACTTCTGGCGGGAGCTGACGGCGGACGGCGGCTATCAGGTGAGCTACGAAGCTGTTCGGAACTACCACCACGACCGGGAGCCCCCGGTGGAATACCTGGTTCAGGTCGCTCGCGTCTTCGGCGTGGATCTGGAGTGGCTGGCCACGGGCGACGGCGGTGCGTGGGGTGCGAGCGAGAACGGGAACGGGAACGGCGCCCGACTGGAAACCAGGGATATCGAGGACGAAGCCCGACGGGAGTACGAGGCGGGCATCCGCGAGCACCTCAGGCGGTTCGGGCGGCTTCCTCCGCTGGCGGCGGACGTGATGTTGAGGACGTGTGATCGATTCTACCGGGACGCGCACCTTCGTTCACGGCTGAATGGGAAGGGCGGCCCTACGCGAGCCTATGTCGGACGGTTCGTGGGCAAGGCCGTCGCCGGTCCGCTCGTCAACGCGGTGGCGGGCACGGTCCGGACATCCGACCTGCATCCGTGGCAGCTCGAGAGCTATGTGCTCGGGATCTGCGGGGCGCTCACGGCCCTGATACCCAATCCCAACTGGATGAGCCCACAGGCGAGCAACGACGTACACTGACGAGTGCGGGACTCGGCGCACCCGTTCGTGGCGCCCACTACTCGAGTCCGATCCGGCTCCTCAATGATCGGTAACGGGGATCCGCCCTCAGCGGGGCGAGATCAGGTTGCACCGTGACAAAAGGAAGCCAGACCGTACGCTCATCGAGCGCCTGATCCAGGTCGTCAAAGGCAGCGTCCAGGTCTCCCAGCAACACGTGCCACCGGGCCCGCTCCGTGGGGAGTCTTCCGGCGTCCGCGGCGCCGACCTGAAGGCGCAAGACAGCCTCGGATCCTCCGAGCGCAAAGGCCCTTCGCAACTCCGAGGCCGGCACCCCGACCCGCTCCGAGCCCTCCTCCAGGCGCTCCCGCGCCGAGAAGAACCGGGCCGTGTCCCCGCGACTCCAGTAGATCTGGGAGACGTACTCGAGGGTCAGCGGGAATCCGGGATCGAGCTCGAGCGCCCTCTCGAAGTGCGCCACCGCAGCGCCCTCATCGCCCGCGTACCAGTGCTTGAGGCCCACGATGGTGCGGACGTTCGGAGATAGCGGGTCCAGCGCCAGAGCCCGTTCCGCGGCGGCCAACGCCTCCTCGGGCCGTCCCATGATGGACAGGACATCGCTATGCCATTTGTACGCCGTCGAGTAGCTGGGGCTGAGGGTGACAGCACGCTCGAATTCCCGGTCCGCCGCCTCCCACTCCCAATCGTGGAGTGCGAGCGCATAGGCCAGCGTGGTCCGGGCCTCGGCGAGATCCGGATCCAGATCAAGGGCGCGCTCGGCCGCCCGTCGGGCGCGGGGAATCCACTCCCGCGGCTGCACGGGGCTGTAGAAGGGCAACACCATGTAGGCGTCGGCGAGCCCGCTCCATGCGTGCGCGAACGTCGAGTCCCGGGTGAGGGCCGCCTCGAACAAGGTGATGGCCCGCTCCAGGTCGGGGACCGAGCGGCGGTTCCAGAAGTACCGCCCCTGGAGGTACAGATCGTAGGCCCCGGAGTCCTCCGTAGGCCTCGAGGTGATCCGAGCTCGCGTTGCCGGAGACAGCGTGGCCTTCAGGGCTTCGGCGATGCGCTGGGCGACGTCGCTCTGGATGGCGAATATGTCGTCCAGGCTGCGATCGTACGTGTCGGCCCAGAGGGAGGCGTCGGTCCGGGCGTCGACGAGGCGGGCCACGATGCGCACGCGGCCATCGGCGCGGCGGACGCTCCCCTCCAGCAGCGCCCCGGCCCCTAGCTCCTGCGCAATCTGGCGCAGGGGCTTGTCCGATCCTCGGTATGGCATGACCGAGGTGCGGCTGATGACCTGGAGGTCACCGATCTTCGCGAGATGGGTGATGATGTCATCGGTCATGCCTTCGGAGAAGTACTCGTTGGATGGGTCCCCTCCGATGTCACTCAGAGGGAGGACCGCAACGGACGGAGGCGAGTGGGGATCGGTCGGGATCGCCGGGCCCGACGCCTCGGTGGCTTGCTCCGGTTGCGTCGCACCCTCTTCTCCGCCGGCACCTCCGGTTGGCCATACGCTCCAGAGAAGCAGGCCCACGCCCGCGAGGCGTCCGGTGTGCGCCGAAGGTCGCCGCCGGGGGCCCGCTCGAAGAGCCACGCGAGGACCAGCACGAAGGGGAAGACGGCGAGGGCCAGCACCGTGATGGCGGTCAGGAACGTCGGGGGGAGTCGAAGGCCCTCACCCACGAGGTCCGCGACCTGGAGCACGACGAACGCTCCGGCCCCGTAGCCCGCGGCGGCTCGGAAGACCCTGCGACGCTTCAGCTCCGCCAGGAAGCGCTGGTAGCCAGGAACGTTGGACATGTCCTGGAAGATCGACCAGACCTGCTGGCGACGGCAAGCAGGTGGGATGTCGCCGTCGTGCCGTCAGTCGGTTTCCTGCCAGCCGAACCACACGGGGTGGTTCTTGCGATACCACGCGAGAACCTCCCGGATGAGGGCCTTCTTGTCCGGCGCGAGGACCGCGTCGTCCAGACGGTCGAGGTGGATGAACATCCGCTCGCCCGGCAGGTACTCGATGGCCTCGGCGCAGAGGGTCTGCAGCTCGTTCCGGATCCGGCCGGAGTCGGATACCCGCACGGGCCGCGTACGAAAGTCCTGGCCCGCGTAGAAGCGGTCGAGCAAGGGCGAGAAGGCCATGCGCATCTCGTCCATTGGCTCCATGACACGCAGGGTGATCGCAACGTCCACCATGCGGGAGCGCGTGGACGAACGGGTCGTGACCCGGAAGATGTTCTCACCGACCTCTTCGACACCCGGTATGCCCGTGTACGGATCGGGCAGCATGCAGGAGGCGAGGCTCAGGACCCGCCACTCCTTGTTGGGGAAGAAGTCGTCGACGCTGAGGGTCCGCCGGGCCATCGGGATGCAGGCGGCACGCGCATCCAGGATGTTCTGACGATAGGACTCTGCGTCGGCCGCTCCCACCTCTTCCCGCAGGACCTCGGCGAGATCCCTGGGAAACCATTCGCTGTCGGGGTCGAGGCGCATGATCATGGGCTCGCGCTCGTAATCTCCCTCGAACCGTGACGAGAAGAGGCACATGGACGTGTCCGTACCGATGACCGGATCGAGGCTCGCCGCCTGGATCGCCTCGGCCGACGCGGCGTAGCCGTCGCAGATGAACAGATGCTCGACCCCGTCGGAATCGGTGAAGGGCCCCACACGGAAGGCCGGGGCGTAGGTGCCTGATTCGGTGAATGCCCGCCCCTCGGTCCACGGAGTCTTCCAGCCATCCTCGACGAGATGGGCACCGAGGTCGCGCCACTCGCGCCACAGGCTTCCGATCCGCGGCTCGCGGGACGGACCTGCCAGGGTCCACACGTGCACGTTCCGTGGCCGGACCCCGGGATAGGTTGCGCTGATGGCTTCCATGACGATGTCGCGGGGGGTGAGGAAGTTGATGAGAACGGAGCGCTCGGCCGCATGCTCCACCACCTTCCTCGGCAACGCGAGGGTGCCGACGTATCCCTCGTACGGTTGGGCCACCCGGAGAGGCTGATCGAACACGTGCAGCACGGCCATGGGGCCCGTGAGGCTGCCCTTGGCGAAACGGGACGTGTTCTCCAGCGTATCCACCGCCGCACCCCAGACGGTGATTCCGGCTGCCTGGGTCTCGCGCCAGAAATCTGACCACTCGCACTGATGGTGGTTGACCATCCGGTGGACGAGCCGGTCCAGGAACCGGGCCACCTGTGGCCGAGCGTAGACGCGCCCAAACCCAAGCTGGGGATTTGCGCCCATCTCGGGCGTTTCCCCGGCCTTCGGCATGAGCCCCTCACCCAGGCCCACCATGACCGCGTGGTTCTCCGGCAGGTTGCGGGTGAGGTTCCACAGCGCCTCGGAGAGCACGTAGGCCGAGGTGGCATCGGCGTTCTTCTTCACCTGGTTTACCGTCATGCTGTCCCGGTCCCTTCCTTCGCCGAAGCGCCCGAACAGCCGCGTACCCAGAGCGGTCACCGCGTTTGCCGTAACAAATGCCCTCTCGAGGGCATCGCCCGCGAACGTCACGTCGCTGCGGCATCCCATGACCCAATGCTCCTCGACATCCTCCAACCACAGGTGGAATCGACCAAGGATGCTTCGCGCATCGAAGGCCCATTGGGCGATGCGGTTCTCCCGCTCCATGCCTGTGATTTCCTGACGAGGTGTGGGGGCAGAGGAAGGGTAACGGCGAAGTAACGGTATCGTGCTTCCCATATGTCTACGCTAGATACGCTACCTGGCCCCAGGCAAGGAAAACGACACGGGACGCTACGCCCCGGCCTCCCGAGTGCTACCGATTCGCTTGTGTCAGGCGGATCGTCACTTCCGTTCGTTCCCACATGAGGACCATGTCTGCCCAGCTGCCGGGCGTGGCGGGACGAAACTCGATCGTGAGCTGGTCCACGTCTTCCGCAAGGGTGCCGGACGAGACCTCCACGACGAGGACGTCATCGACGGGATCGTACGTCTCCGAGAACGCTCCGGTCTCGGGATCCAGACGCCCTGTGCCGTCCATGCCCACCTGACGGTTGACGTGCACCTCCCACGTCGACGGACCGGGCACCGTGAACACCGAATACGTGCCGGCCTCGAGCCGTTGACCCTCCACCATGACCGGCTCCGACACCGTGAGCTCGGTGGCCTCGTTCGCTCCGGTGCGCCACATCCGTCCGAAAGGGACCAGGAACTCGCTGCCCTCGGTCGGAGTGCCGAAGACGGCGCGACCGCGCATGTACGGCCGTCCGTAGGTGACCTTCACGTAGGTATCGCCAAGGAAGGTGCGGGCGATGCCCGCGGGACTGGGGCGACGGGACGGATGGAGATCCTGGGCCGCGCACTCGGTGGCCAGGGTGAGAAGCGCCGTGCCGAGCAGGAATGGCGTCTGAAGACGTGTCGGGATCATCGGGTCAACGGGCAGGAGGGTCGTGACGGGACGACCGTAATGATAGAGGAGTGGATAGGGCGGAGCCAGACGGTGGAGAGTACGAGCACCCCGCCTTCGGCCAACCCGACCCCGACAGGCCGGAGAAGACGTCCGGGACGGTGAACGAAAGCGCGTCCCCGGGGGTTGGCCCCGGGGACCCGAGCCGGCCTTCCTGCCGAGCTTCTTTCGGCTCGCCTAGGGGTTGTCCCTCAACAGCTGCCTGTCGAGCTGGACCGTGAGCGTGGAGCCCTCAGGCAGCTTCGCGGACCCGTCACGCGTGGCAAGTGCCACCACGGTGCCCATGGCCGCGCCGACACCCGCGCCCTTCAACGCGTCCTTGGCGTCGTCACCCAGGACACCACCCACGACGGCGCCGGCCGCGGCACCGATACCGATCTTGGCTGCGGTCTTGCCGGCAGAGTCCTTGTCGTCGGTCTGCAGGTCCGAACCGACGATGGTCGCCTGCACCGGATGCCACTCCTCGTCCACGCTCACGCCGAGAAGCCTCACCACCAGGATCGCCTGGCCCTCCCCATTGTCGGACTGGGACTCCTCGACGATCCAGCCACCGGCGGTGCCAGCGGGGAGGACCACCCGGCCGTCCGGCGCCAGGGCGTCGGACGTCAGGTGGGAGGTGAACTCGGCGCCCGCCACATGGGAGTCGGTGGAGATGGTCTCGTCGACCACGAACGTCAGCGTGGTGCCAGCCGACAGGGACGCCGGCTGCACGGTCTCGACGGGCTCGGTTCCCTCGGAAGGCGCCTCGGCGGTGTCGGCGTTCCTGCAGCCGGCAACCGCTACGGCAAGCGCTGCAGCGAGGAGCCCGGATCGTGATCTCGGTCTGTACATGGGTCGACCTCCGCTGGAGAGTAGACTGGCTCAACGCGATGGTCCCACGCCTCGCAGGACCTCGCTCCAGCGGTTGATAGATGCAACGGTCATGCCAAGGAAGCCGCGTCGGCGACCCCCCGTCCGCCTCGTGCCCGCTACTGCCGCACGAAGACGATCACTTGGTTTGCCGCGACTCCTTCGGCGCCCGAAAGCGTGAAGTCCCAGGTGGCATCGTTGCTGGTCAGCGTCATGAGGCTACCCTCCAGCGCAAGGGCGTAATGGCGCACGGGCCGGGACGCCTCGACGGGGGTCGACGTGAGCGTGGTCCCGCTGAGGGTAAGCGCCGCGTCCCACTCGTCATTGAAATCGCCGAGTGTGAGCCAGGTTCGCGCTCCGCCACCGTCCAGGACGGTGGTGCGGAGCTCACCTCCCGCCGTGACGATGTCGAACTGCTGCGCGGGATTGGCCTGGGCGGAGATGGTGATTGTCTCCGGCCCGGTAGCAGCGTCGTCGCCACATCCGGCCGGGATCAAGGCGACGAGCGCCGTCAGGAGCAGCGAACGGGAGGGTCTCATGGTATCCATCGGGCGAAGGGAGGGTCGGCCCGGAGCATAGGCCAGGTGAACAGCCTACCAAAGTGTGGGCTTGGGACACTCGGGGCAACCTCTTTGTGGGCAGCCGGGTGACGGCTTCTTCTCGGCCGGGTGCCCGGGTGAGGCGCGTCACCATATGGCGCAACGAGCCTCGGCTGACCAGACTTCTCTCGTGTGGTCGGTCTGTCGCGGCCGGCACGGTCTGGTACGAACATCGGAGTGAAGCCCTTGACGTCCCTCACCGACCGACTGGCGGGCCTGTCCAATCTCGAGGGAATTCCCAGAGAGGAGCTGCAATGGCTGGCCGCCCACGGGGAGCTGGAGGTGTACGAGGCGGGGACGGTCGTGGCAGCCCAAGGCGAGCCGGTCGAAAAGCTCTGGGTCATCCTCTCCGGGCGCACCGTCGTGGACGTGGATCGGGGAGCGGGTCCCCGGCGGGTCATGGAATGGCGTACTGGAGAGGTTACCGGGATGCTCCCCTACTCCCGGATGACCGCCCCCCCGGGGGACAACTACGTCGAGGAGTGGAGTGAGCTCCTCACGGTCCATCAGAGCCACTTTCCCGAGATGGTCCGTCGGTGCCCCCGGTTCACCGCCTACACCGTACATCTCATGCTTGACCGGGCGCGCAGCTTCAACACCGTTGCGCTGCAGGACGAGAAGATGATCGCCCTGGGCAGACTCGCGGCAGGCCTGGCCCACGAGCTCAACAACCCGGCCTCGGCCGCCGCACGCGGGGCCAAGCAGCTGCTGGCGAACCTCGCCGAGGTGGACGCGTCGTCGCGGACCATCGGTGCGGCCGGTCTCGATGACGGGCAGCTCGATGCCCTCCGGAGGGTGCGTGACAGCTGTCTGACACAAGCCCGAGACGCGGGTCTGACGCCCCTCCAGCAGGCGGATCGTGAGGACGAGATCGCCGAATGGCTGGCCCGTCATCGGCTCGATCCGATGTACGCGGGGCCACTCGCCGACACGGCCGTGACCCTCGAAGCTCTGGATGGTCTGACCGGCGTGGCGGAGGGAGCTACGCTCGACGCGGCGCTCGGCTGGATCGTAGCGGGCTGCTCGATCCACGCTCTCGCCCTCGACGTCGAGCACGCCGCCACACGAATTCACGAGCTCGTGGCAGCGGTCAAGCGCTTCAGTTACATGGACAACCTGGCAGGCCCGGAGCCGGTGGACCTGGAGGTCGGACTCCGTGACACGGTCAGGGTCATGGCCTCCAAAGCGAAGTCGAAGGGCGCTACGATCAACCTGGAGTTGGACCCGAACCTGCCGCGGGTGCATGCGACCGGCAGCGAGCTCAACCAGGTCTGGTTGAACCTGATCGACAACGCCCTCGATGCGGTGCACGAGTCCGGGCACGTGGATGTGAGCGCCCGCGCCGAGCTGGATCGTGTGGTCGTCCGTGTGGTCGATGACGGGCCAGGCGTTCCGCCCGAGCTCCTGCCCCGGATCTTCGAGCCGTTCTTCACCACCAAGGCGCCCGGCCATGGAACGGGCCTCGGGCTCGACATCGCGCTGCGCCTCGTCCGCCGGTACCGAGGTGACATCGCCGCAGAATCCAGGCCGGGCCGGACCGAGTTCCGTGTCACTCTCCCGACGGAGTAGGCAACGTCCCCATGTCGAAGCCCATCATTCTGACCCTCGATGACGACGTCCATGTGCTTCGCGCGGTGGAACGAGACCTTCGCGCCGAATACGAACGCGAGTATCGCATCGCCCGCGCCGACTCCGGTCCGGCGGCATTGGAGCTGCTCACGGAATGGAAACGCCGTGGGCAGGTGATGGCCCTGTTCCTCGTGGATCAGCGCATGCCGAACATGTCAGGGCTCGAGTTCCTCGAGAAGGCCAGATCCATCTACCCTGAAGCCCGCCGCGTGCTGCTCACGGCGTACGCCGACACCGATGCCGCCATCAAGGCCATCAACGACGTGCAGGTGGACCACTACCTCCTTAAGCCGTGGGATCCACCGGAAGACAAGCTCTATCCCGTGCTCACGGATCTGCTGGACGATTGGCGACTGGTCCATCAGCCCGGGTTCGACGGCGTGCGGGTGGTCGGTCACCGTTGGACGCCGGATTCGCATCGCGTGAAGGATTTCCTGGCGCGGAACCACGTGCCCTATGCGTGGATGGACATCGAAGCCATGCCGGAGGCACGGGAGCTGCTGGACATGGTCCCCGACGCCGATCCGGAGCTGCCTGTCCTCTTCTTCTCGGATGGCACGTGTCTGTCCAATCCTTCCAACCGCGAGGCCGCCGACCGTATCGGCATCCAGACCATCGCAGACGAGCCTCTCTACGACTTCGTCATCGTCGGAGCAGGACCGGCAGGTCTGGCAGCAGCCGTGTACGGCGCGTCCGAGGGACTCCGTACGCTGGTGGTGGAGCAGGAGGCTCCGGGCGGGCAGGCCGGGATGAGCTCGCGCATCGAGAACTACCTGGGCTTCCCCGGGGGGATTCCCGGAGGCGAGCTGGCCCGGCGCGCCGTCACCCAGGCACGACGGTTCGGTGTGGAGATCCTCACCGCCCGTCGTGTGGTGGGTCTGTCCGTCGACGGGCCGACGCGCGAGATCCGTCTGGAGGACGGCACGACCCTGAACGGCCGGGCTGTGCTGATCGCCACCGGCGTGGCCTACCGCGATCTCGAGGCCGACGGTATCTCGGCCTTGACCGGCGCCGGTGTGTACTACGGCGCGGCGCTGGGCGAAGGGGAGTCGGTACGGGACCAGGAGGTCTATGTGGTGGGCGGTGCCAACTCGGCTGGCCAGGCCGCGATGTACTTCTCCCGCTTCGCGAGCACGGTCACCCTGCTGGTGCGGGGGCCGTCCCTGGCTCGGAGCATGTCCCAGTACCTCATCGATCAGATCGACGCGAGGGCGAACATCCGCGTCTGGACCGGGAGCGAGGTCCGAGAGGCCGTGGGAGTGGACCGACTCACGCACCTGATCGTGACCCGCGACGGGGGCGCGAGGTCGGATACGGTCGAGGCGGCGGCGCTCTTCATCTTCATCGGAGCGAAGCCACGCACGGATTGGCTCCCTGACGTCGTCGCCCGGGACGAAGACGGGTTCGTCCTCTCGGGAGCCGATGCGATTCTCCCGGCCTCCCCGGCCGATCGCGGCCGCGACGCCACCGCACGGGGCACGGGCGGTGGGCGTCCTCCGGGGCGCGGCACCTGGAGGATCTCCAGGAACACGCTGGCATTGCGTACTCCAGGGATGTTGGAGACGAGCGCGCCCGGCGTCTTCGTGGCCGGCGATGTGCGAGCGGGCTCCATCAAGCGTGTGGCCTCGGCCGTCGGCGAGGGGTCGATGGCCGTGATGTACGTGCACGAGTACCTGCGGGAGACCTGACGGTTCGAGGGACCCGGATGGCCGGCTCTCGTTCCGGCCATGTCTTCCGAGCCCCTGCCATCCCTTGCCGTACGCCTGCGCCCGCCCTATCCGTTTGACCATTCGACCCAGACAGACCCTCCGGCAACCTCAACCGAGGCAGAATCCGTGAGGCATCCCATCCGCAGCACCCGGATACGCGGCGCCACCGTCCTCCCTCTTCTCCTTGCCCTGGCGGTTCCCGGCGCATCGGCGCAGGAGTCTCCCGCCCACATGCAGCGGCAGGCCCGGGTCTCTGGAAAGAAGCTCCTGGACCACGACGTCTACGACGCCTGGCGCACCCTTCGAAACCGTGAGCTCTCCCCGGACGGCCGGTGGATTGCGTTCCGCTACGTTCCCGGAGAGGGGGATGCGGATCTGGTGCTCCGGCGCACGGACGGTGACGAGGTCCACACCGTTCCGCGCGGAGGACCGGCCACCCTGACCGGGGGATGGGACTACGCCGTCTTCGTCATCTCGCCTGCCAACAGCGCCGTACGCCAGGCCAAGCGGGACTCGGTGAAGAGCGAGGACATGCCCAAGGACACCTTGGCGGTCCTGCGGGTGGGGGAGACTCCGGAGCAGGCCCTCCGCGTTCCGGAAGTGAGTGCCTTCGAGGTGCCGGCGGAGGAGGGCAACCTGATCGCCTACATGGTGGAACCGGAGGAAGATGAAGCGGGCGACGGGGCGGAACCAGCCGAGGAAGCAGCACCCGAGCCCGAGGCCCAGGAGCCCCAGGAGGAGGAAGA